>JASFUW010000111.1:0-12555 GCA_050050135.1 Phycisphaerae bacterium
GACCCGAAGCGGGCGGGTCGGATTCGTGTCAAAGACGTGGCGGGGATCACCGGGCAGGTGTTCGCAAGCGGGAAGACGCTGGCCGCCAAAGCGTACAGCACCGGGCGCAGCGACGAACGCGGGTACGATCGTGATTCGTTCGTGTGTACGCCGCTCGTCTCGACATCACTGGAAACGCCGGACGGCATCGTCGGCGTGCTCAACGTCACGGACAAATCGGACGACTCGCCCTTCTCCGAAGAGGAGATCGAGTGCGTTCGGTCCGTCGCAGGCGCGACGGCGATCGCCCTCGACAGCGTGGTTCGCCGCAGACGTCTGCGGGAGTCCGTCCGAATCCTGCTACAGACCGTGGGTCATCTGGCTGAGTTCCGCGACGAAGAGACGACGCTTCACATCGAGCGGGTCACGAAGATGGCACGGATACTCGGCACCGAGCTACAGAAGGGAGGGCCCTATGCGACGGATGTCACGCCGGACTTCGTGGATCGCCTCGTTCAAGCGGCGCCCATGCACGACATCGGCAAGGTCGGCATCCCCGACGACATCCTCACGAAGCCGGGTGCCCTGACGGACGAGGAATTCCAGATCATGAAGACGCACACCGACATCGGGCGGCGGGTGCTGTCTCGCGCGGTTGATCCGGATTGTCCCAATCCGTTGCTCGAGATGTGCATCGAGATCGCACACGGGCACCACGAGCGGTACGACGGAACGGGATACCCGCAGCGCCACAAAGGCCAAGACATCCCGCTGTCCGCGCGTATCATTGCGCTGGTCGACGCCTACGATGCCATCACGAGTCGACGCCGGTACAAGAAGGCAAAATCGCACGAACAGGCGGTCGCGATCATTCGCGGCGACTCGGGCAGCCACTTCGATCCGGCCATCGTCGAAGCGTTCTTACGCTGCAAGGAGCGGTTCGACGCGGTGCGTCAACAAGACGCCGACACGCCTGAAACGGTCGAAGCCGTGGTGGCATAGCATTCGATACAACGTCAGATCGTGGTGGTCCCGGGTCGCCCCCGGGTGCACGTCGGACGACCGAGGTCGGTCAGGCCGATGACGTTCCAGTTGGCCCCTCCGATCGTTCGCTTCGTGCTCAATTCCTGCGGGCAGGTCGCGGGGCCGAAGCACACCTCCGTGCCTGGGTTACCCATGGCGGCCGGCTCTGGTTTGTCCGGACCGCGTCGGGACTCGCCCTGGTGAGCGTACCTGTCGCCCTTGTCGGCAATGCAGACCGTGAACAGCTCGTCGATCCCGGCGCGCCGGGCGTCGCCGGACGCGAGCGCACGCGCGAATGCGACATGGCGGGTCCCGGCAAACCAGTTCATAGCCAGCTACGTCATCGACAAGGCTATCCACGCAGGCGGTAGGTATGCGCCCAGCTTTTCTCATGCGCCCGACGCTCAGGCTCCTGGGGAGCCTCCGGAAAGGGCGTTCGCTTTGTACCCCCGAATCCCAGAATCGGGCTTGATAAAACTCGTCTCGCGGCGTCTAAGATTCAGTGATGGGACAGGCAGTGCGAATAACGCATCCCGGTGAGACGCGAGCCAACCCGGATTGGGCTGCGGTCAGAGCGCGTTTGTGGAGGACCGCGTATGCCCTGGCGAGGTCGAGAAGCGACGCAGACGACCTGACGCAGCAAACCTTTGCCGCGCTGTTGTCAAAGGAGCCGGATCGCGTCAAGCACACGGCCTATGCCCGGCGCACGATGGTCCGGGTGTGGCTCGATCAGCAACGGGCCGTGCGCCGGCGGCTTCAACGTGTTGCTCGATGGAGCTTGACACGCCCTCGGTGGCACGTGGATTCCGATCGAGTATCCGAGGCCGACCAGCACGCACGCGTGCAGCACGCGATCGAGCTTCTCCCGCCGAGGCAACGAGCCGTCGTTGTGCTGCGATGTATCGAGGAGCTCGACTACCGGGAGATTGCGGACGTATTGGACTGTCCGGTCCAGACGGTTCGGGCCAATCTGCATCTTGCAAGGAAGCAGGTGCGCCGGGCTCTGGGGGAAGCGTTATGAAGGCAAGACCGAATGACGGGACAACGGGAGACCTCGAGCTCTTCCACGACGAGGAACTCGACAGCGGGCAACGCGAGGAGCTCAGCGAGGCCCTTCGCGAAGACCCAACGTTGCGCGATCGACTCGCAACGGTCTACCGCGTGGATGACGCGATCCGAGCCGCGCTCGGAGCCGAGGAACCGAATCGGCAAGCCTACTGCGTCACATGGCGACGGCCGTCATTAATCGGGCTGGCAGCGGCCACCATCATCATCAGCGTAATACCGGCGGTGGTCTGGTACGCCGTTTCGCAATCCTCGTCGCGTCGGACCCGTCTTGCCGCGTGTACGCCGCATGAGCCGCTGCCCGCGCCGGCTGCCCTGGACTATGAGCCCATCCGCGTTGTCCTGTCCCTTCCGGTCCCGCGTAGCGCGACGGATCCGCGCGGAGCCACACCGCGAAGTGGCGGAGTGTCGCTCGCCTCCAGCAGGATAGATAATCGCACTCTCATCGCTCGGGTCGATCAAACCTTGCGTGCTGGACGGCTGCAGGAGACGCTGCGGCTCCTGGAAGCATCTACGGAAGACCAGCGTGTCGCTGCGTACCGGTATATGGGTGAGCTACTTCGTTCCGCATCGGCCGCGGAGCAAATACTTGACCTTCTTGCGCCGTCCGAACAACTGGCCGTTTGCGGTGAATGGGCCCGTGAGCCGAGGCTTCGCCCCGTCGCGTTTACCCGGCTGCGGCTGCTGTCCGGTGATCCGGAGGTCGTCGATGCCCTGCGGCGACTGACGACCGCACTGGCTAACGAACCGGACCTGCGACTCTGGTTGCGCAGCTACAGGCTCGTCGCGCCATCGGCCGCATGGCGATCGGCGCCGAGCTGACCGCGTCGCGGAGTCCTCTAACAAGCTCAAGAAAGGAGAGCAGAAATGCCACTATCATTGCTTCGCCAATGGCCGATGTTACTTGCCATTACGGCATCACTTTGGACAGCCGCGACGGCTTCGGCAGAGGTCTCCTGGAAGGTCTATGATCTTCGGGACCTGATCGGGCTGATTCCACCGAAGGCCCCTCCGACACCCTCGCCTGCCGTTGACGACGATGATCAGATGTTCGATTTTGGCGAGCCGAAGACTGCGCCTGTATGTCCATCGGTTCCGGATCCCGCGGCCAGCGTCGAGGAGCTCGTGGGACGGATTTGCGATGCTCTGAGTGTCACCTATACGTCGCTTCTCGCCGGAGTGTACGGGGTCGAGGCCGAGGACGACCAGCATGCCGAGATTCAGGAGCTGGTGTCACGCGTTCGCGACTTGTATGCCGAGCGATACGAGGTGGAGCTCGTGTGGTTTACGACGTCAAGTTCGACGGCTCCTTCGGTCGCCGACAAGATTGCCCTACCGGAGTTGCCGCATCGACACCAACTGGTGGTCACGCGCCGGACCCCGACCCCGGTGGCTGTGGTGACACGCCATACGTACCTCTCCGACCTGGCCGCGATCGTAGGTACAGGCGCGACAGCCTATGATCCCGAGACGGCGAGCGTCCAAGACGGATTCGAGCTCTCGATGCTGGTCGGCGCGGACGAGGAGCGGGGTGATGCGACATCCATTCGACTCGCGGGCGAGTTCCGGCGGGTAACGCTGGGGAAGACGGCTGCGCCGCTGGCGTATCAGGAGACGACCATCTCGGCTATCGAACTGCCAACGGTAGCCGTGCGCTCGGTACAGGCCGATTTACCCGTTGAAGCCAGGAAGGTAACAGTCTTGAGCGTCCTCGACGGCTTTGCGGAAGGCGAATGTGTTGTCCTTGCTGCGTCGATTCAGAAGCTCCAACGACCATAGGGCTTTCCGGTTGCTTCTAAAGCAATGCCGTGCCGTAAGTGCGTCGCAGCCGCCAACGAGGCCATCAAGCCTGCCGCTGCGCCCCTTCCCCAAAACACGACGGATTCAAATGGCCGCCAAGCGATTGGCGCGCTAGACTGAGGGTAGCGAGGGTTATAGCGGTCGGCTGTGCCGTCGTGCAAGGAAGCCCGTTACGCTCCGCCATGGCGAAGGTACGGCGTTGTGCGGGTAAGAACTCTCCGGGCCGGTTATCTGCACCAGGAGTGCCGTTCACGTGATCGGAGGCGCTGTCGAGGAGTTCGCCCTGCAACCGTTGTGCACGCCATAAGGCACGTTGTTGTCAGAGCTCACGCTCGGCGAAGCACGGGAATGACGGACGAGCGTTGAATCTCGTCGGCTCCCGCAAAGGCTGATGATTTCCCAGCGAACGTTTCACTCCCTGTGCTCATCTGTTGGTCACTTTCGTCTATGAACCAGCGACCAGTCGCCGCCTACGCGACCTTGAACTCTATCGTGGTGCCGGTCCCACAGGGGAAACATCTTCCGGGGAATGCGTTCCATAGCTCTGCGGTTGCCTTCAGCCCCGTGCAGTGCGCGGGGCCAAGACGTTCGACGTTGAACTGTCGAAGACCACCGATCGTCCGGTCGATGCGCTGGCGTGATGCCGTCGCGAGATGCATGCCACCCATCACGGCGTGAATCGGTCTGCCGTTTGTCAGTTGGTGAATGTGTTGAAGCGTGTTTACTATTCCAGCATGAGCGCAGCCGAGAATTACAACGGTTCCGAGTAGGCTGTCGAAAAACAGTGCCTGATCGTCCAGGAGGGGATCCGGAACTCGGAGTTCCGGATCGGTGAAGAATGGCCCTCCGGTATCCTCGTATTCCGTCTGACGAGGGATCTCGCCAGTCACGACGAGTCCCTTGCAGACCTCGGTCGGCCGGGGGGTTTCGATAGACTCTTCCCTTCGTCTATCAATCGCCTCTCTTGCCGACTTAGGCATGCCGATGTCGCGGCTTGCTGCGTCATCGGTCCGGGCGTACTTTGGCAGCAGGGCTGCCGGATGGGCGTAGATTCGAGCATGACGCGCGACTCGCAGCACGAATTCCACTCCGCCCGTATGGTCGTAATGGCCGTGACTGAGCACGACGGCATCGGTCAACCTCAAATCCACCCCAGACTTGTGGGCGTTGCCCGAGAGCACCATGCCTTGGCCGGTGTCGAAGAGCACGCGACACCCACGGATTTCGATCCAGAACGCCACGCCGTGTTCCGCGAGCAGTTCGCGCCGATGTACACTGTTCTCGACAAGTACGGTGATGCGCACGGCACTTCCCATCAGAGCAGCCCTCCGTAATCCACCTGCCGATGCTGTTCCAGGAATTTCCCGCGGGCTGCGGCTCGGACCTGCTCATCTTGCACGACCTCCGCTCGCAAGACGTGGAGGGAACGTGAAGATCGCTCGATCCAGGCCCGCACAACTGCAGTCTTGCCGATCGCCACGGGGTGTCGAAAGCGAACATTCAATTCCGCCGTGATTGCCGGAATTCCGTAGGCGAACATGCAGTTCGTCATCGCGCCGTTCAAAAGCGATGCGATTACGCCGCCGTGCAACATTCCCACGTAACCCTCGAACGCCTTGTCGCAACGGAAGTGTGCCTGCACTCCACCATCGTCAGACGCCGCGAACTCGAGATGCAGGCCTCGGGTATTCCCGGTGCTGCACACCACGCAGTTCGAATGGGCTCGTGCTCGCGTTCCCCGTAGCTCCGTCTGGTCAGACTCAGTGATCACAGAGATTCTCTCCTGCCTGCAACGTCCCGGCCATGTACGCAGCGGCCAGCCGTACAGGGGTATCAGCCGGTGCGCCGACGACGACTGTAATGCCGCTCTGTTCGAACAGTTGCTGCGCTCGCTGGCCCATGCCGCCTGCGATGATCACATCGGCACCTAGTCCGTGCAGCCAACGAGGCAGCAGTCCCGGTTCATGCGGTGGCGCCTTGTGCACGGACTCGCCGGCAATCTCTCTGTGTTGATGATCGGTCTCGACGATGGCAAACGCCTCGCAATGCCCGAAGTGGGCACACAGGCATCCGTCTGCTACTGGAATCGCAATCTTCATAGACGAGTCTCCTGGAGTATGCTGTTGGTTTTGACAACCGCCTCATCTTCTCCCAACTGTACGCAGATCGACTGGACAATATGGGCGAAAGCGTGGCCGGCCGAAGTTTGCCGCTGCGTGGAGACGAAGGGTCGGCCGGAGTCTCCTGAGGTAACGATCTGCGGGTCGATCGGAATGTCACCCAGAAAAGGCACACCCGTCACCTCAGCCAGGACCTTACCGCCGCCACTCTTAAAGAGATCGATCTTCTCTCCACACTTGGGGCAGACGTAGCCGCTCATGTTCTCCACGATTCCGACTACCGGCAGGGACAGGGTATTGCAGAATGACACGCAACGACGCACATCCGCGATGGCTACGTCCTGCGGAGTCGTAACGATCACAGCGCCGGCCGGCGAGCCGACGAGTTGGGCGATCGACATGGGCTCGTCGCCCGTACCTGGAGGCGAATCCACGACCAGATAGTCCAACTCTCCCCACGCCACGTCCTCGAGGAACTGGCGGATCACGCCGTGCTTCATAGGCCCTCGCCAGATGACCGGCGTCTTCTCGTTGCCCACCAGAAATCCCATGGACATGACGGCCAGATTGTCGTTCACCCTCACCGGCAGCATCGCGTCGTCGGACCCGCGGATCTGCCGACCCTCCAGTCCCAATAGTTTCGGGATGCTCGGGCCGTGGATGTCGATGTCCAGTAGGCCGACGGCCTTGCCGGCCTGGGCGAGCGATACCGCCAGGTTGGCAGCGACCGTGCTCTTGCCCACGCCGCCTTTGCCGGATAGGACCAGCAACTTGTGCCGGACGAGACAGAGGCGCCGTTCCAGCTCCTGCCTTTCGATGAATTCCTGTTCGGACTCGTCGTTACGGCGTTGTGTGGCGGAGCACGAATCCTGATCACAACTGCCGCATGAACTTGCCGTCATCTTGCTGTCCTCCTGCTTTGGCCGACGGCCCTTGGTGAAGTCTCCGCACGCAGCGCGAAGGGTGTCGGCGGCCAGCAGCGCGCAGTGCCGGACCTCCTCCGGAAACCCTCCGAGCGCATCGAGTACGTGCTTCTGCCGGATGCGGGAAGCCTGCTCGACGGTCCTGCCCCTGGCCCATTCCGTCGCAATGCTTCCACAGGCTGCCGATGATCCGCACCCGTCCGTCATGAAGTTTGCCTGCCGAATCCGTCCGTCGTGGACCTGGAGCCAGACCTCCACAGTATCGCCGCAGGGGCCGGTGACGCGCGCATGCCCGTCGCAGGGATCCAGAGGTCCGACATTGCGGGGGTTCTGAGCGTGATCGCTTGCTAGTGCAGAGTATTCAAAGCCGGACGCCATGCTTGTCTCCAGGATGTCGCAGATTCATCCAAAGGCCATGAAGGTCAGCGGCGGCGTTGCATTCGTGCTCAACGATCGTCCGTGCACGTATCTGGGCCCTGGTTACGCCCTCATCGTACCGGACGCGCCCGACCACTCGCAGGCCACGCTGGCGAGACTCGAGTTCGATCTTTGTTGTCATGCTTCGATTCAGATCCCACTTGTTGACACAGACTTGCGTTTCGATACCGAAGTGCCTTGTAAGATCGGATACGCGCCTAAGGTCGTGCAACGCGCTCAGTGTAGGTTCGGTCACGACAAGCACGCGGTCGGCGCCGGTAATCGACGAGATCACAGGACATCCGATGCCCGGTGAACCATCGATCAGTATCAAGTCCAGCCCCCGCTCTTCGCCGATCTTCTTCGCTCGTGCGCGGACCAGGCTGACCAGTTTGCCGGAATTCTCCTCGGCAATGCCGAGTTTGGCGTGAACCATCGGCCCGCAACGAGTCTCGGATACGAATAGCTGTCCATTAACCACCGGTGCAAACGCGATGGCTTTCTCCGGGCAAAAGTACGCGCAGACTCCACATCCTTCACACGCTATGGGATCTATGCGATAGGTATTATCCACTCTGTCGTCACCTGCCCCATTGTGCGAGACGGCGTCGAACCGGCAAATTTCTTCGCACGTGCCGCAGCCGGCACAGTGTTCTGACATGATGGTTGCCCGGGAACCTCCGGAGAAATTCTCTCGGTGGATGATCGTCGGCTCGAGAACTAGATGCAGGTCGGACGCGTCGACGTCCGCGTCTGCTACCACACATCTGTCGGCCAGAGCAGCAAACGAAGCTACAATCGACGTCTTTCCTGTTCCGCCTTTGCCGCTGACTACGACCAATTCTCTCATGAAGCGACATCCTTCAACAACTGTTCAAATAGTGAGCGGTGGCTCGGCAGGACATCGCAGACCACCTCGCCACGCGAATACGCCTCGGCAATGTTCCGGTCATCCGGAAGCTCTGTTAGAACTCTGACGCCCTGCTCGGCACAGTAGCCATACACTGCACGATCGCCAGTTCCCGCCCGATTGATGACAACTCCAAAGGGCTTTCGCAAGGCACGGACCATCTCCACGGCGAGTTTCAGATCGTTCAAGCCGAATGGCGTTGGCTCTGTCACGAGAAGTACGAAATCGCAGTCGCGTATGCTTTCGATGGCCGGACAGGAGGTTCCCGGCGGGGCATCCATGATGATCAGGTCCGTCGTTGGCGCGGCCGCTTTGACGGCTCGGATTAACGGTGGGCTCATGGCCTCCCCGACGCTCAACGTCCCCTGAACGAAATGGATCGCCCCGGCCAGCCCACTCTCCAACGTCCCCATTTTGCGGGGGACCTCGGTGATGGCATCCTCCGGACAGACAAGCCGGCAGCCGCCACAGGCATGGCAAAGCTCCGGAAAGACCAAGATCCTCTTCCCGGCCAGAACGATTGCACTGAATCGGCAGATCTCCGCGCATCTTCCGCACCGGCTGCATTTGTCCTCATCCACCCGGGGGACTAGAATCTCAACCGGCTCACGATGTGTAATCCTCGGTTTCAAGAAGATATGACCGTTGGGCTCTTCCACGTCGCAGTCCAGATACGCAACTCCTCCGCCGTTGCTTGAGGCAACGTATGCCAGATTGGTGGCCACGGTTGTCTTGCCGGTACCGCCCTTTCCGCTCGCCACGGCGATCTTCATGACATTTGCGTCCTAGCCGATTCGGAATGAGCCGTTTCGCGAGACGCCAACCCTGCTCGACCGCTCGAGAAAAGCAGGGGGAATACGATGTCACTGGTACAACAGGGGACCCAAACCGCCAGAAAAAGGAAAACGGCGAGCAATCCTACGGTCAGCGTATCCACGCGTTCTCCGATCGCCATCATCATGTGGAACAACGAGGCCCACGTACTCAGCAGGACGTGCCCGGCATGCGGAAGCTTCGTTCGGGGATAGAAGCAGGCGATGACGATTCCGGTCAACGCCAGGGGGTTGACCAACCACCATTTTTCAATGAAACCGAGGTGTATGCCCTTGTTGGGCAATTCGAGCAAGGCTTCTGAAACGTAGGGAATGATCGAGTCACTCACGGTGGCGATACCGACAGAGCCCAAGTATCCGACAAGGATGGTCCCTCCAAGCCCTCGTTGCCCGTGAAGACGATACAGCGCAGTTGTGACCAGCGCGCTAAGCAACACATGCAAAGGATGGAAAGCCCAGAATAGCGCACTGGATGTGGAGGAAGGTATTTCACCATAGACGATCGCACCCATTATGCCGATGCCGGTCAAAGCACCGAATGCCGTAAAGGGCGCATGGGTCTTCAGTTCGTGGCGGATGTTTTCGAGCATATCGAGGATGGATTCTCATGATTTCGAACGAACAAGTGTTGGTGTTTCTGCACTTCCCGAATCACCGCCTCCACACATTCCCCGTGGCCCGGACAGATCAGGCGCCGCAAGCAGCTCAAATCAACATCTGCCAGAGAACGGCCAACCAGGTATTCGCGCAGCGTTTCCTCAATGCCCCGGCACCTGAGAGCGCTTAGGATTTCGAAGTCCACAAATCTAAGAAGGCCGTCATCGTCGTTTAGCCGGAACCGCAGTCTGTCGTGGCCATCGTCCGCAAACATACGAGCGTCTCCACGCCTTCCGAGTCAGCTCGACGGCAACGATCCTGAGCCGTCGACTTGCGGCATGGTCAAGCCGGTTCTTCCCCGGCCGCCTCGAGTTTCGCGATCTGTTCTCTGATTTTCCGCAGAATGCCTTCAACGTATTCGACCCGGGCCTTCAACGCGCGGACTTGAACAGCCGAAGAGGTTGCCGGGTCCGAACCGATGCCGGAGCCGGTTGTGTCGTACGGAAGGCCCTCGGGAAAATACGGGTGGCGCCATCCAGCGGTCTGGTCTTGCTCTGGTGTCGGGTTCGCACGGTCGGGGACGGCAGACCCGGTACACTCGCGGGCGCCCCTTTCCGTTATCTGCCCGAGGCGCATCGGTCCACTTACCTCTCTGCCTCGCATTTCTCTGAATGCCTCCTTTCTTCGACGGTGATGACGGACTCACGTCCGCTGCCCTCTTGCAGCCACCGCCTTTCCGATCCACCCACGCCGGTTGGGGCGAGTGCGACCATCCCTCGCGTGGCCGAACCGCTGGAGACCCCTGGCGTTCGGTGTCGGACCCCGTTCGCCCAGATAGATCAGTGGCAAGAGCGACTCCGAACCGTGGGCAGGTACGGGGCGGCCCCTTAACTGTCTGTGAATAAGGATCTTACGGCGATCCGCGTCTCGGCTTGTTGCACGCCTGAACCTGCACCCTGCAATAGCCTCAGAAGCGTGAGCCGCGCAGAATGCAATGGGGCATCCGATTGTCGACTTTAGGCCGCTGGGCTCTGTGCCTGCTCGTTATCGCGCGACCTGACCAAGGTCTGGTGATGCAGCGGTACCTGCTGAGTTTGTCGCGATTGCAATACTGGGCCGCACACTCAGTAGGAAGATCAACGCCGCCGGCAAGGCACAATGGCAGGAAAGCAAGAAGATGCATATCGACCACTCGGCGCGATACAAGACAGGGTCGATCTGACGCGTCATGGAATACCGCGAGGTCCCCGGTCGACTTTGTCGCCGTCGAGAAGGTGAGATGCTGGACATGCATCACTTGGACCTGCGTCCCGAAGGCACGGTCGGGGAAGGGATTGTAGCCCCCGCCCCTCCAGCCAAAACGGAAGCGCAGTCTGCGCTACGTCGCAGTGAACAACTGTTGCAGGCTGCACCACTCGTCCGCCGCCGGCGACCGTAGGCTGCGCCGGTAAGTCCTTTGCTGCTCGCGGGTTACGAGGACGGCCCGAGAAGCGACCGTGCTGGCCCGTACCTTGCTCCTCTTGCATCGGGCGAGAGCCTTGGTTTCGAACGAGGTGTGCATGCGACTTCTCGCCGTGAACGACGCGGACCGCTATCTGATGGCGAGTATCAGATGTGCGGTCGGTTCGGAGTACGGGCGATAACTTCCTACGCGGTCGGCGACGCCGCGAGCGGAGCACGGTACGGAACTTGTGGGTACCTGCTGATCCATAGATCTCCCCCGCACCTACTCGGGTGGTACGCGGCCAGTGCCGATGCGTTTGTGTCTGCCCTGGTTGGGATTAAAGAGGATCGGTGCGTAGGGCGCTCGCGGCGCGTCGGCTGATTCCGCTTGCTCTCCCAATGGTGGAGGCAAAGGGCACAAGGCCTCAGGCTTCAACACACGGACCATCCACGATGTCAACGCGAGTCTCGGGGCGCGGACCCGAAGGTTCTGCCAAAAGAAGTACGCGGCTGCTTCGCCAGCGGGCGAGGATGCTCCGCCAGTTCATGCATCAGCTTACGCGATGGTACCTGCGCGTTCGGTGTGGTGTTGTTCTTGGTGGCGATCCCGAAACAACCACGAAACGTTGCGGATTCCACTGACGGGAGTAGAGGATGCCAGCAAGGTGCGATGGCGTTACTCGACGGCGGTTTATCCAGATCGCGGGCGGGGCCGGCCTTTCCACCGGCCTTCTTTGCGGTGTCGGCTGCAAGGATCTCACGTTAGGCTTCAAAACCGGTCGTCAGTCGCGCGCCGCAGGGAGAAAAGTGATCATCCTTGGGGTGGACGGGATGGACCCCCGTTTGTGCGAGCGGATGATGGCGAGGGGCGAACTGCCCCACCTTGCGCGGATGCGCGATCGCGGCGGCTATCGCCGACTCGGTTCAAGCGTTCCGCCACAGAGTCCGGTCGCTTGGGCGAACTTCATTACGGGGTCGGGTCCTGGCGTACATGGCATCTTCGACTTCATTCATCGCGATCCGAAGGAACAATGCCTGCCGTTTTACGCCGCGGCAGAGACCGTGTACGGTGGAGAAGGATGGGACCTCGGAGATTACACGATTCCACTGACTTTCTGGCCGTTCGACCACCAACCTACCGAGACGGTCCTGCGTCGAATGGGCACGCCGTTCTGGGACTATCTCGACGAAGCCGCGATCCCTTGTTGGATTTACGACATTCCATCCAACTATCCACCGAGTCCCTCCCGTCATGGACATGTCCATTGCCTGAGCGGGCTCGGCGTGCCGGACTTGCTGGGGGGCTACGGTACGTATCAGTACTTCTCGGAAGACACGTTCAGACGCAAGCGGGAAGCTGGTGGGATGCGTAAGCCGCTCGTATTTAAAAGCAACGAAGCCTACACAACTCTGACAGGCCCGACGAACACCTACTTGAAAACGTC
>JASFUW010000112.1:0-12531 GCA_050050135.1 Phycisphaerae bacterium
TGCGAATGCGGCGCAGCATTGGATCATGCGGTTCTATGGTCTGAGTTACTTCCTTCTGCTCATCAACCTCCTGCCGATCTTCCCGTTCGACGGCGGCCGGATCGTCCAAGCGGCGCTTTGGCCTCGGAAGGGGTATGAGAGCTCCATGCTGATCGCGACGGGCACCGGGATGGTCGGAGCGATCTGTATCGGGCTTGTCGGCATTTTCCTTCAGGAGAGCTGGCTGGTGCTGATGATCGCCATATTCGGATACCTCACTTGCTGGCAGACCCGGCGCCTGGTCCGGGAGGGTGGCGCTTTCGTCGGCGGCGAGTTCGGCTACGATTTCTCGCAGGGCTACACGTCGCTCGAGCGAAACGAGACCAAGGAGCGCCAACCGGGCTACCTTGAACGTCGTCGGGCGAGGCGGGCGGCTGCGAAGGCCGAGCGCGAACGCCTCCGCCGCGCGCTGCACGAACGAGAGGTCGAACGCATTCTCCGGAAGATATCCGAAACCGGAATCGGATCGCTCTCTGCCAGTGAACGCCGGATCCTCGAACGCGAGACCGAGCGACAACGAACCACCTCTGATTCCGGTTCCGATTCCAGCGAACCGTTCGGAGGCGGATCAGCCGGAGGGTAAGAGCGACTTCGCCCGACTCGAACTCCAATCGACGGCCGCCGGCTCGCTTGCACGCCGCGGCTCGCCGCGCGAATATGGTGCGTCGCATTGTGTATTGTGCAGGGGACATTCACCATGATCCGACTTGGCGTCATCGGAGCTACGGGAAGGACGGGTCGGTGCGTTGTCGAGATGGCGTTGCGGGATGTGCGTTTCGAGGTGGTCGGTGCGCTGGCCAAGCCTGCGTGTCCGACGGTGGGTTCGACGGTGCGCGTGGGCGATCGGAGCATCGAGGTCACCGAACGTCTCGAGCGCGAATGCGATGTGCTCATCGACTTCGCGGTCGCTGAGGGAACGATGGCGTGGCTCGAGGTGTGCCGTGACCGGGGCATCCCGCTGGTCACCGGTGCGACGGGTCATGACGAGAAGCAACTGGCACGGATCAGGGCGGTCTCCCGCGAGATACCGATCCTGAGGGCGTCGAATTTCAGCCTGGGCATCGAGGCACTTCTTCGTTTCGTCGGCATGCTCGCAGAGGCGTTGGGCGAGCCGTACGACATCGAACTGGTCGAGTCGCACCACAGGCGCAAGGTCGACGCTCCGAGCGGCACGGCCCTGACGCTCGTCGAGGAGATCGCGGCGGCGACCGGTCGATCGATGGACGGCGATGTTGTCTTCGGGCGCCACGGTCACACAGGCGTCAGGCCACCGCGCCAGATCGGCGTGCACGCGGTTCGAATGGGTGACGGCATCGGGTGGCACGAGATTCACTTTGCCGGCCCGGGCGAAACGGTCACGCTCCGTCATAACGTGCATTCGCGCGACACATTCGCCGCGGGTGCGTTGCGGGCCGCGGCGTGGATCGTGGACAAGCCTCCCGGTCTGTATGCGATGCGCGATGTGGTCGGATAGGCCGATCCGGGGTTGACGTGGGGGGACGGTGCGAACGCCGTTTCGAACAACGACCTGCCGGGGGTGTTCTCCGGTGCGCGCATACGCCACCTGCTCGGCGGCAGGGATGTGGACACTGAGGCCGGCGCTGCCTCGGATCTAGCGCTTCGACGCGGCTTTCTTACGCTTGGCGGCTTTCTCGGTGTACTGCGTGAACAGGCACTTCGATTTCCCGCCCACGAGGACACAGGAGTCGTCGGCATGGGAACCGCACTGGGCGCAGAATTGCAGGTAGGCCTCTTCCGCGCGGCCGACGGCCTGTGCCATCGTACCAAGTGCGTCGACCCATCGCTTGATCTCCGTCCGCGGCGTGAACCGCACCGTGTTGCGGACGCAGTGTCTTTGCTCACGTCGAATGGCCTGGTACATATCTCGACCCTTCTTGGTCAAGCGGAGGTGAACCTCGCGCCGATCGGCGGTGGCCGGCTTGCGTGTCACCATCTTGGCTCGCACCATCGAGTCGATGATCTGGCTTACCGCCGGTTTGCTGACGCCGAGGAAGCGAGCGATCTGGGTCGAGGTCTGAGACGTCTTCTGTCCGAGTAAGCGTATGATCTGCACCTTCGAGGGGGACAGAGTCATGTTTACGGCCTCGCGAACGGTGCGCACCTCGAGGACGTGCTCCACGGTGCGCGCGAACACCAACATGGACTTGAGCAATTCATCCACAGATTGAGCGGGGAGCGGTTTCTTCGCAGTCACAATGGTTCTCCAATTTCAGCCCGATTTAGCCCGTTAAGCTGTTTATCAGTTTACCCGCAGACAAAGTGCACGTATAGACCTTTTTTTGGCGGACGGCAACACCTCGGGGGCGAACGTGGCGGTCCGTCGGTCGGCACGGCGAGGTGTGCCAGGACCGCGCGCACGGGCGAGAACCGTCCCTCGGCAACGTGGGCGAGCGAAAAAAGGCCCCTCGCAGGCTGAAATCGGCGTTGGCCGGGTTCGACGCTCTGCCGGCGCGCGGGGATCACGTCTCACCCGCGGTCGCGGTTCAGTTTCCTGTTTGCCCCATCAAGGGGTAACCCGGTCCCAGTTGCCGTTCCGTAGAGTCGAGATACTCGAATGGTCCAAGCTTACCAGGACCTCGCGGACGGACGCGGGATCCAAGTGGCCGAGACTGATCGCAAACATGAGGTGACGGGCGGCGTCGTAGGTTCGTTGGGCGTGTGCGTCGGGCGGCAGGTGTTGCTGCGCGGTTGAACGTTGCCGGGTATACACGTCGATGAAGCGTTGAACCTCGTCCGGGTTGCGGCGATGCGGGCAGGGGTACGGAGCCATAACCGAGCCGGCAGATGAACCGGCTGACCGGGCGAACTTATCGCACACGATTCTGTCGCTTCCGACGAAGAGCTGATCCATCCCGCGTTCTCGCATGGTCCGGAGGATTTCGAGGGAATTCGACACGTCGGTCCAGGTCAGAACGACCTGGGGGTCGGCGCGCCGAGCACGGTCCAGGACGGCAAGAAGCGTAGTGGACTCGGGATCGCACTCGAGTTCGGCGACGAGCTGAACGGCCGCGTTCGGCGACGTCTTGACATAGTGTGTCCAAAGATCGAGGTGCTCGCGGCCCAAAGGGCTGCCGGTACGCAGCACGGCAAAACGTGTGTGCCCGAGCGTTTTGGTAAGGTGCTCGATCAAGAGGTGATGGTGTCGAGG
The DNA here is from genome assembly GCA_050050135.1 of Phycisphaerae bacterium. Lineage (GTDB taxonomy): Bacteria > Planctomycetota > Phycisphaerae > UBA1845 > UBA1845. Next base: position 3,209 of record JASFUW010000112.1, read on the forward strand.
GTCATGCGCCCGGCACCGGAAGATCCAGGCTGCCGCCTCCTCTTCGGCCGTTGGTATCGCGCCGGAGGCGTTGACTATGGGCAGTTCCATTCTTGACGCGACGGCGGTGGATACCCGGTCCTGTGGGCGGATCACGGCGACGATGCCCGGTACCCGCTCGCGGGCGAACAGGGCGAGGTCGTCCTCGGGCAGGCCCCACGCGTACCGGATGTACCCGAACGAGCCGTAGTCGACGTCGAACTCCGCTTCTCCCCGGAAACCGCCCACTCGGTTGGCTTGCTCGGTCGCGATCTGGATGGCGAGCGAATCGGGCACGGGTCGCGAGAGCTGGCTGCCAGGTGGAGCACCGGGCAGAGCGATGGTCTTCGTGATCGGTCCGAATGATGCGATCGTGACGGTGCCCGGCTTTCCGGTCTCGGCATCGGCCTGGGGTCCCAACGTCGGCGGAGAGCCCGGGCGTCGGACCCGGGCAGGTTCGTCCGGCGAAGCAGGCGGAGCGGGGGGCAGCGTGCTGAGAGGGCGAAGGTTGGTTCCTCGTGCCAGTCCGCCGGGTGTTGCGATCCACACCGTCTGATCCTGAACGGCCACCGACCGGACCGAACCTTCGGGGAACGGCGAGTGCAGTGAGCGTGACACTGGTGCCTTCCCGTCCCGGATGAGCGCGACGGTTCCGAGGTCGGTGGCGTCGGCGGCACGGTACAAGAGTCGAGTGCCCCGTTGCGACTTGGGGTAGACGGTTACCCCGTTCAATCCTCCGATCCATAGCGCCGTCGCACTCGCAGCCAGGCAGGTTGCAGAGGCGCTGACGTCGGCATCTGTTCCCAGCGGTTGGCTTTGCCAGGTTCCGTCGGGTTGCCTTCGGAGAAGATCGGTTCGGGTGGTCAGACAGAGCCGGCCCCGGTCGAGGGCGAGCGCGGTCGTGGCGGCGGGTTTGGACCTCGTGCCGGAACCGGTGTCGATGATCGACCAGCGACGGTTCTTCAGATCGTACGCGTGCAGAAGACCGCACCACTCGGGTGCGTACAACCTTGCGCGGTCACGATCAATGAGTATCGCGACGAACGCCTTCTCGGGCGCGTCCGCCCGGCGCTGATGGTGAAGCTCCCATTCACCGCTCAGGGTATCGAAGCTGCTGATCCCCCCGGTCGTAGATACCCAGGTCTTATGGCGCTCCGCGGCAACGGCGAACACGAGGTCGCCAGAAAGACCGCTGTTGAACTGGTTGAAGACGTCGAACCGCCCGGCACTGAATCTTACCAGACCTCCGCCCCAGGTGCCAAGCCAGACGTCCCGGGTATCGGTGTTGACATCGATGGCGGAGATGGCGGGCCAGGGCAGCCCGTCCTGCTCGGTCCAGGTCGTCCATTTGCCCGCCGAGTACAGAGCAAGACCGTCGTCGGTTCCCACCCACACGCTTTCGCCGTCGACGTGGACGGTGCGGACGCTGCCGTCGGGGAGCCCGTCACGCGTGGTGAATAGGCGCCAGTCGCAGTAGACGGAAGGGTCGGCAAGCGCGCTCGTGCCTGCAGCCAGGATCGCCAGAACCACGCCACAGATGAGCAGGCGATCGAGAGCATAGCGGCATGTGTCCATGGGGGGAGGGGTAGTACGCATGTCACAGTGACTTCAGATACGCGATCAGATCGTTGAACTGTCGCCTTGTCAAATCCCGTGTGTCCCCGTGCCACTCGAACAGGTTGAAGCGTGTGAACACCTCTTCGAGGGTCCGAGCCGCGCCGTTGTGCAGGTAGGGGGCGCTGTCGTAGATATTGTTGAGGTGAGGCACGTCGAGCTCGGAGCGTTCGCCGAGGTCGAACATGAATGCGTTGCCGAGTTCGCCGAACGCTCGCACGTCGAAGAGGTCGGGAATCTCGAGCTTGACCGGTTCATCGAACCACATGCGGGTGCCGACGAAGTCCTGTTTGCGGGAGGTGAAATAGGAACCGTTGTGACAGGTTGCGCACTGCCGGTCTTCGGGGATGGGTCTCCCGTCTTCGCCAAGCGTGCGTTCGAAGACGAGCTTGCCGCGATACTGCGCCGGGGTCAACCCGTGGGGCGGACGGTGTCGGTTCGGCGGACGCTGGATGGTGCACATGTATCGAACGAGGGCGGTGAGCTCCGTCTGGTCGAACGGTTCGAGCCGCGCGAAGAAGACGGCCAGCCGCGGGCCACACTGACGGCGAAGCGAGGGGTTGGTCCCTTCCCACTTGAACGGGGCGGTGTCGACGATCCCTCGGAGCGTGCGGTTGTCGACGGGGGCGATGCCCACGCCGTCGGCTTCGATGTCGTGGTTCAAGCCGTTGATGTGTCCGTCGGGATGGCAACTTCTGCACGAGAACTGCCGGCCGAAGGCGTTGTCCGCGCTGTGGAACAACTGCTCACCCCACCGAATCTCGGTGATCTCGAAGGGACCGCCCAGGTCGATCGTTCCGTCGACACTCAGAGTTCGGGCGTCGATCACCGAGAGCGAGTCGTCGAGCGCGTTCACGACGTACGCGAACCGCCCGTCAGGCGAAAAGACGATGCCGCGTGGGTTGGTTCCGACGCGCAGTCGCTTCACGACGAAGCGTTCGCTCATCCCCATGTGATTCGGGAGAACCCACTGACGGTCGTGGTCCGATGCGGTACGAATGGTGGTCAGCAACCGCTCGACATCCACCACGGCGACCTGGTCCGACCCGCCGCTGGTGACGAATGCGATGCGTCCGTCGGGGCTGACGGCGACGTCGCCGGGGTCCGGGAAGTAGCTGTTGGGTTCGTCGAGAAGAACCTGATCGACGCGTCCGTCGGGCCAGACCACACCGAGACCGTTGGTGATGGTCCAACCCTGCGCGAGGCGGGTGATGGGCACCAGATTCTTCGTGCGCAACAACGTGAAGAGGGAGATTTTCGTGTTCGGGATGAAGGCTATCCCCTCGAGCATGCTCGCGTCTGGAACTGTGGCACGGGCGGTGACGACGCCTCGCCGGGTGTCAAGAAGCGTCACCTCGGACACCGGTGGTTCTCGAAATCGAGCGGGGTTCGGACGGACATTGGTCACGGCGATCCTGTCGCCATCGGTGTTGCGCGCGATTGACCACGGGCCTCGACCTGCGGTAAGGCGTTTGACTTCGGTGAAGCCCTTTGTTTCGTAGAGCGAGATGCTGTCGTCCTGCGTGTTCAGAATGTACAGGTGGTTGCCCGAGGGGTCGGTGAGCACGCCGTGCGGTTCGTCTCCGATCGACAGCTCGGTCACGACGCTGCGCGTGACGGTGTCGACAACGCTCATGGTGTCGCTCAAACGGTTCGTGACGTAGGCGATCTTACCGTCGGGGCTCAGGCCGACGTCCTGGGGACGATTCCCCACCGCAATCTCACTGACGACCTGCCGCGCCGCGGTGTCCACGATGATCAGGCTGTTGCCGTGCTCACACACGACGTAAAGCCACTTGCCATCGGGTGATACGGCCAGGTTTACCGGGGTCTTGTAGAGGCGGTCGGTGGCGGGGACACGGTAGTTTTGGTCGAGGACGAGCTGGTGAGAGGCGCGGTCCTTGTGGCAGTGTTTGCACTCCGCCTCGCTGCTTCGGCAAATTGTGCGGACGCCTCCGATCGTATAGTCCTTCTGGTTTTCGCGGCGCGCGGTCACGTGAAGACTGCCGGCGCCGTGGCACGCTTCACATTGGACACCTGCCGTGGCGTCAAACGTCGGTGCCCACCAGCGCGGGCCCACGTCGGCGCCCGTGGCGTGGCAGCCGAGGCAGATGCGACTTTCGACCGGTTCTTCCGGGACGCCGGAGACGAGAGCGATGTGCTCAGCCGGAGGCGTGCTCAGTGCCTCATAGGATCGGGTGTGTGCTTCCTCAGGTTTCTGCGAGCATCGTGGCGCTTCGTGCTTTCCGTCATGACACTCCAGGCAGACACGGCGACCGACGAAACGCGGCAGTTTGTCATCCCGGGCGCACACAGACGCGGACCAGAGCGTCGGCAGCAAGAAGGTCGCGGTGATGATTCGGGGCACTGTCATTCTTCAGGTACGTTTCGTTTGTAACGTTCTTCCATGACACGCTCACGCCGTTCAGTCGGCTCCAGGCCGATCGCGTGCGGCTCCTTGCGGAGTGCCTCGACGTGCCGGTTCGGCGGGGTGAGTTCGCGATCTTCGTGGCAGCCGATGCACCCGCGTGCCTCTTTCGGCATCACCCACAGGTAGGTTTCCATGGCTTGCAGGGTTTGCCCGTTTTCATCGAGCGTGGCAAGACGCAACGGCGTTCGCGCAGGCACCTGCAACGCGAACGAACCATCCGCCCTGACGGGTGCTTCGCCAAGCAAAACCTCTTTGAGCTCTTTCGGATGTGCCGAACCGGCGGAGATCGGGTGTTCAACGGCGGCGCCGCTAAGTGCCTTAAAAACCTGAACGCGTTTGATGTCACCCGGTCGGATGTCGCGCGGCGAGGCGAGATCCGAAAGATACGCGTTCATGCAATACAGCAATCCGTGATCGACCGTGTCGACCACAACGCTGGACCGACCGGCGGGGATCGGTCGGCGCGTGACGGGTCGTGCGTAAACGTCGTGCCACTCCGGGTCATCATAGATCTGGGACCGCCTCATACCTGTCACTGTGTCCAGCGTGTAGAGACCGTAGGACGCCGCCTCGCTCGATCGGAAGGAAACGAGCAGGCTGTGATCGGAAAGGGCGGACGGCGAGTGGTAGGTTCCGTCTGTTGCGTCAGCCAGCGTGCGCGTCGAGTGGAGGCTACGCGTGCGCTTCACCGCTTTGAGACGCCCGCCGCCGGTCGGGCTGGTGGGCTCGGACTCGACGTAGACGATCCACCCGTCGGCGGTTTCGGCGGGCATGGATCGGATCGCGGGCGGCTGGTGGGCGGCTGCGAAGACGAACAGGTCGGTCCCGTCCGTGTGAATGGCCATCAGGTCGGTGGTCTCAATTGACGGGCTGTCGGATCGGCGCCATCGGGTAAACAGGAGCCGACCGTCGCTCAGTTGGAAGGGGTCGGTCGCTCCACGCGGGTTGAACGATATTCGACGCAACCGCGTGCCATCCATACGGCACGTGTATAGTGCAGCCGGCTGCATCTCACTCGCAGCGCAAAGGAACCCCATCTGGAACACGGGCTCGTCCGCGTCCAGGGTGTAAATGGTCGACAGATAGATCGCCTTGTGGACACTTCCCGGCGTGTCCGCGATCTGTCTTAGTTTGCTGCCGTCGATTCCCATTTCCCAGATGGCGAATCGGTCCGCTTGGCTCCGTCGGCCTACGAAGAGGATTCGCTCTCCGTCGAAGGAGACGTCGGGGCGGCCTGCGGCTGAAAAAGACGGTGTCAGGTTTACGACACCCTTATCGGGCTGGGACGCGTCGAAGCGCACGATTCTGCTGCCGTCCGGCAGACCGAGGGGCGTGCTGCGCATCGCCGGCTCGGCACGCAAAGGGATCTGGGTAAAGACGATGGGCTCGGCGGAACGTGCGGCCGTCGATGTGGCGACCGCGAGAAGCAAGCACGAAAGTCCGGTCGCGGTCGGCCCCAAGACCCCGCGTCCCCTTCGATCGTGCAGGACGCGCGGATCGTTCGAATACGGATATCTTGTTGCGTCGACGTCATGCATCCGCGTTTGCGAGCGATCCAACGAACCACACCCCCGGCGATCGGCGTTCCGCTCACGATATCGGTGAAGCCGCGACTCGGCTTTGACCGTATCGCGTACCGGTCGTTTCCCATGACATCATAGCCTACGTGGCCTTGGGTATGCCACCGTGCGAGCCAAATGAGATGGCGTCAGCGGTTCGTGCGGTGCGCGGGAGGCTCCGCGAACAGGCGCACGGCGGAGACTTCGGCGGAGCTCCGTCGAAGCCCCTCCGCCGCTCACGGACCGGGCTTGGCCATCGCGATGAAGGCGTTGGCCAAGTCGGACCGCGCCGGGCTTCGCGTGTAGGCGCTGACCAACGCCCCCTTGACCGTCCGGTGCGAGGGCGGAGGGCGTAACTCGGGGCCTTTCTCAGTAAGCGTCGACTGACCCAGGTCGGGGAGCGGCGGTTTCGCCATCGCGTGGGCGAGGTAGCCCGCGGTGAACGCGATCAACACACTGGCTGCGTAGCGAAATAGGCTGCTTCGCGTCCATCGAGGCGGATGCGTCGCTCGCCCGTCAGCGGGCGGAATCAACGCCGGGCGGTCGCCCTCGTCGATGACCAGTCGGTCGCCTTCGCGGCGAACCGACACGCGTTGGGGTCCCGGAAGCGTGCGCATGGCGTTCAGCGCCTCCCGAGAGCTTTCATAATCACAGCGGCACCGATCGCAGGTGGCCAGGTGTTCGTCGAAGGCGGGGCGGTCCTGCGGCTGTAGTTCGTTGCCCAGTGCATCCGCCAACAGACCCTTGAAGTCTTCGCAGTTCATGCTCATGCCTCCTCGGCCCAGCGGGGCCGAAGTTGATCCCGGACCGCCTGAACGGCCCGCAGGTAGTGCGTCTTTGCGGTCGAGACGGCCACGTCGAGTTCCGCCGCGATCTCGGCGAACGTCATTCCGTCATAAACCTTGGCGACCAGCACGGCTCGCTGGGCGTCGGACAATCGGTCGAACGCGGCGGCGATGTCGGAACGGAGCACGTCCTGGTCGAGCCGTTCGATGGACGGGTCTTGACGATCCACCGACCGCACCATCGCGTCCGACGCGTCTCGATCGGTCCGGCGACGTCGACAGAGGTCGACGGCGCGGTTGAGCGTGACGCGTCGAAGCCAGCCGCGAGCCCGCTTCGGAACCTCATGGCGACATTGGGCGTGCCAACGCAGGAAGACGTCTTGAACGACATCCAGGGCGTCATGATGACGCCCCAGCAGTCGATAGGCCCAGCCGTAGACCTCGCCGGTGTACTGCTCGAAGGCGGCCCCGGAGGCGTTACCGATCGTCGTCATCGGCGCGGCTCTCTAATAGCTTCAGTGTGCGATAGTCCAAACGCGAGACGGCGATCAGTTCACAGGGGCGGTCGCGGAACCACTCGCCGTCGAACTCGAATTTCACCGTCGAGGTCTGCGCCTCTTCGTCAAAATCGACGTCGCCGTTGAGGGTGTTGTCGGCGATGACCTCTCCGGGCATGGTAACTGAAATCTGGAAGCTGTGGCCGCCGAGCTTCTCGGTGATCCTGTGGTAACGCTGTGCCCGCTGGTAGGCGTGCTCGAACGCGGCTATGTCGCGTTTTTTGAACCCGGCGCCGGTCTTAAGCGAGGCGATGTAGGCTGCGTATCCTTCGCCGAGGATGCGGTCGGCTTCCCGGTCGAAGCACGCGCCGCGCGTTTCTTCATCGGGCATGCTACCGCACAAGTCCATGACTCGCTGTAGATCACCGCTGTCGCCGGCTTCGGTGTAGTAGTCGATCAGCGCCCTACGCGCCATGAGGCCATACTCGACGGGAAGCTCCGGGTGACTTTCCGCGATGGCGATGGACGAGAATTCGATCTGCTTGAAGGCCTCGACGCCGGCGAAGGCTTCGGCCATTTGGCCCTGCTCGTCGGGGGTGAGCTCGGCGACCGGTTTCTCGGCGAGCTTCTTCACGTCGTCGTCGATGAACTCGTCGTGCCAACGTTGGATGTAGGTCCAGCGGCGCGGTGCGTAGGTTCGTCGGAAGTAGTAGTAGATGGCGTCGTGGCGTCGCTCGATGCGGACCTCGGTGGGGAAGTCGCAATAAAGGTCGGTGTCGGGGTCGCCGGCGGCGGCGAAGGTTCTAGGCAGCGTCTCGCCGGGTGCGAAGCGTCGCGCGCTTTCGAGCCGCACGATGACGTCGTCGTTCTTCTTCTCGACGGAACGCTCGACCTCCCAGCCGCTTTCTGCGGCGGGCATGGCGTCCCCCGTGGCGAGTTCGCCCTCGGAGCCCTCGTACTCGAGCTCGATGATGACCGCTCCGTCTCGGGCGATTCGGATCTTCTCCTCCCGCTCGACACAGCTCAGGCAAGCGAAGGCAGCCGGGATCGCGGTGAGGGCCAGTTTGGATAGTCGTTTGGTGATCATGATGGTCTCCTCTTCGGATTATCGTCCGTTTCCACCAGTAAGGACGCACGAGTCCGACGGATGGACGACACGTCTTTTAACCGAATCCGGCGCGTTTTCCGGCGAATTCGGTCAGGGATGACTGGCTGGACGCACGGGCAGGGCCGGCCCGGCCGCCACCGTCCCCCCCTTGCAAGGGGCGACTACGGGGTGTGGGAGCGGGGGGCGGGTGAGTCGGTCTTGTCTCGCCGTTATGGACGGCTACAGTGGACCCGACCGATCGGAATGTGATGAACATGAACGAACCGGGTGACGACGGCGGGGCAAGGAACAGAATCGACCGAGATGAACTCGTTCGGCGCATTCGTCGTCGACACACGCTGGGGCAGCGCGTCATGCGTATTGTTGTCATTGCGGCGTTGACCTATGTCGGGGTCTGTCTGCTGGCGAGCCTGTTTCAACGACGGTTCGTGTATATACCGTCACACAAGCTTGAAGGCACGCCGGCTGACGTCGGACTGAAGTTCGAGCAGCTTACGCTGGTGACCGACGACGGCGTCGAGATCGACGCGTGGTACGTTCCCGCGCCGCAGGCGAAAGCCAGTGCCATCTTCTGTCACGGAAACGCGGGCAACATCTCGCACCGGCTGCACACCATCGAAACGCTGCACAACCTCGATCTGAACGTGTTGATTTTCGACTACCGCGGTTATGGCAACAGCAAGGGAACACCCAGTGAGGAGGGCACGTACGAAGACGCCGGGACCGCCTGGCGACACCTGGTCGAGACGCGGGGCGAGTCGCCGGACCGGATCGTCGTGGTCGGTCGCTCGTTGGGTGGTGCCATCGCGATCGAGCTGGCCAGGCGGAAGAAGCCGGCGGCGCTGGTGGTCGAATCGACGTTCACGAAGATCGCCGACGTCGGTCAGGCCCACTTTCCGTTCATACCCGTGCGGTTGCTCTTGCGCTATCGATACGACTCGATCGGCAAGGTGCCGCACATCGAATGCCCGAAGCTCTTTTTTCACGGGAACAAGGACGGGTTGATCGACCTTTCATTGGGCAAGAAGCTGTACGAGGCCGCGGCGGAGCCGAAGCGATTCATTGAAACACCCGGCGGCCACAACGAAGCGGGCTTCGAGTACTCGCCGGAATACACCAAGCGGATGGCTGCGTTTCTTGACGAGGTTCTGTCGCCGTGACGTCAAAACGACCGCGGGTCAGCGACGCCGATGACCGATAAATGACAAGCGATCACCGGTCGATGATGACCGACCTGTGCCGACAGTCAGGAGCTACGCGTGATGGATATGGACATGCTGATCTGGGCTTTGCTGATCATGTTCTCGCTGG
>JASFUW010000113.1:0-12509 GCA_050050135.1 Phycisphaerae bacterium
CAGGAACAGTATCGGCTGCCGATGTTGCTGATTCTCTGGGGGATGGTGGGAGGGATTCCACCGATTCTCGAATCGGTTTTTCTTTTCTATCTTGAAGTGGAATCGCCGGAATAACCTCAGGTTTCGCTCCTCGAATCCTATTCGGGGTGGAATCACTGTGACAACCGGACATTCGCTCCCGGATTTGTCTGTCGGACACGGAACCTTCCCGGATCGGGCAACGGGGCACTTTGACCAGGAACGGCTCAGGATGTTCATCCGCTAGCCGAACCACAGCTGATCCGATCGGCAAAGTGCTCAGTGCGGCCTTCTGTTCGTCAGTCAGGTTCATGGCGGATGACATGGCTCGAACGTCAGCACTGAGTTTCTGGCTGAGCGCGAACGTCGCGTACGAGTTCGCGAACGCCACCTTCGAGAGGAGCGAGGCCGACTGATCCACGAATACATAACCGATGCCATATTGGCGTATCATCCGGATCGATGATTCGAGCACCGACTCTCGAGCGCCTGCTTGTTTCGCGAGCAACAGATTGTGCGCTTCCTCGATGATGATCGCGTTGGTCAACTGCTGCCGGGGCCCTTGAGCTAGACGGTAGCGGTACAGATAGAGGGTCAAAGCCTCTGAGAACATGGTCCGGTCAGATGAACTTGAAAGCCCGTCCATCTCGAGGATGACGTTGTGATCGAGAAGTTCGCGGATGTGGCTGTTGTCCTGGGTGTTGAGTACGCCAGCGAACTCGCCGTATGTCATCGCTAGTAAGATCCTTTCCGCCGAAGCCTGCCACATCGCAGCCCTGCCTTTGAGCTTCACGGTGCGAAGCCAGGCGAGCAGGTCCTCGATCGTCGGCCAGGAAGTCTGCGTTCGATCGAACACGCCTGCCTCCCGATACAACCGATCCATGCCGGCCACAAGCAAGCTGATGACGCCTTCGCCACCGAGGTAGGCGGAGGCAATGACGTCGACGATTAACTTGATCCAGACTTGCGGTTCGCAGCCGGGTGGCGGGATCAATGGGTTAAACCGGAACGGCGAAACGTCACGCCCGATGGTGTAGATGTGCAGGTCGCGTCGAACCGCAAGCAGGTCGCGATAGCCGCGTTTCCAGTCAAGCGCAAGAACCTTGATGCTCCGGTCCATTATCCCAAGCATCAGCACGAAAGTCAGGTTCGTCTTGCCGGAGCCGCTCCTTCCAGCGACCAACACGTGTTCCGTCAAACGTGCGCTTCTCAACGCAAACGGGTACAGTTCGCGTTCGCTGTAGGTGACGTTGCCGACAGAAACGTCTCCGGAAGTCGCGAACTCCTTCGACGGCGGTGGGAACGGAGACCGATCAGGTTCGTAGTTCTGACCGAGATGCTTGGCAGCTAGAAGCTCCAACGTCTGCTCTATGTCAGCCCGTCCGTCAGCGTCTTCGGCCAAGTACGCCGAATACAACCGATCGATTCGTCTGCCGAGAACTGGCCGGAGCTTCCGGCACAGTTCTTGTGCTCGGGTGATCACGGATCATCACCCCGCGTATCTTCGAGCACGGTCAACTTGCGAAACGCCGAAAGGTACTGCTGGGCGACTTCCGGGAGGCTCTGCCTCAATCTCGCGATGTCCCTCCACGCCGCCACCCGTTCCGTCCGCTGGTCCGCGTAAAGCGCCTGTAGGCGCTTCCCGAGCACGTATTGCTCCTTTGCACTCGAGGGCCACCGGTACTGAACCTCCCACGTGAATAACGCGTTGATGGCATCGCATTTGCGCTGTTCGATGTCCGCAAGATTCTCCTCCAGAAGGTCGTAGCGCTGCCGGATCTGAGCGATAACATCGTCAAGGCCCAGCCAGGCGGTACGCTTCTTGTCATGGATAATTGCGATCTCGGGTTCAGAATCCGGTACGGCGAAGTACCCCTGGGCGATCACTTGTTCGACCGTCTGCGGCCCGTCATTGTGCGGCGCTGCCGCCACATCAACGGAGAAGTCATAAGCCGCGTACTTAGCGTTGCTCGAAAGCGGGCGGCTGCGCTTAAGCGGGTGTTCGTAGCCGTGTAGCTGACGAAAGCCGTACAAGTGCGGTACATAGCGCCCCGCTGAAAGGGGGCTGATGTAAGCGTTTATTGGGTTCATTGGACCACCTCCAGGTTGCTCCTACGGGGTAGTGAATGCGGTCACGTTTAAAAGCTTTGCGGTTTTCGTAACCACGAGGCGGTGGATACGAATCGGCTTGCAACCGGGCTCCGAAACCGAAGCATTTAAGAAAGCGAGTGCGCCCCTCAGCTGTGGAGGTGAAGGCCATGGATGACCTGGAAGACCTGCTGATCTCGGCGGTCAGAGAGCGTGCAACGCGCCGGATCGGCACGCTTGCGGCCGAGCTGGTGCATGCCGACTCGGGTGACAAAGAGCTGACTCTTGCCGAGATCGAGTTCGAGCGCTTCCTGGCAGAGGCTTGCCTGGACTGCCACAGTGTTCGGTAGCGAAGCGTCTGTCAGGCTCCGGCTACCGGTGGCATTTATACTCATATCCCCGTAGTCCGACACCTTTCTGTATCGTAAACCCTTGTAATTGCTAGACTTGTCAGCCTACACCCCGGGCGTAGCCCGGGACATGCTCCTTTGACGTGCTCCTTTTGCCTCCCGCGGCCGCCTAGCCTGTCCGGACAACCGGACACGCCCACGCTAACCCCTCGGCAGGGCTCCCCAAGCTTCGCCCTTCCAGCACCTCACTCGGCGCCGGCTATCCGCCGATCACTTCCAGGCGATGACATCGATACGGTCGCTCCCGCGAACCCACTCTTAAAGCTGACGGTCGAAAGACCGACTGGTTTAAGTTGGTGGGTGAGTGCTCAACCACCCACAGATTAGTATCCGCTTTCGTTGACTCTGTGTTCCAATGAAACGCGAGTACACACGTCATCATTCTCGGTATTCCCTCTCGGAACCGACCCTGTCAGGGAACCGGACACCCTACCTGCCGGCCATCCGCTCCTTAAATCAGGTCAGCAGCGACGATCACCTCGAGCCGGCGTAATCAACTCGGTACGTCCCCTCAAACCAACATTAGGATCATCATTATTACTTAGCGATCGAAGATGATACCGTTCCTTCAGCCAAACCCTCACAGCACACGATGAGCCTCCTCTACCCGATTAAAGCTGTCCTCTGTGCCCTCAGCGACCGCCATCCTCGGACCGCCTGCTATCCGCAACCGCGAGCCCACCGCATTACGTTACCAGCACGCCACACGCATCCCTGGCCGGCCAGCCACTCCGAGAGTCAAGACAGCACCGAAAACTACTTCCAGCCGGCGTAACCATCAACTCTGCATCCGACCCTAAACTCCCGTGATTACGACAATCATCATCAACACCGAACTCCGCTGTCCCCCACCCATCCCACTACCGCTCCGCTTCACCGATCCACATCCAGGACTTCACTCACCCCCTCGGCCGTACCAACCACACCACTCAAATGACCGTTATCAACCGCCTCTGTCCCCACCTCCTCCCGCCACTGCTCCGCTTCACCGACCTCCACGTACATTCGTCGCCGTTGTCCCCTCCGCCCACCCTGTCCCGGACCTCACTCGCTTACACTGCCGCCCTTACCGTTCAATACCAACGCTCTGCTCCACATCAATCGATCATCGCACCGTACGCTGCCCTCAACCGTCCCCGACTACTGCTGCCCTATACGCTATGCCCTTCACCGATACATCCAGCCACTTCACCGTCTCCAGGTCGTAGCCTGCTCTGCCCTCGACGCTCTGTTATCACCGTCCATCTCTCCAGCAACCCACGCCGCCCGTCACGCACTCAATTCGACCACCTCCATGCTTTCTTGAATGATCATCATCGACACCCACTTAATCGCCGACCGACGCCAGGAACGCCTCCACCCGACGCTGCCGCCGCCTTTGACTAACTTCTTCAAGCTGCCGGATTTCTTCTCTGATCCTTCGCGCCCGCAGGTAGTGTCTTGCCAGGTGATACGTGTCATTATCCACGATCTGATCGAGCTCAAGCAGCCCCATCCGAACATGTTTGAGCACCAGGTACTTGCGCCTATCTTTGATCCGTTCACTGACCGTACTCATCCGGATCACGACGTCCCGAAGCTCCTCGCGAAGCTTGTCCGCCTTAAACTTGGCGACATCGAAGGCTGGCCTGATCCGATCGAAATCAACTGTCCCGAACGCGCCCCAGTCCACGCCGCCGTCACCATCCAGCGCTGGCCGGATCCAGCTTGTTTTGTCCCGCTCCGGAATCGCCAGGATCAGCCCGAGTTCCTCCAGGCAAACCTGCCGTTCGAGTTCGTCCGGGTCGGCCAACTCCTCCTCAGGGATGCCCGGCACCCGACCATATCGATCTGCCGTGCTGCGACGCATAAGCGCCGACTGCGGTACAACGACTCCTTGTTCTACGAGTTCCATGTTCATCGCCTCCGTCTTTCGACACGCCTGACGAAAGACGGGGTGTAGACGCCATTACGCAGGCAAGGGGGGCGCGGGTTCTGTTCTTGCGCAGAGTCCGAGCTCGGCGGTTTTTGAGCCGAGGCGGACGGCCCCGAGACTCCGACCGTGGCACCGACAGGTGCCGCCCACATACTGCCGTGTCAAGCAAGACAGGTTCCCGCCGATTGCGAGGAATTGCGAATCCCGCCTTCGAGCGGGCTCGCCCTTTATGGCTTTCGGTAACGGGAGATTGCGATCGGAAACGGCCGCGCTTGCGGCCTCTCGACCGATCGTAAGATCCCTGCCGACAGGCTTAAATCAGCGAGACTGCGCGGCATGGGATTCCCGATTCGGACCCCCGCACGGGTCGAATCTCCTTTACGGCCTACGCGTAAATTACCGACCCCACTGCAGATGGACTGACGTGCTCGTGCCCGCCACTCACGTCGCCGCAACGTCATCCTACGGTTACTTGCCTGACGCTTTGACCCAAGCCGTCAGTTGTACCATGTAAAGCGGGCGAGCTGAGCCGGATAAACCGACTCGCTGTGCCCGCGGAGGCCAAGCGATGTCATGCAAACCGACCATGATGAATGGCAGAGTTCTTGTTCCGGGACGAGGGGCGGTCGGGCCTGTCGCAATTGACTCCGCACGGGACGCGACAGGCCTCGTCCTTGTGCTCGAGTATCTCCGCACGGACGATGTCGGGCGGATCAGTCTATGCTCCGCCATCATTGTGGAGGACGGCTGCAGCTGCGACCACGCCAGCATGATCTGCCGTACTCTCGGCGTATCCGTCGTGCAGCTCCGTGATGCAACCACCGTGTTACGCGACGGGCAGATGCTGTGCGTCGATGGGCACGCCGGCGGCATCGAGGTTGATCCGCCCTATTCAAAGGCCCCCGAGTGGGTGCCGGAACTCACGAGATCCGCGTGGGCCAGACTGCGTCCCATCAGGTTCCAGGTCGGCGTCCTCGACGAGCGGTGTGTGCGCGCCGTGAACGCACTCCGTTCCAGCAGCGTCGAGCAGTTCTTCGTACGCCACGAGTTCGTATGGCTCATGCGAAACGAGTGTCCATTCCTTTCCGTCCAAACGCGCGGCATCGAAGCAACAGCAGATCTCATCTACAAGACCCTTCTTCCGATCACCGCCGCCCTGGAGGACGGGCAGCTCCTCAACTTTAGAAGTCTGGATGCCCGCTCCGACGAGTACCATTCCATCATCAAGGATCCGGACCGCGGTCCGGAACGCAACCCACAAACCGGCCTGCACGGGATCCGACACCTCTTGTCACGGCAAGAGCTCCTGAAGGCTGAACTGCTCGCCGTGGATGCGCTACGCAAGTCCGGTCACGACAACGTCGTGTTTTCTTTACCGTTTCTGACGCAGCCCGCGGAACTCGACGCGGTGAAGCGGATTGCCTCCGCCGCGTGTACGACGGAGCCGCCAATCGGCCTGTACATCGAGACGCCGGCCGCCGTCTACAGACTCGGTGAGTTGCTTGAACGGAGGCCCAGGTCTCTTTGCGTCGGCACGAAGGATCTTGCCCAGCTGATCTTGGGGTGCGACCGAACTGAGCCGGGCACGCAGTACTTCTACAATCTCGCTGACCCGGCCGTGATCGCGGCGATATCCGACGTCGTCTCCACGTGTTCTGCGGCGTCGGCGCCGGTCTACGTTTACACGGACCTGGACCACGTCGAGGCGTTTCTTGAGCGCATCCCGCTCCTGGACAGGCTATCCGTGACGCGCGGGGAGTATCAACTCATCGCTTCCGGGCTGAACCGTCGCGACCGCTGAGTACGTAGGATGCCCCGCGAAGATCATGCACCGGGCCCCCGACTGCGTGGCAGGCAAGGTCCTTCGCGCCCGCCGCGAGCGGTTAAGACTTGACCTCGACGGCCCTCTGCAAGCCTCTTGCGTTCGTGTTTTCGCGCGGTCACGTAGGTAAACCGTTCGTAATGTGCAACCGTACCTCGACATCTGCGTCCCCGGCCAGCTTCTCGCACCGTGCGCAAATTTGTCCGACAAACTCGTCGGACCCGCAGCGTTTTCTACACATCGGACATGTACGTGTCGTTTCCATCCTATATCACCTTGACAATGTTTGGCGAGCTGCACGCACAGCGTATGACGGCCCTCTGCACGCCGTCGTTCGTCTCGATCAGCTCGATGATCGCCCGCGCGAGTAGCTCCTTCTCGTGTACATCCACTATTACCACCTCCTACCAGTTAGTCTGAATGGCGGTTCGCATGCCGCTGAGCGAACCGCCGCCGCGTTTGTCTTTGGCTGGCTCTTGCCCACCGACTGACAACCGCTCCATGTCTATTCACCATCACCGATGCTCCAGTACTGGCCGTGCTCTCCGATGATCACGAAGTCCACGACGGGCACGGCGAGCAGTTCGCCTGCCTCCGTTAATTTGTCTTTGACGACCAGGTCCTCTTGTGATGGCTCTGAATTGCCGGACGGATGATTGTGCAGGATTATGATCCGCGACGCGCCATTCAGAATCGCACCACGGAAGATCTCCCGCGGGCTCATTAACGCCGCAGATGCTGTGCCGATCGCAACCACCTCTTCGCCGATCACGCGGTTGCGGTTATCCAGATCCAACCTGATCAGACGCTCACGGTCGTACTGTTCAAGATGCGAATACCGGCGCGCCACTGCGCCCGGCGACGTCAGTTCCTCGCTTGGCTCGGCGATTTTGGTCCGAACCACCTCCAATCTGTAAGCTTGTACCATGCTAACCACCTGCACGAGGGCGCTTCGCCCCTTGGCCTCTCGACACTGCTAGCCTTCGCACTCCTCAAAGTAGCACCGCTCAAGCATCATCTGCTGGTCTTCCAGCTGAGACCGAAGCTCGTCGAACCACCGCAAGAACTCAAGTGGGGCGCGCCCGCGGATATTGACAATGGTCGCGGCGTCAACCCGGTTCGTTGGAGAGACAACGACCATCGGCAGCGTATCGTGTAGCCTTCCTATGTGCTCTCGGCCCGGATCTGGGACCGAACGTTGCGCCTCCGGGTCACTCCGTTGTAGGCGACCCGAAAAACGCACTGCGTCGATCGCTCGGCGAATCTCTTCGGTTCCGTCATCTGACGTTGGAAATGTGTCGTAAGCCAAGGGAACGTAGCGTTCCCTCATTCAACCACGACCTCTTCGACCTGTGGCTGCTCGGTCTCGTTGTCGTTATTCATCTCAAGCATAGCCTCGAAAGCCTGCTGCAAGACGTGTACAGCTAACGGGATCTCGTTTCTCGAGAAGCTGCCCGAGCTCTTCCAGTTGCCCGCGCTGTCCTTGTACCTTCGATCGATCGTGGCCTTCAACGTAGGCACAATACGTCCATCTACCTTGATCTCATTTTCCCACAACGCCGCTGCCACAGCACCGGCACGAAACTTCTTTACTGGTCCTACCATTTTCTTCACCTCGGGATCGTCATCTGACGTGACGGTCCTCTTCGTAACGCGAGAGGACCGTTGCGGAGCCGGCAGGAGCGTGGACGGCCCCTGCATGGCTGCTTGATGTCGGCCCCACCTTGCAGACCTTAGCGGGGCAGTATCAGCCGGGCTACTGCGGACTCCCCGGAATGGCCCGGCGGGCTGTTCCTGGGACCCACGTGGCTCGGCGGGGGAGGCGCAGGAGGCCGAAGAACGTGAGATTCTGAGATGGCATGTCGTAAGTACTTGCTGGAGCTTAGGTTACGGCCACGCGGCTGGTCTCACCGTCGGCAACAACCGTGAGATCCCCCGGCGGGTGCTCCCCCACTCCAGACTAGGCCGAAGCGACCGTCGGGTTCAATGCCTGACGAGCTGCGTGCGGGCCGGTTTCACGGGGCAGGATCTGCTGGTTGTTCTGCCTCGTAGCGGTGCTGGCGAGGCCTGTCAGACGTAGCAGACCACAGAACATGGGCCTTTGAGACCGCCTGCCGTGGAGATCAGAACCTCCGTTCGCCCAGTCCGGGGGGACCCCTTGTGGGCGCCCCCTGACACCGAGACGTCGCAATGGGTACTGAGATGAGCGGACGCGCCCATCAGCAAGGCTTAGTCTGACGTGGTGGCATGAGCTGGACCTGAGTGGAAGAGGTCGAGGCGTCGAGCGGTTCAGCCTCCACCGACCACATATGATCGGTGGAGGCCGCACGGCGACGATGCCGCCGGTACCGCTGCTCAGAGATTACCCCACTTGGTCCATGATGTCAGCCGCCTTTTTCTCATCGAACTCGGCGTAGACTTCGGTAACGACCGCAGAGCTGTGGCCTAGGACGACCCGAGCGGCTTCCAGACCGAACTGCTTTCGCAACAAGGTGGCGGCGTTGTGGCGCAACTGGTTGGGCGACCAATGGTGCTCACGGACCCATGCCAACCGTTCCTGTTCAGAGAGAACATCAGGTGGAGGATACGCTTTGGCACACCCGCGTTTGATGGCCTGCGCATAGCTCCGTCGGGTGTACCTATCGCCAAACTGCGAGGTAGAGCCTCTCGCTCGCTTCGCCTTTTCGCTCGGGGTCTCACGGGTCTTCCGTTTACGGCGACGCTCTCGACGGAGCTCCTCGACGACCTCACGCGGGCTGAAAATGTAAGCCTCCAGGTCCGGCCTGAGAAACGGCCCGAGCACTTGTTGTGCCTGGGGGCCAACGTAGATCACGCGTGAACGGCCGTGATGCTCGGTCTTGTGCGACGCGGGTCGATAGGCCCAGATGCGACCTGACACGTCGATGTCACCCGTTCTCATCTGTGTTACCTCGCCGGGTCGCATACCTGTCAATCGCTGCAGCTGAATCATCGCAGCGATTTGCCGCGGTACGCATTCGAGCACAGCATCGACAAGATGATCGGACACGGGGCTCACGGGATCCGTCTCACGGGCGGGAGATCGTCCCCTCCGTAGGGGAGCCACCGCTTGCAGCGTGTTCAAGACCTCGGTCTCAACCTTGTCATTCTCGACACCCCACTTGAACATGCGGCGGATCCGGTTGATGCGTGCGTTAATAACATTGCGGCAGAGACCGGAGGTGACCATCTCGTCGCGGATCTTCTTGAGTTGCGACGCACCGAAGCTCGCGACCCGCCTGGAACCGTACCTTTGGGCCACAAGCCGAAGAGCATCCCGGATGTTTTGAATCTCTCCAGTGGGCTTGCCGTTCTTGACGTAGTATCGCTTCGCGAACTTGATGTACGCCAGAAATAGCTCGTGCACGACCAAGTCGCCTTTGGGTTTCGTGCGCTTCCGTCGTGGCGGTGGCTTCCTGTTCTGCTTGAGCCACTCGGCCACGACGGCTTCGTACTTGACCTCGCTCTCGGCCGAGCCGTACGGGCCGAGGTAAACATCGCGTCCGCTCAGTCGAACGACCGCGAGCCTGGTCGGCTTGTGTAGGCGGTACTTGGGAATTCGAATGGGTGTCCGTTTTCGGTCGGGCATGTCTCGGCTCCTTCAACCGCGTCTGCGAACAAAAGAGGTTTTTCGCAAATGGCGCAACTTCAATCGGCGCGGTGAATCGCGGCTGGCGGGGTCAAGAACGGGGATTTTCGGCGATCGGGCGTTGCATGGCGCCGAATTGTACTTTGCGCGACGCGAGGGGGTGCGGCGGGGCGGATCGGCGATTGCGGGGCGTGAGGGGCGAAAAGAATCGGCAAACGGCAATGGCAACGGCAATGGTCGGATTCGGACACTGTAATCGGTGCAGTCGGGCTGAAACCGTGACGCGCGGTCTAATCGCGGTCGAGCGGGTCTCGACGGGGCTTCGATCCGGCTTCGCGGAGGGTCTCGATCTCGGTCGCGGCATCGTCGCACAGGCGGGTCAGGTCGACGTCGGTCGAGAGCCCAAGCACCTTGCGTAGCCGGTCAGGGCCGAAGAGCCGAACCGGGGGGCTGGCCGGACCGTGCTCGAAGCGGGGCGGCGGGGTCGGTGGCTTGCGTTGCTTACGTGGCATCTGTGATCCTCCCGTAACGAGCCACCCGCCGCCGGGCCATGCCAAACCCGGCGACGGGCGACGAATGGAACCCTGCGCTGCCCCTCTGCCGATCCGGGGCAGCCCAGTCAAAGGAGATCGATCTACGCTGTGGTGAAGACGAACCGCAGCGCATATTGCCAGTAGCCGTACGTCATCCGGTACCGCGCCCGCACGCCGTACAGGTACTTGTCGCGTTTGAAGCCCTCGTCCGTGTCGCGCTCCAGGGCGGTGAATTCGACGTCCTGTCGGTCCTGGAAGATGAAGGGCCTTACGCTGACGTCGGTCTTGAGAAGATACCATGCGTCGGTGGCCGTCAAGTGACTAAACGATAGCACTCGGGCGGCACCCTTCAACACGTTGTCTGTGCTCGAAATGATGCTGGCGTTGACCGCTTCGGACGCCGGGATCAACATGTTGGGAGGCACGACGCAGACGAGGCCGGTAGCACCCATCGACATCGGCTCGTTCTGGTCGTCCTTGAAGCCGAGCAAAGCGACGATGCCTTGCGTCAATGCGGAGCGGAACTCAGCCGCCGTGCAGGCATCCTTGTCGACGATGGCTGCCGTCAGGTCGTTGTCCTGTGTGCCGCCGGTTTTCCGAATGGGATGCGTACTGCCAAAGAATGGTACTCCGTCGTAACTGTGGTACCCAGCGGTAGCCCCGTTGACGAGCAAGCGGGCGATCTCGGCGTCCTTGTGGTGCGCAGCCCGCTGGGCCATTTCCCTGACACGGATCATAATCTGACCCGTCTGGTCATCGTCGATTTCGTCACGGTCGACTTCGAGGGTCAGCTCGTACTTGGCGTTGGTTACGTCGTAGGTCTCGGCGTAGATGCCCTGGACGAGTCGGCCCGTTCCCCATTCCCGCATCGGGGGGACGCTGCCGAGGAATCCGTAAGACTCTTTTTTCGTGGTCGACGGGAGCCGGGTCGACAGCTCTTCGTAGACGGTCTGCTTGCGGACCTCCGTGTAACGCTCAAAGAAATTCGCCCGGATGCCGGGTACGGTGAGCCCTGTGCCAACGCCTGCCATAATTCAGTCTCCGTACTATTCGTGGCCCGCGTCCTTGCGGGTCGGTTCGCACTTCTATCCTACGCGGACACGGTAGCGAACGGCTGAATCCGCACGATGACGACGCCGCTCGACGGTACGTCGACACAATAGCCGACGAACGTATTGCTCGTGCTCGTGAACGTTAGGGTGCCGTCATCGGATGCGTAGACCGCGTCACCGACGTTGGCGATCGTCGCGCCGCTCAAGGCGTGCTCGAAGTCGCCGACGGTGTATGCTCGGAGCGACAGGTCGCCGTCACTGCCACCGCTGTTGTCGCATTCTTCGTAGGCGACCCCCGCGAATAGCTCACCGGCGGTGAGCGGTGCCACGTAGCCGCCCGCCTCGATCGAGAGCAAGGCCCCCTTGTATATGTGCTCGTCTGCGGCCTTGAACGACCGTAGCTGTTGGTCGACGTATCTGCTTAGCTCTCGGTTTGCTGATAGTGCCATGCGTTGTCACTCCGTTGACTCGCGGTCTGCACGTCCGTGTGCAGGTCGGCGAGGGGTTCGGTTAACGATTTTCTTCGGCCCGCTTGCGGGCCAGGTCTTGCTGAGCGATGAGGTCCGGGTCGCGCAGGATGGATTCATCGCCGGGTTTCGCTTCGTCGCCTTGAGGGGCATCTACAGCCAACGTCTCAAGGTCGACGGAGTGTAGAACGTGGTCGGGGCTGAAGTTACGAGAGAGCAAGTTCCAGAACTGAATCAAACCGGCAACTGCGTCGCCCCGACCAAGGCGTCTGACATTGTGCCACTCGTTCCCGGCGCGGCTGCAGCGCCCCATCGATCGTCGCGCTTCACGCAACCGCGCCTGATCCGTGCCGGGCTTGGGGTCAGGCGACTTATACGTAGGATCGTCGGTGACGCCCATCGCCATGAGATTGTGACAGTCGATCGCCGCCGTCGCACTGCGCTGGGCGAGCACCCATGAAGCGACGTCGTTTATTCCGATCTCCTGACGCTCGACCGCCAGAACGGCTTGCATCCAGACCGGTTCGGGGCCACGCGGATCGGAGAAGAAGTATTGGAGGAACGCTGCCATCGCCTGGCGAGTGAACGTAGCGCCCG
>JASFUW010000114.1:0-12484 GCA_050050135.1 Phycisphaerae bacterium
TCGCCAGGGTCGCTCCGCCGTGATCGTTGCAGCCGTAAACCCCGACGTCGATCTCTACCTTTTCGATACCTGGCATCGAGACTACGCCGGAGTGCCCAACCCCGGGCCCGACTTCGTCCGCCAGCAACTCGGACGCGTCAACCACCGCGGTCACGCGTACTTCGTCACCGGCCGATCGCAGGAAACGCTTCCCGCCTTCTTCGCCAACGATGAGTCCCCGCAGACCTTCCCGCTCATCACCGTCGACGGCGACCACCGCGACGAGGGTGCCCGCGCCGATCTCGCCAACGTGATCGGGCACCTGTCTCCCGGTGGCATGATCGCCTTCGACGACATCGCCCACCCCGACTACCCGACGCTCCACCGCACCTGGCAGGAGTTCGTAGACGCACACCCCGACCTGATCGTGCGCACGAACACGAGCGACGCAACGGGAACCGCCATCGCCCTGTCCCCGCCAAATCACGGATAGCAAGACTGACCCCCGAAGGGGCGGTATAAAGTGCACCTCCCGTGAACGAACATCACGGGAGCCTCACCGGCACCGTCACGTTCCTGTCGCTACTCTAAGGCAGCTCAGCCTCGACGACCAACTCCAGTTCGACGGCCGCGTTGAGCGGAAGCTCCGCCACTCCCACCGCCGACCGCGCATGACGCCCCACGTCACCGAAGATCTTCACCAACAGGTCGCTCGCCCCGTTCGCAACTTTCGGCTGGTCCGTGAACCCGGGGCTGCTGTTTACGTAAACGCATAAACGCACCACCCGTCCGATCGCGTCGATCCCCCCCGCCGCCTGGGCAGCCGCCGCCAACGCGTTGACCACCGCGATCGAGGCCCCGTCCGCCGCCTTCTCCAACGACACATCCGCAGGAACCTTGCCCGCATACACCAGGGCACCGTCTCGAATCGGCAGTTGACCGCTCGTGAAAATATGTCGACCCGTACGGATCGCGGGCACGTAGCTCCCAACCGGGGCAGCCACTTCAGGAAGTAACAGACCCAGTTCACTCATCCGTTCGCTCGGCTTCATCGTCCATCTCCATCTCGTCTTTACGGGCGCCCGCGTCACACCCGACCGCATCATCCACCCCCATCACCGCCTCCGCGCCTCGATCACGGTCCGGGACGTCGGGCTCCGCGTCGACCTGTGGTTCAGTAGCCTCTTCGCGATCCAGCGACTCCTCAAACTCTTCCTCCGGCGATTCCGGCTCGATTCCCGATTCCGGTTCGGCAACCTCGGTCAGCGGCGACGCGTCGAGCAGGTGAAGCCAGATCGTCCCGAAAGGCCGGTCCTGACTCACCCGCACCCGACGCTGCCGGATCAGCTCCAACAGCGCCAGGAACAGCCCGATCAGCTCCGCCTTCCCCCGCCCCATGAACATATCCATGAAGCTCTGCGATCCGCCGGCCTCACCGATCGCGTCGATGATATCCTCCGCGTGCAGTGCAATCGGTGTGTCATCGATCCCGACCTGGTGGACCGCCTCCCGCTGCCCCGTCTGCTCGAGCAGGCGGCGAAACGCGTCGCACAGGTCCCAGATGTCGAGGTTCTCGATTTCCAGCTCGTCGTCCGGCAGCGGCACGATCACCGGCGACCGACCATGCTTCTTGGCACGCTCGACCGCAGCGTCGTCCAGAAATCGCGCCGCGTCCTTGAACTTCTTGTATTCCAGAAGCTGACGGACCAGCTCGAGCCGCGGATCGACGATCTCCTCGTCCCCCTCATCCACCGGCGGTCTGGGCAACAGCGTCCGTGACTTGATTTCCATCAACGTCGCCGCGAGAACCAGAAACTCGCTCACCCCGTCCGGATCGAGCCGCCGCAGCAACTCGACGTACTCGACGTACTGTTCCGTGATCCGCGCGATGGGAATGTCGTAGATGTCGACCTCTTCCCGCCGGATCAGAAACAGCAGAAGATCGAGCGGACCGTTATAGACGTCGAGCGCGACGTTGTAATCCGTCAACGGTGGGTATCCTTGGCCGCCACCAACCCGCAGGCGTCCCGAACGTCAGCCATCACCTCGCGGGCGACCACACGCGCCTTGACCCCGGCGCTGCGCAGCACGTCCTCCACGTAATCCGGATCAGCCTCCAGCTTTTGGCGCCGCTCACGCGCCGGACCGAGAATCCGCTCCACCGCGTCCGCGAGCAGCTTCTTCGCCTCGCCGTAGCCCGTTCCTCCCGCCCGATACCGATCTTCGAGTGCCTTCACCTCGTCATCGGTCGCCGTCAGTCGATAAAGCGAAAACACGTTGCAGGTGTCCGGGTCCTTCGGGTCCTCTACCGGCGTGCTGTCGGTCTTGAT
Organism: Phycisphaerae bacterium; assembly: GCA_050050135.1. Taxonomy (GTDB): domain Bacteria; phylum Planctomycetota; class Phycisphaerae; order UBA1845; family UBA1845. Next base: position 2,310 of record JASFUW010000114.1, read on the forward strand.
GCTCATGATCCGCTTGCGCGTCGTCTTCATGTCGTCGAACAGGTAGACCGCGTTCCCGTAGCTTTTGGACATCTTCTGCCCGTCGACACCGGGAACGATCATGGCGTCGTTGAGCCTCGCTTCGGGAAGCTTCAGCACGTCTCGCTGGAAGATATTGTTGAAATGCCCCGCCATGTCCCGCGTCATCTCGATGTGCTGCACCTGATCCTGCCCCACCGGAACGATGTCGCTGCGATAGATGAGGATGTCCGCCGCCATCAGCAACGGATACCCGTACAGCCCCATGGTGGCTGCGATGCCCCGCGCAACCTTGTCCTTGTATGACGTCGCCCGGTCCAGCAGCCCCTTGCCCGTCACCGTCGACAGAATCCACGCCAGCTCCGTCACCTCCGGCACGTCCGTCTGCCGGAAAAGAAACGCCTTCTCGGGATCAAGCCCCATGGCCAAGTAGTCCAACGCCACGTCACGGGTATACGCGCGCAGCGTGTCCGGCACCTGCACCGTTGTCAGCGAGTGGAAGTTCGCGATGAAGAAGAAACACTCGTTCTCCTCCTGCAGCTCGATGTGCTGCTTCATCGCCCCGAGGTAGTTACCCAGGTGCAGCCGCCCGCTCGATTGAATTCCCGATAGCACACGCATAGTCGTCCTCCGTCGCCAAGGTTGCCGCCGAACGTCTAATTGTCAAGGTCGACTCGTGAATCGCTGAGCCGCAGGCTTCAGCCTGCGCGGACCCGCGACCGCCGTTCACACCCAAACCCGATCCCTGCGCGCCGGGATCACAGATTTGACCGTCACCCCGAACCGCCTCTACCATGCCGCCAGGCAGTGCCCCGCCGGAACGACGTGCAGATGGGCTTCGAGGTGCCATGATGTCGAAGGAACTGTCCGACCTGATACGAGCCGCCCACGGCAAGCGTGCGCTCCTCGTCGGCGACCTGATCCTCGACCGCTACGTTTACGGCGACGCCGAGCGCGTCAGCCCCGAAGCCCCCGTACCCGTCCTGCGCACCGTCGAGCGCCTCGAAGCCGTCGGTGGCAGCGCGAACGTAGCCGCATGCCTTCGGGCACTCGGTTGCGAGGTGGTCTGTTGCGGGATCATCGGACGAGACCGCCACGGCGAGACCCTCCAGCGCCTTCTTAAAGCAACCCACGGGGTCGACACCGACGGAATCGTCGCGGTCAAAGACCGCCCCACGACGACCAAGACCCGCCTGGTCGGCTTGGCTCAGCACCGCCATCGCCAGCAACTCCTCCGCGTCGACGAGGAGGAAACCGGACCCGTTTCCGACTCCACGGCCGCGCTCCTCGCCAGGACCGCCTGCGAACGGGTGCCCGACGTCGATGTGATCTGCATCGAGGACTATGCCAAGGGCGTCATCACCAGACCGCTCGTCGAGGCCGTCGTCGCCGAAGCGCAGAAACTCGACCGCCCGGTCCTGGTCGACCCCGCGCGCCTGAACGATTACTCACGGTACCGCGGCGCCGGTATCCTCACGCCCAACCGCGGCGAACTTTCCATCGTCACAGACACCGCATTCGACACCCTTGACGACGTCGCCGCCGCCGCTGCCGACCTGCTGGCACAACTTGACGCCCGAGCCGTCGTCGTCACCGTCGATCGAGACGGTGCCGTCCTCGTCGAAAAGGGAAAGAAAAGTAAGCACCTGCCGACCATGCCGCGCAGCGTGTACGACAACACCGGCGCCGGCGACGCCGTCCTGGCCACGCTCGCCGCCGCCATCGCCGCCGGCGCCGATCTCGAAGGCGCCACCCGGCTCGCCAACGTAGCCGGCGGGCTCGAAGTCGAGCGGTTCGGCTGCGTCCCCATCACCACGGATGAGATCATCGCAGAGCTGCGGCTCGAAGGGCGGATGAGAGACGGAAAGCTCCGAAGCGTCGACGAACTCATGGCTGAACTACAGCTTCGTCGCGACCGCGGCGAGACGATCGCATTCACCAACGGGTGTTTCGACATCCTCCACGCCGGACACGTGGACTTTCTGAAACGGTCCCGTCGCGAGGCTTCCTTGCTCGTCGTCGGCCTAAACAGTGACGCATCGGTCAGAGCCTTGGACAAAGACGAGACACGCCCCATCAACACCTTCGAGCACCGTGCCGCCGTCCTTTCCGCGTTGGTGTGCGTGGATTACGTCGTCGGCTTCGAGGAGCCGGACCCGCTCGCACTGATCAAGAAGGTCAGACCGGACGTGTTGGTCAAGGGAGAGGACTGGGCTCGCAAAGGCGTCGTCGGCCGCGAGTTCGTCGAATCCCACGGCGGCCGCGTCGTCTTACTGCCCCTGGTCGAAGGCCTCAGCACGACCAACCTCATCGACCGCATACGCACTCAGAGCCCCAAGCGCCAGCGCGGGGTGTAGACAACATGAACACTGAGGGTCCGAACGGAATGAAAGTCCAGATCGAAGAACACCTGCGAGTCGTGCAACACGCCGCGAAGCATGTGGACCTGTTCGCGCAGATTGCCGACCACCTTATTGCCTGTTTCGAAAACGGCGGAAAGGTATACCTTTTCGGAAACGGCGGCAGTGCGGCCGACGCCCAACACATCGCCGCCGAACTCGTCGGCCGGCTCAGGAAAGACCGCAAAGCCCTGCCCGCTGTCGCCCTGACGACCGACACCTCCGTCCTCACTGCCGTCAGCAACGACACCGGATACGAGCAGGTCTTCGCCCGGCAGATCGAAGCCCTGGTCACCAAAAATGACATCGTTTGGGCACTGAGTGTCTCCGGCACGTCACCGAACGTGATACGGGCGTTGGAATCGGCCAAGGCGATCGGCGCGTTTTGCATCGGTTTCACAGGCCGATCCGGCGGCCGATTCCCCGAGCTGTGCGACCTCTGCTTCCACGTCGACCACGACGCCAGCGACCGCGTCCAGGAGGTCCACCAACTGGCCTACCACCTCGTCTGCCACCGCATCGAGCAGCACTACTTACGGTGAATGTCGAGAATCCAGTCCCAAGCAGCGAATCGGCAGCCGCGCCTACGCCCGATTCACAACTGGTAATTCGCCACTCGCCATTCGTAATCTGCAATTCGTAATCCACTTCAGTATCCCGCCGCCTGCCCATCCTTGCGCGACTCGGAGGCGCCGAAGTAAACGTCCCGCCCGGCGTCGTACATGATCCCCTGGTACCCGCCGAACCCGCCGCGCTCGAACCGCACCTGATGCCCTTTGGCGTCGAGCTCGCGCTTCGCCTCCATCGAAATGCCAGACTCCAGTGCCACCCATCCGCCGCGCTGCATCCTCGATCCCGTCGGCTGCGACGACCCTTGGTGGTGGAACCGTGCCGCGTCGCCGGCCTCCTGGACGTTCATACCGAAGTCGATGATGTTGCACAGCACCTGCACGTGGCCCTGAGGCTGCATCCCCCCACCCATCACCCCGAAGCTCAGCCAAGGCCGACCGTTCTTCGTGACAAACGCAGGGATAATCGTGTGGAACGGCCGCTTGTGCGGCTCATACACGTTCGGGTGCCCTTCCTCGAGCGTGAACAACTCGCCCCGATCCTGAAAGCAAAACCCCAGCCCATCCGGAACCAGCCCCGACCCGAAACCGCGGTAGTTGCTCTGGATCAGCGAGACCATGTTCCGATCCTTGTCCGCCACGGTCAGGTAGATCGTATCGCCTTCATCCAGCCTCGGATCGCCCGGCTCAACCCGCATCAGTGCCTTCTCAGGATCGAACAACGCCCGCCGCTTCGCAGCGTACGCCTTGGATGTGAGGGCCTTGACCGGAACCTCCGCGAACTCCATGTCCGCATAGAACCTCGCCCGGTCCTCGTATGCCAGCTTCTTCACCTCGATCAGCAGGTGCAGATACGCCCCCGTATTGTGCCCCAGGGATTTCAGATCGAACGGCTCGATCAGGTTCAACATCTGCAGCACCGCGATCCCCTGTCCGTTCGGCGGAAGCTCCCACACGTCATACCCCCGGTAGTTCGTCGACACCGGCTCCACCCACGTCGACGAATGGTCGTCGAAATCACGCTCCCGCAGAAAACACCCGACCCGCTCGCAAAACGACGACATGATGGCACTGAGCTCGCCACGATAGAACGCGTCCCGCCCGCCTTCGGCGAGCACCTGATAGGTACGGGCGAGCCTCGGGTTCTTGAAAACATCCCCCTTCCCCGGCGCCCGTCCTCCAGGCAAGAAAGTCTCCCCGAAGTTCGGCTGATCCTTCAGCGTCCGCTCGGCGAACGACCAATAAAACGCAATGACCTCCGAAAGCGGAAACCCCTCCTGTGCGTATTCCGTCGCGGGCGCGAGCACCTCTGCCATCGGCAGCCGCCCAAACCGCTCGTGCAACGTAAACCACCCATCCACGCACCCGGGCACCGTAACCGGCAACGGTCCGTACGGCGGAACGTGCGTCAGCCCCTTGTCCTTTAAGTATTTAAGCGTCAGTCCGTACGGGCTTCGACCGCTGGCGTTGAGACCGTAGAGCTGTTTGGTCTTTGCATCCCACACGATCGCGAACAGATCGCCGCCGATCCCGGACCCGGTCGGCTCCATCAACCCCAACGTCGCGTTCGCGGCGATCGCGGCGTCAACGGCCGTCCCGCCACGCTTGAGCATGTCGATCGCAACCTGCGTAGCCAGCGGCTGACTCGTCGCCGCCATCCCATAACGAGCGATGATCTCCGACCGGGTCGCGAACGCCTTCCCCGTCAGTCGATCACCGCCCCCCGCAAACGCGGGCGACGCCGCCCCGAAAGCCAAGACGAAACCGCAGGCAAGCGCAAACACCGTCGCGACAAAAAGAGGAACCTGGACTGGCTGCATCCCGAACACTCCCAAAAGTGGCCCGTAAGCCGCGCGGGCAGCCGGCTCGCGGCCCCCGAATACCCGCCGGCATCCGCGTCCATCCTACCGACGCTCGGACCCGCCGGACAGCCCCGTGCCGTCACGCCGCACGCGTCGCCGTGTTTCAGGACGTTGACCCACGCCGACCGGCCGGAACGCAGATATCCACCTCAGCGGACTGTATACTGACGTTGGCACTGTATGGGTGGGAATGGAAGAGCCGTAATGCAGCCTATCGAAACTTGGGGATTGCTACTCTGCATCGCGCTCGCCGGCATCGCCATCGGCGTAGCCGGGGCCCTGCTGCTTGGACTTGGCAGGGAACGCGCCGCGATCCGACAGCTTCAACGCCTGCGCGCCTTCGCCGAGTGGCAGGCCGCATGGTTGACACTGAACCGGGCCTCGATCTCCTTGGTCCACGCCTTCCGGGCGCTGGCCCGCGAAGCCCCCGACTCCACGTACCACGCCCTGCGACACGACGAAGCCCAACGTACCCGCGCCGCCTGGTGCGACGCCATGAGCCGGCTCGAGGAGGCCCGGTGCGTCTTGCACCTCATGGCCGCCGAACCTCCGGTGAGGGAGGAGTTGCAAACCTTCACGCCCGTTCCCGCCGAGTCACTCCGAATGGCAATCGATGGAACTGAGGACCAAGTCCAGGAGTTTCACCAGTGCCTCGGCAACACCGACCACCGTGCCGTCGCGTTCGTCTGCGCGTCCATGGCGACCGACGTCTCGCCCGCGTCATGGGCTGCCGACCGGATCAGACGCGTCGTTCGCTTCGCGTCGTCGATCGTCGACAATTGGGGGAATTGAAGCAATCCCGGCATGCCGGGGTTGCACGGACGTAATCATCAACTGAGCCGCATGCTCTAGCTTCCGGCACGCCGGGGTTGCACCGAGGTGGTCATCAACTGAGCCGCATGCTTTAGCTTGCGCGGACCTGCGCGCGGGCCGACTCCCCGAGGCTCGGGTGTCAATCAGCGTTGCACGATCCACGAAGTACAACGCTAGACCCGCCGCCGATTCCTCGAGCGCGCCCGCTGCAGTTGACTCACCGTCCGCGCCAGACGTTCGAGGCTTCGCCTTCCCTCCGGCGTCGCCTCCAGACCGACGAACTGGAACCCGATCGACGCGCGACCCTGTTCCGCGTCCTCATGGTGCCTCACGAGCGCATCCAGTATGAAGCTCGGCTTCCCCGGTTTGGGCGCGAACACGCAGCGATACGTCTGCCCATCCTCGATCTCGGACGGGTTTGCGGTCTTCACCCGCATCCCCCCCACCGACAGGTCTTCGAGTTGCCCGTGGCGAACGTTCCGCGCCTCGACCGAGTTCGCGCGCGGCTCACCGTCTCGCCAGAAACGAACCGGAATGACCGTCTCCTTCATCGGCCTCACACGCTCATACACCCGCCGCTGCAACTGCTGCAAGTGATCCGGCCAGAACAGACACAGCGCACGCTCGGTCCGAGCCTGTGACGATGCCATCCGTGTGCCGAACATGCACTTCTTGTGTCCCAGACGAAACGTCACCCCGATCGCTTCGTCCCGCCCCGGCACCTGGAACGCGCCTCCGGCCTCGACGCTCGGCGTCTTCACCTGCACGTGCCCCGCCGCAGCCGAACCCCCCTCGAACGCCGACTTGAACGTCCGCCACCCCCGCGTGCCGTGAACCGTCAGAACGAGGTGACGATTCTGATCAATCGAGTCTTGTAGGATCTGGTCCTTCTGCGTTGCCCCGATCATCTGTGCGGTAGTCATTCGATTCCTTCCCACGCTCCCAACCTCTACGGCCGGTCAACAGTAACCCCGAGCAAAACCCAACCGATCTTCCAACCGCGAAACGAAACGCCCCCGGGCAAAGCCCTCGAAGGCACCGCTCCGGTGAAAAACATGCCTACGGTCACGCACACCACGTCGGCGCGTGGTGAGCCCTGAGCAAGCCCATCAGTTCACACGCCACGACATCTGGCGTCGCGGCTCGCCCGTCTGAGCGCCTCTCCTAACCGACACTGTTCTCGCTCCGATTGCCCGTCCGCGGAAAACGCCAGACCGATCACGGCTTGACCAGGCGTGCCGCCTTCAATCATGTTGCACACCTGCGCTCTTAGGTCGAAACGCTCGGGCGGCGCCCCCAGCTCGAATTCCACACCGATCGCCTGCCCCACCGACAGACTGGCAGCACTCTCTTCCGCGAGGCGGCACGCCATCCCCTCGGGGCTCAGGTTGAGCAACACAGCCTCGAGCGCCCCATTGCCGCTTTGGGTCGAACGGGTAAGGGTCACGTGCGTCCCGCAACGAAACTGCCGACGCGGGCTCCGGCGGCGGTCAGCCGGCACCAGCCGTTCCGGCATGGCAACGCTCACCCGCGTCTCTACTGCCGGTGTTCGCGCCGCCGTGATCCGCGTCTCGAACCGGTAGCGCCGCCCCTCGATCTCGACCGTCGCCTCCAGCGGACCGTCCAACAGACTCAGTCCGCGCGTGCCATCGACGTGACGGAGCGTCAGCGTCAGACACGCGGCGTCACCTCCGATGATCGTCCCCGAGAGCGCCAGCACCGCCCGCTCGCTTGACGAACGCAGGTACACCGTAGCGCGGTGCTCGATCGCGGTCGCGAGCAGCGCCGCCGTCGTCGCGGCTTTCACCGTTCGCGCGTCGTGAGCTGCCTCCGTCAGGACCCCGACCATAAAACTGGTCTCCTCACAAACTGTCGCCGACCCCCTCCGAGCGCGCACAAACGCGCGGAATCAGCGATTCCTCAGCTTTAACCTTAACATTTCGGTCGCGGGCGAAGTGCACTTAATCGCCGGTCAACGCCGCCCATAACCGCGACCGGCGCGGTTCCCCGCACACGAAGTGAATTAACGGACCGCCGCCCCACCTCCCCGTCGCCCCACCCGGACATCCGCCGTCACCGCACCGGTTCCACCGCAACCGATTCGGACGTTGCCTCACACACCGCCACGTCACGAGGCCGATACGAACCCGTCAAAGTCACCACAAGACCCGGCAGCGCCACCGTGAGCACCAGCACGCGGATCATGAACGCCATGCACACGATCTGCGACGGGCTCCCGAACGGAGCCAGAAAATACCGGTACGCGAGTTCCACCGTCCCCAGCCCCTGCGGCGGGCCCGGGAGCGCCTGGATCACCGCCCCCGTGTAGAAGTACGCATAGTACTCCAGCACGTTCCCCGCATGGGCATCCATCGACAACGCGACAGCCACCGTGAAATACGCGCCGATCGCCAGCACCTGCAAGATCAAGGTAAACACAACCGCCGCCGCGAGAATCGATTTTCGGTCCAGAAGTGACTGCGCGGTCCGATCAATCCGCTGAAGCTGGTTATGGGCCGGCAGCTTCTCCAACAGACGGTGGGGCCACACGTACTTCCGGATCGTCTTCGAGAAATACAGAAACGCCCCAACGAAACCCGCACCCAGTACCGTCAGGGTATAGGGACGAAACGCTGCCAACATGCTGTCGCTGGCGCTGATCAGCGTGATGACCCCGACGCAACCGAGCAACGTGCCGAGCCCGATCGCCCGGTCCAGAAAAATCGTCGTCGCCGCCTCCGTCTTCCGCTTCGTGTGCGTCGTCAAGAAATAGGCCTTGAACACGTCTCCCGCGTTCGACCCCAGAGGCGTGGCGAAGTTCAGAAAGTTGCCCGCGAATGAGAGCTTGACGCACCCCCAATAGGTGAGCGAAATCTCCTGCGCGCGAAGCAACCAGCGCAGCCGAATCCCCTGAAAGACACCCACCGGAAGATGAAGCAGTACGGCGAGCAGCAGAAACACCGGCTTGCTGCTCTGCCACGCGCTCGCCAGCCCGAACACGATCCGCGGGTTGCCGTCGCCGTCGACCGCCACGTCCGCAAGCGCCACCGTTTCCGTGCGACCGTCTCGAAGCCTCAGTGTCATCGGGTCGCCGTCTTCGATCACCCGACCGACCAGTTCGACGTCACCGTCCGCGAGAAACACATGGTCGTAGTACGTCACACCACGCAGGACGAACCACAGCGCAGCCACGCAGATCGCGATACGCAACAGACTGAAAAGTCGTTTCTTCCCGCGTGCTGTCACCCGAAGGTCCCCACTTCCACGTCGACCGCTGGACAACACCGTCGCCGCAGACGTCCGCACACGCCGGACCCTACACGGGGGCGTCACATCGCCCGCCGTTACACAATTGTAGGTCGGCCAGCCGGGATGATCGGCGTGAATTCGATTTGTCGGCCGCTCAGCGTCCCGTCGCCCACGGCAACGCAGCCGCCTCCCTTTGCGCCGCGTGCCACGAAGCGTCCCGTTCCCTCACCGCCGCCCGCCAGCGAGATTCCAACGCATCGAGCGTCAACCCGTCGAACTCGGCAACCAGCGCTTCCGGAACGTTCGAACCCGCCTTCAACGCCCGGATCACGCCCGCCAGGGCGCGTTCGTCGAGACTCGAAAGGAAGCCCACCGTGCTGTGCGCAATCGGATACTGCTGAACCTCGATCGGCCCGGTACTCAAAAGCAGCTCGCCGATCGGCCAACCGTAACGCACGAACTGCCGCGCCAACAGCTCCGCATTTTCCGCGTTCGGACACCGATCCACCAACACGCGCTCCGCGATCATGTCCGCGTACCCCTCGTTGATCCAATGAGGAATCAACCTCGTCGAGTAAAGCCGGTGAAGAAACGCGTGCGTCGCCTCGTGGACCAGCGTGCTCGCGAATCGATCGAAGTCCTTCTCCTCGTGTCCCTGTCGAAGCAGCACGACGTGCACGTGCCCGTTCTCCTGGATCGACCGCGTATAACCGACCGCGTTCTTGCCGTCATATCCGTCGAACTGCCGGGCGAACTTGCGAAATCGCGCCGCCGACGTCCAGCAGAACACCGGGCACTTCGCCAGAAACACGTCCTCCTCCGGATCAAGCCCGAAATGACCGACCAGCGCCGCGTACGTCGCCTCGCACCACTCCGCGAGCTTGTCCCGACGCCGCTGACCCCAGTCCGTCCAGATCAGAAAGTGGTTCGTCTCCACGAGAACCACGCCCGGACCGAGCACGTCCTGCACCTTCTCGCCGAACGCCCGGTACACTTGCAGCACTTGCTGCCGCCGGTTGGCCAGGGGCCCTGACGCAACGGTCGCTTCTCCCGAACCGGCCCCCGCACGACGAATCCGCTCGTCCAGCCCCGTCACATCCCCATCCGACTCGTGAGCCTCGAAAACCGCCCCATCATCAAGAGGCGGCACGGTCTGCTCTCTGCGCCACGCCTGTTGCCGCGCGCGATGCGCGCTCGTCGCCTTACGCGTCGCCGTCCCGAATGTAGGATCCAGATCCTGCGCACGACCGAACTCCCGCGCCGCA
>JASFUW010000115.1:0-12450 GCA_050050135.1 Phycisphaerae bacterium
GTCTCCTTGTGGGTTTCCATCAGTGTCAGGCACTTGCGTTGGAAGCCGGGATCGAGGCCGGCATGCTGCACGAGCAACCACGCCGCCCGCGCGCCGTCGCTGCCGACGGCTGTTCGAGTAGGCCACCCGTGCCCCGCCACAATCTCCTTCATCCGCGCCGTGTGCCGTCGATCTGTCTCTTGGATGTTCTTCACCGCCGCGTTCTGGTCGCCCGCCGGGCCACCCTTCTTGTTCCCTCACGTGCCCGACGCTCGCGCGATCTGATCGGCTTGCGCCATCCGAAGCAACTCGGCACGCAGCTCGGGAAGTGAAATTCCGGACAGTTCGCCAGCGGAGGGCTTCGGAAACACGGCTCCCTCAGCCGGTTTCGCCTGATCGACCTGTTGGGCACTCTGCGCAAGGTTCGACCGCCCGCCGCCCGACACAGCCGCGACAAACAGTGCTACATGAACAACGCCAAGCCTCTGACACCTATAAGCTCGCATCATGGCACATTTCCTCTCGTTCTACGGAACCTCCAGCCCTGACCACACGCCAGTGGAAACGCGGGCGTGCCGACATCGCACCGTCTTCGCATCCGTACGCGTGAGTCGGGCGTGAGGTTTGTCACGGTTTGTTCACATAGGACACGGTGGGCCGACGCTGAAGTATTGCCGTTCGACGAACCGGCCAGCACGACCCGGGACATCGCAGCGACCCCGTTACCAAGCTCACGACAATGGAAACACCCGCGGCATGCCGAGCGGCTCATTCCACGGTACGAGTACACGCATCCCGCCGTCGAAATCGGCCGTGCGATCGCAAGACTTGCCAACCGCCCCGCTTCGCCGATAATCCCTCGTCTGTGACGTGCCAATCGGGCCGGCAGCGGAACTATGCGTCGATCGATTGTCCCGACTGCGTCCACCGGCGCAGACCATGCGCGCATCGGTGGTTCAGCTTGTTGACTGATGAAGGAGTACAAACGCAATGACTCAGGCAAGACCTTGGCTTCACCTATTCTGCCTTTGCGGGCTGATCTCGGCGCTCGGGTGCACCGCGCGAACCGGCGAACTCACCCGAACGTCCACTGACGTCCCGCTGTACGACGGTACGGGCAACCACCATCGGCCGGTGACGACGTCGTCGCCGAAGGCACAACGCTACTTCGACCAGGGGCTCACCTGGGCGTACGCGTTCAACCATGACGAAGCCATCCGCTCGTTCGAGAAAGCGACCAGGCTCGATCCCGAATGTGCGATGGCGTGGTGGGGCATCGCCCTATGCAACGGGCCGCACATCAACAACCCGGTCGTCCCTCCGGATCGGTCGAAGGCTGCGTGGGATGCGCTGCAACAGGCCCTCGAGCGTATCGAGAACGCGACTCCCGTCGAACGCGACCTGATCCACGCGCTCTCGCACCGATACGCGAACCCCTGGCCTGAAGACCGCACCGCGCTCGACAAGGCGTATGCGGATGCGATGGCTGCCGTCTACGCGAAGCACCCCGACGACTCGGACGTCGGCACGCTGTACGCAGAAGCGCTCATGGACCTCAAACCCTGGGCGCTCTACACGCAGCAGCGTGAGCCGCGCGAAGGCACTGAAAAGATCGTCACAATCCTCGAGCACGTCATGCGGTTGGACCCGGACAACCCCGGCGCGAACCATCTTTACATCCATGCCATCGAACCGGGCAACACACCCGAGCGAGCGCTGCAAGCCGCGAATCGCCTTAGAGACATGGTTCCCGCGAGTGGACACCTGTTGCACATGCCCTCGCACATCGACGTTCTGGTCGGCCAGTGGCACGAGGCTATCGTCCAAAATCGAAAAGCCATGCGCTCCGACGAAAAGTTCCGCAGAATCGCCCCGCCCCAGAAGTTCTATCACATGTATATGTCGCACAACACTCACATGCTTGCGTTTGCCGCGATGATGAGCGGGCGGGAGCGCGAAGCGATGGCGGCCGCCCGGTCGATTCTGGAAAGCGTCCCCAACGACGTGGTCCATGAGTTCGGCGTATTCCTCGACTACATGATGTGCGCCGTCTACGACGTACAGAAACGCTTCGGACGGTGGGACGCCATCCTGGCTGAAGCGCCCCCGCCGCCCTTCCTGCCCATCTCGAACGCGATGTGGCGGGCGAACCGCGCTATTGCTTATGCAGCGAAGAAGGACTTCGTCAGCGCCGAGCTCGAACATGAAGAGTTCCGCCGCGTGGTCGACCGGATGCCCGAGGATCACATCATGGTGATCAATCCGGCGCACAAGGTACTCGCGGTCGCCGATCATCTTGTCGTCGGTGAAATCGCGCTCCAGAAGGGCGACCTGAAGCGGGCGGCCTATGAACTCGAGAAGGGCGTCGAGATCGAAGACAGCCTGCTATACATGGAACCGCCGGAGTGGATTCAACCCGTCCGCCACACACTCGGCGCGGTCTACCTCAAAGACCGGCGCTTCGCCGACGCCGAGCGGACCTACCGAGAAGATCTGGAAAACTGGCCGAACAACGGCTGGTCGCTCTACGGACTCATGCGAGCGTTGGAGGCTCAGAACAAGACCGCCGAAGCATCCAAGGTCCGCGCACAATACAAGGAGGCATGGAAGTACGCAGCCGAGCCGACCGAAACGAGTTGCAAGTGTATCCCGAAAACGTAGCGCGCAGTACGTCGAGAAAGCGATGGACTACGGCGACGGCCTCTGCGAAGGATGCGCCATCCTTGCACGCATCCCTATGAAGGGGCGCGGATACCTGGTGCTCACGCCGGACCCCACCAACCAGGACCCCACCGGCGGATCAACTTGTGGAGCCGGTTCGAGTTCGACGACACGCCCCTCTACGTATTTAACCATCACTTCGCGTGCGGCCGAAGCGGGCTGAACAGTAACGTGGAGGCCGTGATCCCGTACATGGCAAAGTTCAATGCCGCGTCCATGTTGGTACGCCACACCCGACAACGAGGCCCTGGCGAAGCTCGAAGCAGCCGGTTGGACAGACCCATCGCCGAAGCTGCGCCGGTAGGCTCCGGCTAACGCGTGGGCGACGTCTTCAGAGGATGGCCGGAAGACCCTGCACAGGTGAATCGATAATCAATGGGCGGACGCAGCGTTCGCGGGTCACGTCGGGTCGATCACCCGGGTGTTCGACAAATCCGGCCCGCCCGGAGTAACCCGGCCATCAGACCACCTCGGCGCGCTGACCGAGTCTTGATCTGCACGCTCGGAAACCCGCTGTTTGCCGCGCGCCCGGTTTCGGATATAATCCCCGAGTTCGGTGTACCGTTCTGGCTGGTGGCCGCTAATGACGCTGACGGAAGGAACGAAACTCGGTCCGTACGAAATCCTCGCGCCCCTCGGGGCGGGCGGGATGGGTGAGGTCTACCGCGCCAGGGACGCCAAGCTCGATCGCGACGTGGCCATCAAGGTCCTACCCGCCACCATGACCCGCGACCCCGAGCGCGTCGCCCGGTTTGAGCGCGAGGCCAAGCTACTCGCGTCGCTCAACCACCCCAACATCGCCGCGATCTACGGCTTCGATGAAGCAGCCGGCAAGAAGTTTCTCGCTCTGGAGTTCGTGGAGGGCGATACCCTGGCTAAGCGACTCGAGGGCGGGCCGCTTCCGATCGATGAGGCGCTCGAAGTCGGCAAGCACGTAGCCGATGCCCTGGAGGCGGCCCACTCGAAGGGGATTGTCCATCGCGACCTGAAACCGGCCAACGTCATGGTGACACCTGATGGCACGGTCAAGGTCCTCGACTTCGGGCTCGGCCGTGCGGTCGCGGATGAACCCGGCTCGTCGTCCCTCGCCTATGACTCCCCGACCATCACGGCTGACTACACGCGGCCCGGTGTGGTCATCGGAACGGCTGCATACATGAGCCCGGAGCAGGCTCGCGGTCGTCCGGTCGATCAACGCACGGACATCTGGTCACTCGGCGTCATTCTGTTCGAGTGTCTGACGGGCGACAAGCTCTTCGGCGGAGAGACGACCACCGATTCGCTCGGTGCGGTCCTGCACAAGGATCTGGACTTCGACGCACTCCCCGAGCAGACACCGAAGGTCGTACGACACGTGCTAAGGCGGTGCCTCCAGCGTGACAAACGTGATCGGTTGCAGGCCGCTGGAGACGCCAGGCTGGAACTCGAAGACGCCGCACGGGATTACGAGTCCGGTTTCTTCGAGCCTTCCGATCTTCGGCGGACAACGCCGGGTGGGGGAATATGGAAACTCGCCACCGCCCTACTTGCCGTGCTGCTGGCCATAACGCTCGTCTGGGCAAACCGCGGTCGTCCCCCGGTGAAACCGGCTGGTCCGGTTAACGCGCCGGTGGTTGTCGGAGTCCACAAGCTCACCGACTTGCCGGGTTTGCAGAGTGATTCATGTTTATCACCCGACGGGAAATCCTTGCTCTACGTCGCCCGGGAGGGAGAGGACTTCGACATTTTTCTGCAGCGCGTCGGCGGACAAAAGCCCATCAATCTGACGGCCGACTGTCCGCATGATGACTTCAACCCCGCGTTCAGCCCGGGTGGCGAGCGGATCGCGTTTCGTTCACAGCGGGAGGGTGGCGGACTGTTCATCATGGGTGCCACTGGGGAGTCACCTCGGCGAGTGAGCGAGGAGGGTTTCGACCCGGCGTGGTCGCCAACGGGGACTGAACTGATCTACACGACGGAGGATGTCGAGGGCCCGTACAGTCGGTCCTCCGTCGCCCAGCTCTGGGCCCTGGACCTGCAGACGCGCGGCAAGCGCCGGCTTACCGAACAGGACGCGGTTGCGCCCCGCTACTCACCCTCCGGCAAATTCGTTGCGTTCTGGGCCGCGATTGCCGGGATTCGCGACATCTTCATCATCCCCATCGAGGGCGGTAAGGCGCGTCCGATCACTCAGGACATCGCGACGGATTGGAATCCCTTCTTTTCTCCCGACGGCCGAACGCTCTTCTTCATCAGTGACCGCAGCGGAAGCCCGGACCTTTGGCGTGTACCGATCGATCCGGTGACCGGACGGACGACCGGCGCTATGCATCCCGTAACCGCCGGCGTAACGGCGCTCGACGAGGCCACCATCGCTGCCGATGGCACGCACATCGCATTTACCGCGCCGCTCCTGATGAGCCAGATAGAGCGTTACCCGTTCGATCCAGAGACCGAACGCGTCACCGGTGAACGTGAGACGATTTACGCGTCAACGAGCGTCCTACGCCAGTTTGACGTAGCCGACGACGGTCGGAGGATCGCTTTTCGAACGGGTGCTCCGAAAGAAGACATCATTGTCATGAACGCCGACGGAACCGGTCGCCGCCGACTGATGGACGACGCACACCGGGATCGCGGCCCCCGCTGGACACCGGACGGCGAGTGGCTCATTTTCTACTCCAACCGCGGCGGGTTCTATGATGCCTGGCGAATTCGTCCTGACGGTACGGATATGAGCCGTTTGACCGGCACTGACGGTCGGGATGTTACCAACGCCGTGCTCGCCCCGGACGGAAGGCTGATGGCTGCCGGCGTGTCAACCGATTCTGGTGAGTCGATGGCTCTCTTTGAACTTGATCGCCCGCTGTCGAGCATCGATGTTCCTTTGCCGGTTCCAGAATCGACGTTGACGGGCTTCGTGCCATTGCGTTTCTCGCCCGACGGCCTGCGACTCGCCGGGACCTCGAACTTCATCGTGGTCATCTATGATGTTCAAAGCGGGGATCTTAGCCCGCTCTACGGGCCTGGCATGGGAGAAGTTCAGAACAGTCAGGCCAGTAGCTTCGATTGGATCGACAATACGCGTCTGATCGTGTGGGACGAAAAGCACGCATCTGCGTTCATTTGCAGTGTGGATAGCGGCACCGCACGTCCGCTACCCGAGCTGCAGGGACCATGCGGCATTCGCGTCGTCGACGAAGGCCGCAGCCTCGTCGTAAACAGGTTACGGGCCGAGTCGGATATCTGGATGCTCACGCTCGGGCACGTTACGGAGCAGCCCGGAACAAGGAAGTCAGATAACAGTTCCTCAGCTACGAGTTCCACCGGATTACCGACGACGACAGGGGGCGATGACTAACAGGATGGACGCTGGCACACAATTGGGTCCCTATCAGGTGGTGTCGCCGTTGGGCAAGGGCGGAATGGGCGAGGTCTACCGCGCCAGGGATACGAAACTCGATCGCGAAGTTGCCATCAAGGTTCTATCTGACACCATGGCCCATGACGCCGAGCGGGTCGCGCGGTTTGAGCGTGAGGCTAAACTCCTGGCGTCCCTGAATCACCCGAACATCGCGGCCGTCTACGGGTTCGATGAATCGGGCGGCGTGCGGTTCCTCGTCATGGAGTACGTCGAAGGGCAGACGCTCACTCGGCGGCTCGATGGCGGCGTCCTGCCCGTCGACGACACGCTGGATGTGGCGACACGGATCGCCGAAGCCCTCGAGGAGGCACACGACAACGGAATCATTCATCGTGACCTCAAGCCCGGCAACGTGATGCTTACACCCGGGGGAAAGGTCAAGGTCCTGGACTTTGGACTGGCCAAGGCGATGTCCGACGAGCCGTCGAGCGTGACCGGCGCGGACTCCCCGACGATCACGGCCAACTATACGCGCCCCGGTGTTGTACTCGGCACTGCCGCCTACATGAGTCCCGAGCAGGCTCGCGGTCGAGCGCTCGACAAACGCACCGACGTCTGGTCGTTCGGCGTCGTGCTTTACGAGATGCTCACCGGGATCAGTCCCTTCACCGGGGAGACGGTGAGCGACTCCATCGGTGCGATCCTGCACAAGGAGATCGACCTGGATCGCCTGCCGCCGGGCACGCCGTGGACGGTGCGGCATGTGCTGCGGCGATGTCTGGAACGAGATCGGCAGAAGCGCTATCGCGACATCGGGGATGTGCGAATCGAGTTGGCACACGCCGATTCGACGAACAGCGCCGGCTCCATAGCGGCCTCGCGCCCGAGACGCTCTAGCTTGGTCTGGGTCGTGTGCGTCGTCCTCGCCGCCGCTGCCGGATACGCCTGTTGGAGCGTTTGGTCGTCACCCGCACCCTTGCCACCGGTCATTCGGTCAACCATCGCACCTCCAGAGGACGCTATTCTTGTGGCAACGGGCGATCTGGCAGGGCCGGCCGTCCTGTCGCGCGATGGGACGAAGATTGCGTTTGTCGCGAAGCAAGGCAGAGAGGAGCAGCGTCTTTTTGTGCGATCATTGGACAGCGAAGCGTATCAGACGATCGGTGGGACGGACGGGGCCACCTTTCCGTTTTGGTCCTGGAACGGAAACTCCATCGGGTACTTTGCTCATGGCAACCTCAGACGATACGACCTCATCACGCGGACCAACCGCGTCATTTGCCCGGCCCCCGCCGGGCGTGGAGGCGCTTGGTTGGCGGACCACCGTATCGTGTTTGCTGGGGGATTCCAATCGCCGATTTCCGTCGTTTCGGCCGAAGGTGGAAAGCCGGTCGCCGTTACAACAATCGACCCTGCCCGGCACACAAGCCACAGGTGGCCCAGCGCGACCCCAGGCGGCAGGAGCTTCATTTACATCGCCGTGAGCCACAAATCTGGACGACTGGCTGAAACCGCCGTCATTTTGCACGTGGAAGACGCCCCAGACGTCGAGATCACCCGCGCGCAGTTTCAGGGGCAAATCGTGGATGGCAATCTGCTCGTGTTACGACAGGATACGCTTTATGCGTCGCCATTCGACGACACGACGGGCGTTTTGGCGGGCCGGGAGGTTCCTGTCGTTGAAGGTGTTTCGGGTGATATGACGACCTGGTTCGGGGCTTTCAGTGCATCGCCCATCGGCGTGCTGGTCTATCAAAAGTCGACTGACGTCGAAGTAGATAGCGACACCCGATATGGAGGACCGACGGCGTTTGGAGAATCAATGCGAACCGCCGTGCTGAGACGTGACGGTCGCCCGGTCAGAGTGATGGCCGACGGCATCCCCCAGAACACGACTTCTCTCTCGCCCCAATATGGCTATTTGGCGATCAGCGGCGCGCCCAGCGGCGTGGCCAGCCGCTCTGGATTTGACATCTGGATCTATCGACTCGCTCGACACGAATTCACTTCCAAAGACCAAACCGAGGAAGACAAGCCGGAGCAGTCTGCGTTTGACGAACCGCCTCGCCGTTTGACATTTCTTCCTGGAACGGAGGTGAGTCCGCAATGGTCGCCGGACGGCGAGTGGATCACGTTCGGGTACATTCCATACAAAAGTGCGGAAGATGATACGGAGACTGGCGGTCTGATGCGAGTGCGAACGAGTGGCGGACAACCGGAAATGCTCATAGACTTGCAGGAAACGGGCAGTGGAAATGTGATCGCGCCCACAGACTGGTCTGCCGACGGTCGTTACATTGTTTACATCGAGGGATCCTGGCTTTCGATAGGCATCAACGACATCCGCGCCTTTGACCTTCAGACCGGTCAGGTCATCACGCTCGTCGCAAGCGACAAGGACGACCAGGGTGGGTGTATTTCCCGCGACGGGAAATGGCTGGCCTATGAGTCAAACGAATCAGGAGATTGGGAGGTCTACGTCGTGCCCTTCGTACCAGGATGGGAGAATGACAACGCGCAGGGGCTACCCATTCCGCCCGAAAACGCGCGATGGCACATATCGATTGCGGGCGGCAGACAGCCTCGTTGGAGGCGCGACGGCGGCGAGCTGTATTACATCGCAAGCAGCGATTCGCTGATCAGCGTCAACGTCGGTTCGGAGGGCCCGGTTTTCAACCACGACGCGGGAACGGCACTCTTCAAAGCGCCGAGCGAGGACGGCGTGCAATACGACGTTAGCGCCGATGGCGAACGCTTTGCATTCAATGGAATGGTTGAGGATCGATATACGACAATCTCGCTAATTACCAACTGGCAAGAATTGCTGCGCAAGAACGCCAGATGAACGGGACTGACACGCGGCCGATGACTCTGGCGTCCGGAGATTCTCATGATGCAGATCAACGATCCTGACACGGCGAAACGCTGCAATACCATCGCCGAGAAGGGGTCCGAGGAGTTCCCCGGGCGATGAGCGCATTTCCCGAGTCGATTGGCCCGTATACGGTTCGGCGCGAGTTGGGGCGCGGCGGGATGGGCGAGGTCTATCTCGCCCGGGACACGAAGCTCAGCCGCGACGTGGCCATCAAGGTTCTGCCCGCCACCATGACCCGCGACCCCGAGCGCGTCGCACGCTTCGAGCGCGAAGCCAAGCTACTCGCCTCGCTCAACCATCCTAACATCGCCGCGATTTATGGTTTCGACGATTCCGACGGTACGCGATTCCTCGTAATGGAATACGTCGAGGGTCAGACGCTCGCAGACTGCCTGAAGACCGGACCGCTTGCCCTCGAGGACGCCCTCGATATTGCCAGGCAGATGGCAGAGGCACTCGAAGCTGCCCACGAGCAGGGTGTCATCCATCGCGATCTCAAACCCGGCAACGTAATGCTTCGCGAGGATGGCAGTGTCAAGGTCCTGGACTTTGGTCTCGCCAAGGCGATGTCAGAGGAGCCGTCGAGTTCCGCCACCGCGGACTCACCGACCATCACCGCCAACTACACGCGTCCCGGTGTCGTGCTCGGTACCGCCGCGTACATGAGTCCGGAGCAGGCGCGAGGAAGGGCGCTCGACAAACGAACGGACATCTGGTCGTTCGGCATCATCCTGTTCGAGTGCCTGACCGGTGTCAGCATGTTCCGTGGTGAAACCGCCACGGACTCGATGGGCGCGATCATGCACAAGGAGCCGGATTGGTCGTCGTTGCCGCCCGGTACGCCACCGACCGTTCAGTTGTTGCTTCGCCGTTGCCTGGCCAAAGACCGCAAACGCCGCTTGCACGACATCGCCGATGCCCGAATTGAGCTGGAAAACGCGATTGTGGATCCGGCAAGTACCTCCCTGGGACTTGCCGCAGCGGCGTTGGACGTGCCACGGAGGCGGTTTGCCCAGGTATGGATCATCACGATGGTCGCGGTCGTCGCCGTTCTGGGCGGCGGAGTGGGCTGGTGGGTGCGGCCCATACCGCCCGCCCCCGTTGTTCGCCTGGCGTTGCCGCTTCCGGCGGATTACGAATTGACGGTGGCACCGAATCCGGTCCTGTCGCCGGATGGCCGGACAGCCCTTTTCCGAGTGAAGGATCAAAGCGGCACCGAGACCGAGTGGGTCGTCCGCCCGATGGATCAGCAAGAGCTTCGACCATTACCGCAAATGAACGGCGCGGACAGACCGTTCTTCTCGCCGGATAGCGCATGGGTCGCGTTTGCCCAGAACGAGAAGCTCAAGAAAATGTCTCTGAGCGGTGGAGCACCGATCACTCTGTGTGATGCACCGGCGATGCGTGGGGGGGCATGGGGGTCGGATGGATCGATCATATTCGCCCCTGAAGAAAAAGGGGGGCTTATGCGAGTCTCCGCAGCCGGCGGAATTCCGGAACCCTTCACGGAGGTGGACCCGGCCGACGAATTCGCCTCACATCGTTCCCCATCTCTTCTGCCGGACGGCCGCGGGGTTATATTCACCGCCGCGAGGGATTATGGCCCGTGGGATGCTTCGTCCATCATGGTCGTGCCCGCGTCGGGTCAGAGTCCAAGAGAGCTGGTCAAGAGAGGTGGCCCAGGCCGGTATGTCGCGCCGGGGCTCTTATTGTTTGTCCGTGAACACGCACTCATGGCCTGCCGGTTTGATCTGGATCGTCTGGAGCTCGCCGGTCAGCCGGTGTCCGTCGTCGAAGGTGTCACGGCATGGCCGGGCGCGCCACCACAGTTCTCCGTCGGTGCAAACGGAACACTGACGTATATCCCCACATCGGATCCCGTTGCCAAGCAACTGGTCCTGATCGACCAGTCCGGCAAGGAGGAACCAATCGGTCAGCAACGAGGCGACTTCGATGATCCCAGGCTGTCACCTGATAACCGTTATGTGGCGCTGGAAATCAGTCTGGACTCGGGCAAACACATCGCCGTCCTGGAGCGCGACCGTGACATCCTTCGGATGCTGCGTTCCTCCTCTTATGACAGCGAACCGGTTTGGAGTCCCGACGGGAAATGGGTGGTGTACGCATCACGTCGCGAGGGAAGGACCAAGATATTTCGAGTCGATGCGGACCTTGCGGGTGGTGCAAAGCAACTGACTTCCGGCGAACGACCGCAACTTCCCGGTGACTGGACGAGTCATGGCCAGAGTCTGGTGTTCATGGAGCGGGTGCCCGCGACAGACGGGGATATTCATACACTCAAGATCGACCAGCAAGGCAATGTCACCGGGGATCCCGTCGTGATCGATGATGCCTCCGGTTGGCAGTTGTGGGCTCGTTATTCCCCCGACGGCCAATGGATCGGTTACGCGTCGTATGAGTCGGGAAGCGGAGAGATCTTCGTTCGTGCGGCCGACGGTTCCGGGTCACCCGTACGCGTGTCCACCGCTGGTGGGACCCGCATGGCGTGGTCGCCTACGGAGGACAGGCTCTGGTACCTTACCGGGGATGCTCCGCAACCTGCCATGTATTCAGTGAACTATACGCTTCAGGACGGTGAGTTCAGACCCTCGGCACCGGAAGTCGCCTTTTCATTCGAGGAACCAGACGCCTACGATGAATCATTCGACATCACCGCTGACGGCAAGCAGTTCCTGTTCGTGCGTACAGAGGAGGGTTCGAAGGGCGCCGCCGCACGCGAGCCGATCGTCGTGCTTAACTGGACGAAAGAATTGGAAACACTCGTGCCCGCTGATTAGGTATGGTGATTCATGGCGATTGAAACCGGAGCACCACTCGGGCCCTATGAGATCGTTCCGCCCCTCGGGGCAGGCGGCATGGGCGAGGTCTATCTCGCCCGGGACACGAAGCTCGGCCGCGACGTCGCCATCAAGGCGCTGCCCGGCAACATGACCCGCGACCCCGAGCGCGTCGCCCGCTTCGAGCGCGAAGCCAAGCTGCTGGCTTCGCTCAACCATCCCAACATCGCCGCCATCTACGGCTTTAGGGAGTTCAACCGCGAACGATCCCTGGTGCTGGAGTACGTCGAGGGAGAAACGCTGTCGTCGCGACCGAAGCGCGGGGCCTCCCCGTCGTCGAGTCGCTGGCGATCTGCAAGTACATCGCCGATGCTCTCGAAACCGCCCACGGAAAAGGCGTGATCCACCGCGATCTCAAGCCCGGCAACGTGATGCTTCGCGAGGATGGAAGTGTCAAGGTGCTGGACTTCGGTTTCGCGAAGGCCATGTCTGACGATCCATCGAGCACGGTCGCAACCGACTCGCCGACCATCACTGCGAACTACACACGTCCAGGCATCGTGCTCGGGACGCCCGCGTACATGAGCCCGGAGCGGCACGCCATCAGGCACCAGGCCGGCCGTCCCGTGATCCGTCTCCGCGTCGAAGTTTGCAGCCAGCTTGCCCCGTCCACCCGCTAGCCCAAGTTAGACACCTTTCGGGCTTAGGCGGCCCTGGCGCCCCCGCGAGGGGCG
>JASFUW010000116.1:0-12419 GCA_050050135.1 Phycisphaerae bacterium
GCCAACATCGCGTCACCGCTTGGTACGATTGACGTGCGCGGCGACGTCCGCGACCACGTGCGGGCGGTGACCGCGTCGTCGAAGGACTATGACCTGGACGCCTTCGTCATCGGTATGCCGCTGAACATGGACGGCAGTGAGGGGGACCAGGCGAAGCTGACCCGCAAGTTCGGTGATGCCCTGTCAAGGCAAACAAACCTTCCCGTGCACTATTTCGACGAGCGTCTTTCCTCACGCGCCGCCCAGGAGTTGTTGCGACCGGCTGAGCTGTCGCGGAAACGACAACGCGGCAAGGAGGACGCCGTAGCTGCGCAGGTCATCCTTCAGGCTTTCCTCGATGCGGGACCGCCGCATGAAGCATGCGACTGACAACAAAATGACGTAACGGGCGGGCGCTCGACGAAACCCGATTGCGACCTGGTCACCTATTACGCCCGGCGGGCGAACGAGTACGAGCAAATCTACAACAAGCCCGAGCGGCAGGAGGACCTGAAGCGGCTCCGCACGCTGTTGTGCGATCTTATGAAGGATCACGACGTTCTCGAGGTGGCGTGCGGTACGGGGTACTGGACCGAGCCGATCAGTCATTCGGCAAAGAGCGTGCTCGCGACAGATGTGACCGAGGAGGTGCTGGAAATCGCGAGGACGAAACCGTGTGCCGACAACGTCGTCTTCCAGAAGGTGGACGCGTATACGCTGGAGAGAATACGCGGTGAGTTTTCGGCGGCGTTCTGCGGGTTCTGGTGGTCGCACATGCCCGTGAGTCGCATCGCCGGGTTCTTGTCCAGGTTACATGCTCGACTCGGGCCGGGCGCACTCGTCGTCTTCTGTGACAACACGTATGCGGCCGGGAGCAACACGCCCATCTCCCGGACCGATGCCGAGGGGAACACCTACCAGATGCGCACGCTCGAAGACGGGAGCACACATGAGGTGCTGAAGAACTTTCCCACGGAAGCGCAGGTGCGCCGCGCGGTAGGCGGCTGGGCGAGGGACTTGGAATACGTCGCGCTGACCTACTACTGGTGTTTGAGCTATCGTGCCGTCAACCCGCAGCCCCTCCCCTGAAGCAGGGAGGGGCGGTGCGGGGAGTCTTCCTACGTGATACCGATCTGGTCGAGGAGGCGCTCCGCCTGGTCGAGGAGCTTCTCGAAGATCTTCATGGCGTCCTCGACGGGGCGAGGTGTCATCATGTCGACACCGGCGTCTTGCAGCAGCTTGACGGGATACTTGCTGCTGCCGCCCTTGAGGAAGCGGAGGTATTTGTCTCGGGCGCCGGGCTCACCCTTCATGATGCGGGCGGCGATGTTGGAGGCCGCGCAGTAACTCGTCGCGTACTTGTAGACGTAGAAGTTGTAGTAGAAGTGCGGGATGCGAATCCAGTAGGCGTCGACCAGATCGTCGTGGGTGTACGAAGGGCCGTAGTACTTCTTCATGATCTTGCCGTACGCGGCGCTCATGGAGTCGGCGGTCAGGGGCTCGCCGGCTTCGGCCATCTCGTGGATGCGCTGCTCGAACTCGCTGAACATGGTCTGGCGGAAGACGGTCCCGCGGATACCCTCGAGGAACTCACCCAGCAAGTACAGCTTCTTCTTGGGATCGGGGGTGCGCTCGAGGACGTAGTTTTGCAGCAAAATCTCGTTGCAGGTCGAGGCGACCTCGGCGCAGAAGATGGCGTAGTCTGCGTAGACGTAGGGCTGGGTCCCTCGGGAGTAGAAGGAGTGCATCGAGTGCCCCATTTCGTGGGCGAGGGTGGACATGTCCTCGTAGGAACCGTGGAAGTTCATGAGTATGTAGGGCTGTGTCAGGAAGGTGCCACTGGAATAGGCGCCGCTGCGCTTGCCCTTGGTCGGGTATACGTCGACCCACCGCGAGTCGAAGCCCTTCCTCATCGAGGTGACATAGTCGTCGCCCAGCGGCTCGAGTGCGGTGAGGATGGTCTGCACGGCGCCCTCGTAGTCGTATTCGAGCTTCTGGCCGGTGATGAACGGCGCGAAGAGGTCGTAGGCATGGACGCCGTCGTCGAGTTTCAGGGCTCTCTTGCGGATGGCTTGATAGCGGTGGAGCAGGTGCAGGTTGTCGTTGACGGTGCCGATAAGGGTGTTGTAGACCTCGACGGGGATGTTGGGGCCGTCCAGCGCCGCCTGGAGACAACTGTCGTATCCCCGTGCCTTGACGGTGAGGATGTGGCTTTGCACGGCGCCGTTGAGCAGTGCGGCGGCGGTGTTTCGATGTTTGGCGTAGGTGCCGACGATGGCTTCGTAGGCGTCCTTACGAACTCGGCGATCGGGCGACCGCATGAAAAGATAAAAGGCGGAGTCGTCGAGCTCTCGGGTCTTGCCCTCTTCGTCTTTGATGGTGGGGAATACGGTGTCGGCGTTGGCAAACAGGCTGTATGCCTGGGAGGGCACGCTTCTGAGCTCGCCGGTCATGGCCAGCAACTCTTCCTCGCGCGGTGAGAGGATGTATTGCTTCTGGCGGTAGAGGTTGTCAAACGCGTGGCGGTACTCTTCGAGCTTGGGCTCTTCGCGCATCCAGGAGTCGATCTTCTCGAAGGGGATGGCGGTGAGTTCGGGCTCGGCCCATGACATGAGCTGGCTGTACTTGACGTACATGGCGCGGGCTCGCGATTTGCGGCCCTGGTTCTCGCCGACGCGGGTGTCCTGGTCGGAGAGCAGCGAAGCGTAGACGTAGACGCGCTCGATGCGCGGCTCGACCTTGTCGCGCTCGGTGAGGACCTCGAGCAGATGGGCGGGCCCGCGGTCGAGGGTGCCCTTGTACCTGGCGAGCTCTTCCATCTTCTTGTCGACGGCGGCGTATTCCTTTTCCCACGCCTCGGGGTCGGGGAAGATGTTTTCGGTAGCCCAGAGGTATTCGGTTTCGATTTCGCTCCGCTCACGGACCTTCTCGGTGTCGTCGGCCGTGAGTTGCGTCGCCGGTACCATCGCCATGCCTGCCATAAGAAGGATCATCCATCGGGGGAATCGGGTTTGCCGTTTCATCGGACAATTCTCGCAACGGGTTGTTGGATCGTTTGGAGAGCGGCAGCCCCGTCCGCCACCGCTGATCGTTCGCACACCGTACAGCGTAGCGGTGAGGCCGGGTCGCGGCAAGGGCGGCGGGCAGAAGTGACGGAGCGACGGAGGACGGGCCTCGGCGCACCGGGACAGGTTTGGGGACCGGGGGCGAAGGATGAAAGGTGAAGCGTGAAGGATGAAAATCGTGTAGGGGCGCACACAAGCGGCAGGGCGGGCGCGGGGCGCGAAGCACCAAGGACGAATGATAAAGGATGAAGACCGTGCAGAGGGCGTACGTGATCGGCAAGCGGGCGCGTCGGCGGTTGGCGAAGCGGAAGGATGTAAGAACGAGGGATGAAGGGTGAACCAGAGCGGCAAGCCGTGAGAGAACGGAAGGACCCCTGCGCGCCGGGATGCCGCGCGGACTGTCAAGTACCTTTCGCGAGTTAGCCTTAGCGTACCGAGATCGTGTTGTCCGACCGCGGAGCCGCCTTCCCGATGATCGATGCGGCGCGGGTGTTTCGCGTTTTCAGGGCGGCGATGAGGGCGTCGGCGCGGTCGGGCGGGAGGGCGATGAGCAGGCCGCCGGAGGTCTGGGCGTCGGCCAGGAGCTTGACGAGTGTTTCGTCGGCGGCGCGTGACATGAAGCGGTCGCCGAGATGCGCGAGGTTGGACTTATGAGCACGTGTCAGAACGCCGTCACCGGCGAGTCCCAATGCGTGTTCGAGGAGCGGTACGGCGGTTGAGTCGATCTCGATGGTAACGCCGCTCGCCTGACCCATTTCGTGGGCGTGACCGATCAGACCGAAACCGGTGATGTCGGTCACCGCGTTGACACCGACCTGGAGCATGGCTTCGCAGGCGCCGGCGTTGAGGTCGGCCATCACGTCGATCGCCTCCGCCAGATCGGATTGGGGAATCTTGCCGGCTTTGGCGGCCGAGGTGAGCGTGCCGCTGCCGATGGGCTTGGTGAGAACGAGGACGTCGCCGACTTGAGCGCCGCCGTTGGTATGGATTCGGTCGGGGTGAACGACGCCGGTCGCGGACAGGCCGTACTTGACCTCGGAGTCGCGGACGCTGTGGCCGCCGGCGACGACGGCACCCGCGGCGAGCACCCGTTCGGCGCCGCCTCTGAGAATCTGACCGAGCACGTCGACCGGGAGTTCCTTGTCCGGGAAGGCGACGATGTTCAGGACGCTGAGCGGTTTTGCCCCCATCGCGTAGATGTCGGAAAGACTGTTCGCGGCTGCGATGCGGCCGAAGTCGTAGGGATCGTCGACGAGCGGCGGGAAGAAATCGAGCGTCGTCACGATGGCGGTGGTCTCGTTGAGCCGGTAGACGCCGGCATCGTCGAAGTGGTCTGCGCCGACGAGGAGGTCCGGGTCGTCCATGGGGGGCAGTTCGCGCAGGACCTGCGCGGTAGCTCCCATCGGGAGCTTCCCCGCTCAGCCGGCACAGCTTGCGTAGTCGGTCAAACGAATTCGCTTGGCATCGGTCATGGCGAGGGCAGTCTAGCGTCTTGCGGTCTGCCCGTCATGGTCCCGGCTTATGCCCCCCTCGGCAGCACTGGCAGGCGACCGGAATCGTTTGCGGGCGACGCCGATCAAGTCCGGACGACGGCGGGACCGATGCAACAGAGGACCCCCCGGCCTAGGAAGGCAGCGAGGGGTCCGTCGGTGCGGGGTGATCGCGCTTCCGGGCGACGCGGTGATTGGAGGCGTTGGCGAACCCGGACCGACGCTGCAACTGGGGCTGCAGGGGAGGGTACAAACAGGAGGGAGGAGTCTACGTACGGGCTTGCGAGGGCCCGTTTGATAGCCTTTCGGACGGACGTTTCGTTCGAATGTCAACCTCCGGCCCGCGCGTCCGGGCTTGGTGTCTTTTCGCTCGAATAAGGTCTGTGAACCGCCATGCGAACGAGTTGGCTGATTCTAGGCGTTCTGAGCGTGGGTTGGGCTGCCGGCGAGGCACCGGCTCAACCGGTGAACCCGTTGCTCGAAGTCCGAGCGGAGTTGCGCCCGGTTTCGTATCACTTTGCGGTCGGGCAGCCGGTTTGGGTTCGCTTCACGATCGAAAACCTCAGCGACGATGCGGTCACGTTGCAGGTGCCGGGCACGGAGCCCGAGATTCCGTCGCCCGAGTCCGGGCTGCCGCATTCCCACGTATTCAGCGGCGGCAACTCGAGCGGCGTCGCGGTGTTGACCGAGGCGGGGCGGCGTCTGGATCAGCCGGTCGGTCACCGACCGGAGGAGCAGGCACCGATCCTGATCGTCGGGCCTCATAGCAGCGTGGGCTCGACGCTGGACCTGCGCGAGTACTTCCCGGTGTTGCGTGGGGCGGGGCGATACCGGATCGAATGGCAGCCGTATCGGGGGTTGGTCAGCAGCCACCCGGTGGTTTTGACGGTGGCGGCGCTTAAGCTGTGCGAGATCGTTACCGACGACGGGGCGATGATGATGCGGTTTTTCTACGAGGATGCGCCGAGCACGGTGGCCAATTTTATCGAACTCGCCAAGTCGGGGTTCTACAGCAGCAAGGTGTTCCATCGGATCGAGCCGGGTTACCTGATCCAAGGCGGGTGCCCGCGCGGCGACGGAACGGGGATTCGGCTGGACGGGAAGCGGATCCCGGCGGAGTTCAACGGCCGCATCATGGATAAGGGTCGGGTGGCGATGGCGCTGTTGAACGACGACCCGGATTCGGCAAGCTGCCAGTTTTTCATCTGCAACACGCGGCAGAAGGACTGGGACGGGCGCTATACCGTGTTCGGAGAGCTGGTGGGCGAAGAGTCGTTCGCGACGCTGGAACGGTTGATGAACCGGGACGTCGACGAGCAGGGCCGACCGCTGGACCCGCTGTACATGCGGAGCGTGCGCATCATCGACGCCCCGTCGGATGCCTTGCCCTGAGCCTGCACGGTTTGCCGCGAGTTCCGGCCAAGGGGGCACGGTTTTAGTGCCACATGTTGGCACCTATCCCTCGGGCAGGATCACCTCCATGAGGTTCTCGACAAAACGCTCACACCCTTCGTGCGTCAGGTGACAAACGTCGTTGAAGAATCGGGCGCTTTCCGGAATCAGGCGGTCCTGATCGACGAACCGAACCGTCTTGGACGTTTCGGCGAGGTTTTTGATCTGCATATTGTGCACGTCCAGGCCCTTTCTGACGCACTCGGGGCTGCCCCAGAGCGTGACGGGGTGGGTGTGGACGGTGTAGTCGAGCAGCCGGGCCTCGAAGCGCTCGTCCGTATAGTCGTCGGGCAGGTAGTATGCGAATGACATCAGGATGACACGCTGGTTGCGGGACACCGCGGTGTGAAGAAGCCCTGTCAGATTTCGCTGGAGGGAGGCGGCGGTTTTGACATTACACCCGAACGCGAAGGCGTCCGGATCGGGTTCGTGGGTCGGGAGAAACCCGGACCACCCCAGGCGCCCGGCGGCTTTGACGACCACGAACCTGACCGTGTAGGGCAGTACGAACCACCGTGCGTCGGCCCGGCGTTCGTAAGCGTTGATCAGCGAATACCAGGAGAAATGGGAGTAGTCCGCCTTAAAGACGTCCGGGGGGCAGTTGTTGGCACGAAGTTCGTTGATGCCGTGATACACGAGGACGACGTCGAAATCGATCGCGGCGAGATGCTCGTATTTGTAGTAGCTGTCGAGTGAGGTGTGGGCCGGTTCGCCGAGGTTGTAGACGTTGACGGGCTGGTCGAGAGCGCGGGCCAGACGCTCGCGGAGGACATGCTCTACGTCGCCGTAGCGCGGGCTCAGTACGGAACCGCCCAGCAAGAGGACGTCGAAGGTATCTTCGGTCGACTCGTCGCGGCGTACGGCCCGCTGGATCGCGGGTACGCCGGGATAGAGGGAGCGGTGGATCTGACGCTGGGCGGTGAAGAACGGCACCCCACGCGAGAACCAGAACGCCCGAGCGCCGCACTCGCCAAGGAAGAGCAGAAAGAGGGCGTAGATGGTCAGGAAGATGATCCGTTTTGGCCTGCGGCGCATGGCGAACCGCCAATCGTGAACGGCCCGCAGCCGACGGGCGGGCCCAAACGGACGATCTTATGCGGTGGGACGGTCGGGTCCAGGGCGGGCGTCAATCGAGGCGCCACGCCGTCGAATTGCCTCCCGAGAGTGGCGATCTTTGATACGTAACGTTGCACTGCGGGTCAGCGGGCGGTTGATCGCGTCCGGCTCTCGTTCCGGGCGGTCGGTTCGGTGGGTCGGCGGACGCCGCGCATATTGTTCGGGTGCCTGGCGCACTCGGCGGCTCGCTTTTCCTAGTGCCCGGCGTAAGCCGCAGTACAATAGATGGTTGATCCCGGGAAGCGTACCCCAACGGGTGGGGTTGAACGGATTTGTGGCTCGGCCACATGGCGGGCACTGGAGCCGACGGGCTCCTTTCGAGTAGAGACGTGATGAGCCCAAAGGACGAAGGGGACGATCGGTCTACGTCGGCTGTTGAGGCGCGCCGATTGGACCGTCTGGTCGGTAAGGCGGTCCTCCAGAGGCTTCAGGAACGGTTCGCGCAGCTCGGCAAGGTCACGGTGTGCCTCAGTTCGGTCGACGGCAGGTTGATCACCCAGCCGACATGGGGAAGCCGATTCTCGGAGTTGATCGGGACCTCACTCCGAGGTCGCCGTGCGTTCGGCGATGCGGTGCAGCGCAGTGTACGGCAAGGCGAGGGTGGTGATCCGGCGACGTGCCACGACGGCATGATCCTTTATGCGTCGCCGATCGGGCACGAGAACCGTCGGCTGGCGATGATCATCGTCGGAACCCGGGCCCCGGGCGTCCCACCGAAGACACAAGTGACGTCATCGGCGAAGACGTACGACATCGACCCCGATGAACTCTGGGAATACGCATCCCATATCGCCCCGTACAGCGGGGGAGACCCGGACTCGATCCGCCGGTTCGCGGACGTGATGGCTGACACCATTGCGACACTGTACGCCCAGGCCCTGCGCATCGAAAAGCAAGTGGCCGACTGGAGGACGGTCCACGACCTGACCGGATTGCTTACCGGAACGCGCGATCTGAAGGAAATGCTCGACCTGACGGTGCGACGGATCGTCGAGGTCATGCCGGTCAAAGCGTGCGGGATTCGGCTTCTCGACCGTGAAACGGGTGAGATGGTCATCAAGGCCGTATGCAACCTGTCGGACGAGTATCTTCGAAAGGGCCCGGTTCTGCTGAAACAAAGCCCGATCGACGGGCTCGCGTTCGCCGGTAACCCGGTTTACATCCCCGACGTGCCGAACGATCCGCGGACGCGCTACCCCGACAACGCCCGACGAGAGGGGATCGTCAGCGGATACTGCGTCCCGATGACCTATCGGGGGCAAACCATCGGGGTCATCCGTGTGTACACGGGGGAGCGATACAAGTTCAGCGAGTCCGACCAGACGTTGCTCGGGTCGATCGCGTCGCAAGCCGCCGCCGCCATCATCACCACACGGTTGTGGGAAGAGCACGCCAAGGCGGAGCAAGTCGAGCGGCAGGTCAAAGCGGCCGCCGATATCCAACAGCGAATGCTCCCGCTGCGTCCGCCGGTGCACGCGTCGCTCGAATTCGGGTGCGTGTACGACCCGACACTCGAGGTGGGCGGCGATTTCTACGATTTCCTCGAGTTCGCCGACGGCCGCTTGGGAGTATGCATTGCCGACGTGGTCGGTAAAGGGCTGCCCGCGGCGTTGATGATGGCTTCGGTCCGATCCGCGCTGCGTGCCCATGCGTTCGTGGTCCAAGAGGTCGACATGCTCGTCGAGACGGTCAACCGGCACATGTGCCGAGATACGCTGCCGAGCGAGTTCGCGACGCTGCTTTACGGCGTTTTCTCGGACGACGCTCGCGCGTTTTCGTACAGCAACGGTGGCCACCCGCCGCCGCTGCTGGTGCGTGGCGAGAAGCTCATCGAGCTTTCAGCCGGCGGGTTGGCCATCGGTATCGACCCGGCAGAGTGCTACGACCATGACACCGTCAGGCTTTCCCCCGGCGACCTGCTGATCATGGTCACCGATGGCGTGCTGGAAGCTATGAACTTCGACGGGAAACCCTACGGCGCGACCCGGCTCGTCGAGTCGATCCGCAAGCACAAATCACTCGACGCCCAACAGCTCGCGACGCAAATCCTCTGGGACGTCCGCCGCTTCGCCGGATTGGCCGAGCAGTCGGATGACATAACAGTCGTGGCGGCCAAAGTGCGATAGCGCACGACGCTACATCGGTCACCCGAATTCGGTCGCGAAACCAGTCTTCCATCCCGCTTTGATAAGGCGGAAAGGGCAGGGTTGCGCGATAGACGATCCGGGCTGACAGCCCGTTAAAAAAGGGGACTGACTCCGAGCAACGACCCGTCCACGGAGTCGTGAGCGGCCACCGGCGAGGTGCCTGTACCCTTTTTCAACAGCCTCCTAAGGTCGAGCCCGTCCGCCGCGCAGGTGGGCGCGCCGGGCTGCGCAGCGGATGATCTTGCCGCCGTCCGAGGGGTGGATGATCCCCTCGCGGCGCCAGTCCCGCACCAGTCGGATCACGCACCTTAGCAGCCGGCTGCGGGGTCGCGGCTCCGGTTTGCACGATGCAATCAACTCGGTCATGGTGCAGCCGTTCCCCAACACCTGGTCTGCCACGCCGGTGTCGCAATCGCCGACCATGACCCTGTCGCCGAGGACCGTCCCCGGGCACTCGTCATCGCCGTCTGCCACACCGTCGTCGTCCGCGTCACCCCGACACGTTAGGAACTCCCACGTATCCAACAGGCCGGGGTCACCACCGAAGACCACGATGTTCCCCCGGCGTGAGTCATAGACCATGCCGTGGCCCGCCCGGGCGGACGGGGCGGGAATGGCAGACGCCGCCCAGCCCGCGCCGTCCCAAAGCCACACGTCGCCGCGCGGTTCGTTCACGCCGACTGAGCCGCCAAACAAGACCGACACGCGCCGTCCCCGATCGTAAACCTGGCCATGTCCCGTCCTCGGCAGCGGACTGCTCGGCGCGCTGATCCTGGTCCAGTCAGACCCGTTCCATTCCCATGTGTCGTTGGTCAGGCCGTGGTGATCTCCGCCGCCAAACAGCACCGTGACGCCTCGGTCTTCGTCATACGCCATGGACGCGTGTGCCCGGTTCGATGGCCCCTCCGTACTGCGAAGCTGCCAGAAGTGCCCGTCCCACTCCCAAGTGTTGCCGTAGAGCCGTGCGAACTCCCCCAAGCCGCCGAACAGAACAACGACTTCGCGCCGGGAATCATAAGCCATCGCCGCACGCAGCCGAGGCTCAGGTCCTTCGTTGCTCCGCTGCACCCATTTCTCGCCGTCCCATTCCCAGGTGTCGCCGAAAATGACCAGCGCATTGGCGGTCGCCGACTGAACGCCCGGCGCGGTACCACCGAACAATACGGTGACCCCCCGCCCGCGATCATAGACCATGGCATGTTCCGATCGCGCTTCTGGACCGACCACGTCGCGTTGCTGCCACGTATCGCCGTCCCATTCCCAGGTGTCGCCATACGGCTGGGAGAAGTAACGACCCCCGAACAGAACGGTGACCCCGCGACGAAGGTCATATGCCATCGCATGCCGCTCCCGCGGTGACATCGGCGCGTCAATGCGGCGCTGCCATGACAGGCATTCCTGTCCGCCGGCCGACCCGCCAAGCGCCGCCCACACAAGGACCGCGAAAACCGAGCACGCACGCGAGGATCGAAGTTGGCATTGCATAACCCCACCTCCACCAACCGAAGGGCAATCCGCAGAACGGCCACATGACGCATTCAACCGTCCGCAGCCCTCATTGTCCAGGCAACCACACAGCGCACGTAAACTCCGCCCGATAACCCGCTGCGGCCACACCGAACGCGACAGCAACGTACCTGTTCTTGGCCCGCCAGGGGTCTCGAGGATCCCGCGCCGGCCCGTGCCCGGCGCCTGCTCGCCACCGCCCGCAAAAAAGAGCCGGAAACGCTCGGCGTTTTTCGTCAACGCGGCGCATGTGCCACCATGATAGGTTGGACGCCGGGCGCAGCAGGATGTTCCGCTCGAAACGGGCGGCGACCGCGGCGCTTCGTCGCCTGCTCCCTTACCGGCACGCGCGGGCTTGCCCGGGACGGGCGAGGAGATAAACTGACCGCAAGCGGGGCGTGGCGCAGTCTGGTTAGCGCGCCTGCTTTGGGAGCAGGAAGTCGGAGGTTCGAATCCTCTCGCCCCGAGTCCCCATCGAGCCGGCCGAACGCTGGAGTCAACGTGCATGCTCATGTCGGGCAGGGCCGCGAAGAAGCCCGGTGAAATCCGGTAGTCTAGCGCCCACTCGCGGCCTACGTGCCCCCTCGCTACGGGCCGTCGCTTCCTGCCCTGCCAGTAGGGTCCACGCGGGGTGGTCAGGACCGATGCCTCAGGCGTGGTCGAGGGCGCTGTTAGGCTGAGTCTCGACACCCGTTGATTGATGCGCGGAGGGTAGCGCGCGGGGTACGTCGGGAGGGTGTCGGGGAAGCAGGCCCTGAGGACCGGAGCGAGTCGGACCTGCCGGTGTGCCCGCGATCGTCATTCTGCGCACACGCGAACAGGGTTGCCGGGTCGTCTGGGCTGCATCGGGGTTTGGGGTTCATACCTGTCGGCCGGCTGACGTCCGTGACCGACCACGCGAACCACACCGGTCATCCGGGATGGCATGCCACCGCTTGCGCGGAGCGGCGCTGGTACACGGATTGCTGGTCCGACAGGAGATAGCTTGTAGCTTGTGTGAGCCTGCACCCTCCACGATCGGGACCATTGTGCGTGGGGGGTTGGGCCTGCAATCCCTCCCTGGGAAATACACCAAAGCCTGGACCTAGCCGTGCTAGAGAGGTCGAACGGCAAACGGATACTTGTGGTCGCCCGCCATGCGCCCTTGGTGGCCGCGATTGTCGATGCCCTGAGCGACATCGATGCGACCTTTCGTGCGGCGTATGACGGCGATGCCGCGATCGAAACGGCTGAGGAGTTCGACCCGGACCTCGTGATCCTGGGCGTGCGCCTCTTGAAACGCAGCGGGCACCTGGTCCTGGAACAGCTCAAGCGGAACCACGATGGACGAGAGCACAAGCCGTTTGTGATCATGGTTTCGGATTTGAAGAGCGAACGTCATCGTCAATGGGCGAAAAGCCTGGGGGCTGACGATTGGTTCCAAGAGCCTCTACAGATGGACCGCCTTCATCGCCGCGTGGAGGAGCTTCTTCGAGGCTAAGTTGGTCCGCCTGTGGATCTCGGGTCCGGAGGGAGGCTCCAAGACCCGGCAGGCTTGAAATCGGGCCTCGGTGGCACAACGTGAACGCCAGCCGGTGTCAGGCGCTCGGTGGTCCTAGCGGTCACAGCGATTTCTAACTTCTTTTCTCCCGCCTCTAATTCCTCTTCCGTTCTCTGAGTCAGAA
>JASFUW010000117.1:0-12418 GCA_050050135.1 Phycisphaerae bacterium
CCTCTTCCACGTCGCACTTCCCGCGGAGGGTGATGCTGCCGCGCCCCGTGGAATAGGCGTCGAGGATTCCGCGGCGCCCGCAAATCTGCCCGCCCGTCGGAAAATCGGGGCCAGGTATGACAGCCATCAACTCGGAGAGTGACACGTCCGGGTTGTCCAGGTAGGTGAGCAGGGCATCACAGACTTCACGGACATTGTGCGGCGGAAGATTTGTGGCCATCCCGACGGCAATACCGGTGGTTCCGTTGACGAGGAGGTTGGGGAACTTGCCCGGGAGGACGACGGGTTCTTGGCGCGAGCCGTCATAGTTGGGAATGAAGTTGACCGTGTCGTACTCGATGTCTTCGAGGAGGACCGTGGCGGCGTACGCCATCCTGGCTTCGGTGTATCGCATGGCGGCGGGCGGGTCCCCGTCGATGGACCCGAAGTTTCCCTGTCCGTCGATGAGCGGCTGTCTGAGCGCCCAGTGTTGAGCCATGCGTACGAGGGTGGGGTAGATGACGGCGTCGCCGTGTGGGTGGTAGTTTCCGCTGGTGTCACCGCTGATTTTGGAGCACTTCTTGGTCTGGGCGCGGGGACCGAGGTTCAGGTCGTTCATCGCGACGAGAATGCGGCGTTGGGACGGTTTCAGCCCGTCTCGAACGTCGGGGAGAGCGCGTGACATGATCACGCTCATGGAGTAGGTCAGGTAGGAGTCCTGCATCTCGTCGATGAGGGGGTGGTCGAGGATGTTCTCGCCCTTGCCGGGGTCCGTGGCTACGTCTGCTGCCATAAAGCGTCCTCACGTCGGTCGATTTCAAGCGGCCGCTCGGTGTTCGAGCGAGCCGATGCCGACCCGGTGGTGCCGGGATCACGGGTCCTATTTTAGCCGTCCAGGCGCTATCAGCAACGACGATGGGGCCGTTCACCCTGTCAACCCGACGGATGGAAAACATCTGGCACCCCGGGGGATGCCGGTCCGGGCGGATCGGGTCCGCGAGGTGAATGGAGGAGCGATTCGGATGGACACGTGCGACGGGAGCCCTGTAAGATGCGAGGGTCCGGCGTGTAGACCCGGTCAGGCTCGGCGTTTGCGGACTCGGCGATGCGGTCGGGGGTCGAGGCGCCCGAGTGCGCTGGTCGGGGGTGTCTTTCGCCGGACCAAGCGAGTCCCACGTTGAAGGAAGGACATCGAACGGCGAGCATGCGAGACGCGATCCGCTATGGTCGCGCCATTCATGCATTTCGATTGGCCGTTTGTGGTCCGGTTCTTGCCGCATACAAAGAAGATCAATCGGTCGATGTTCGGAGATCTGCCCCGTGGTCCAACGGCGACCGCCACTTGCGATAACACCCGTCAAGCAGCAGGAACAGCTCGAAGCCGTTTGCGACAAGTGCAGAGCCGAGGGACGGTTCGCGTTCGACACCGAGTTCGTCATGGAGGACCGGTTCGAGACGGAAGTGTGCCTGATTCAGATCGCGTCGCGGGACTCCGTGGCGATCATCGATCCGTACCTCGACCTCGATCTGGGTTCGGTGTGGGGCCTGGTGGTCGATCGGGACGTGCAAACGGTCGTTCACGCCGGGCAGGAGGACCTCGCGCTCTGCGTGCAGCACACCGGAAAGACGCCGCACAACGTGTTCGACGTACAGATCGCGGCGGGATTCACGGACCAGAGCTATCCCCTTAGCCTCCAGAAGTTGGTGCAGACGACGCTTCATGTCCAGCTCCACAAATCGCGCACGCTGACGGATTGGCGGAAGAGACCGCTGAGTGCGGAGCAGACGCGGTATGCGGCTGAGGATGTTGCTTATCTGCTCGAGGCCCGCGAGAGGCTGCACAACGAGCTAGAACGACGCGATCGGCTTGCCTGGGCGCGTGAGGAGTTCGACCGCTTCGAGGAGCTATCGCTTTATCGCCGTGCGGAGGAAGAGAAACTCCTGCGTCTTAAGGGCTCCGGGGCGCTGAAGGGGCGGCAGCTCGCGGTCGTGCGGGAGCTGCTCGAATGGCGCGAGGCGCTGGCGAAACGGTTCAATCGGCCGGTTCGCACGGTCCTCAAAGACCACCTGTTGGTGGAGATCGCCAGGTTGGAGCTGGACTCCTTCCAGGCGGTGCGCGACCTACGGGGTCTGAACCTCGGGGACCGGCATGTCCACTCGCTGTGCCGGGCGGTCAAAAAAGCCGTCAAAACGCCGCGTGAGAAGTGGCCTACACTTGCGCCGCGCGAGAGCGAGTCGTCGAAGGACGCACCGGTGATTGCGCTGGCGACCGCGGTCATCCGCGGCTATTGCCTGGAGGCGGGCGTGGCGTACGGTCTGGTCGCGTCGAAGCGATCCATCTTGGAACTGGTCAACCACGTGGCGAAGGGCCGGCCCGCGAACCGGAAGGAGATCGAGCTGTTGAACGGGTGGCGCGGTCAGGCTGTGGGCGCGATGCTCGAGGACGTCCTGTCGGGTCGGAGCGTGATTACGATCGAAGCTCGTGACCGTGAGCGGTTCGTTCGAGTGGCAAAGGGTGACAGGTGACACGCGCGGGGCTCGGCGGAGGGCAGGAACAGGAGACGCCGTCCTTCCTCGATGCCTTAGGGGCCAAGGCAGGATCGGTTTTCGTGTAGCGGTCGAGTTGCCTCGCGGAACGAGTCTCGGGCGTCGAACTCGCGCGAGCTGAAGCCCGCGTCTCGGTACACGACAACCGAGGATGCCCTTGCAAGCAACTATCGCGGTCGGGTGGTTGCGGCGTCCCGTTCGCCGGGGAGCGGCGGACGGTAGGTGATCACTTGCTCCCCTCTTATGATCCCTTCGCCTTCGTAGGTCTGGATGGATGATTGGGAGCGGTAGAAATCGATGTTCTGGAGGACGGGCGGGAGCTTGGCGGCGATCGCGACGACGCGCTGGAAGAAATCGATGAACTCTTGTGCGTCGGCGTCTTTCTCTCCTGCGTGGGTCGCCAGTCCCATTCCCATCATGCCAACGAGTGCGGCTGCGCCAGCCAATTCGTCACCGCAGCCGGTGGTGTCCTTGAAGGAGGCGGAGAGAACGGGGCCTTTGGGGATCAAGCCCTCCTCCTGAAACCGTTTGTTCTTGCGGATGGAGCGGGCCTTGCCGGAGGACACGGCGAGACACTTGTTGATGGCGCCGGCCGAGGACCCGACCATGAGCCAATCGCCCTCGACCCCAATGACGGGTCTGACGAACGCCAGCATGACCGGATGCGTGACCTCCTTGAACCCGGGGGCATCGACGGGTGCAGGCATCAACATGACCATCTGTCCGACGCCATGGAGGAAGTCTGCGGTGAATTTCAATCCGGCGTCGAGCTTGCGGGCGGCGAGTTCGGTGTCTTTGACCCTGGCCATCCAGACCCACTCTTTTCCGGCGAGCGGTCCTGAACCGGTGCCCGGCAGGGAGACGGTGACCATCTCGCCGCTCCACCAACTGAACAGATCGCGGTGCGGGTCGAACCCGAATCGTGCATAGGTCTTGTTCAACTTTGCGATGAGCTCGGGACCGTCGGGGAGCTCCTTCTCGACGAAATCGGTCAAGAATCTGTAGAGGGCTTCGATGTCGAGGAATCCGTCGACGCTGAAACCGACGGCGTCGACCGGTACGAACTCGTCAAAGCGTTCGAAAGGTCTGCGGTTCATAAAGCAGCAGGCCAGGGCACACTTGGTCTTGCTCTGCTGAATCTGCACCACGGAGTGGCGAAACTCCCGCCGACCTCGTGTTTCGCCGGTGATCACGAGGCTGTCCATCACGTTGATCAGATCGATGAACCTGGCAACTGCCCGCGCCTTGCCGACCGTGCCTTTTTCCCCGTCTTTCACGTGCTGTACCGCGGTCCCGACCAGGCGGTCGATGTTCATGATCAGCCGCTTGAAATCGAAGAAGGCGACGCTGTCCTCGGGGGCCGCGACGCGGGAGATGGCTTTCTCGAACCTCGGCATGTCGACGATGGAGCGCTTGACGGGCCTGTCGACCATCAGGCCGACGATCTGCTTGACGGCCTCTCGGCGCGTGGTGATGCCCACGACGCCGTCCTCGTGAAAGAGCTCAACGCTCTTGATCGGGAACCCTTCGGCGGCGCCGAGGCACATTGACGCGACTTTGACACCGTGGACCTTGTAGTGCTCGACGGCGAACCCCTGCGCGCCGGGGTTCTTATCGATGCGCGCGTTGAGCGACAACGCCAATTGATCCAGAATCGCGGCGAGCGCTTTTGCGTTTCCGGCGGCCTTTTCGGGCGTGGTGCGCGCGAGAAGGATGTAATCAAGGTGCACGGGTTCGGTGCCGAGCCGCTCGGCGAACGCGAATTCGGAGGCGAACAGCTCGCCCCACTTCACGTTTCTGAAGAGCTGCTTCCACGTTTCACGTTCGTCGGCGTTGAAGGTTCGCGGTCCGAGCGAGTCGCCGAGGACGTCGAGGACGAGTGCGACGACGTCCTGATCGGCGCCGCTGGCCTTGAGTGCCGCGAAGACGTCGCCCCATTCGGCGTCGAGCCACCTCCGCTCGGGGTTTTGGACGACGTGGGTATACATCCAGACGTCGCCCGGGATGTAGTTGCCCAGGGTGAACTGGCGAGGTAGCTGCCCGGCCAGGGCTAACGAGGGTAGTGAGAGGCCAACGACCACCGTCGCAAGGCGTGCACGGGAATACATCATGTCATGTTTCCGCAACTGCATAACGCAATCGGACGCAGGCGGCCAGATGGCGGATTGAGAAAACGAGAGGCCGATTGCGGCCTCGATGTTCGCCGCTTTCCATCCGCTTCCGCCCGATCTGCTCGCCTGTTTCATCGGGCCGGACGTTCCGGCGCTCAAGCTAACAACATAGCCGCTCGCGCGCTGGAAACGCAAATTAAGCTTATTTGCGCGGTGCAGATGAGACCAGTTTATGACTGTCGATAGTTGTTGGATTGTGTGGCGTGTCAGTCAGGTTCGGGCGTTCGTGCCGATGAAGCGCGGGACACCGGGTTTCTGATGGGCGTGGACACCGCGACGGTAACGACTATGATGCCGTTGGAATCATGGTGATCCCATCGATCACCGGCGACCGGCGTGTGGAGCGCCTGAGGCGGCAAATATCCGGCTCGGACGAGGTGGTGCACGCTTCAGGGCTGTGGGGGTCTTCTGCGCCGATGGTGGTGGCGATGCTCGCCGGGGGTTGTTCCCGGACCTTCCTGTACGTCACCGCACACCTTGAGCAAGCGGACCGGGCCCGCGATGACCTGGAGTATTTTCTCGGACAGGCGCCCGAGCTGTTTCCGGCGTGGGAGGCGTTACCGGGCGAGGGGGCGGGGGCTTTGGAGATCGAGGCGGAACGGTTGCGGGTCTGTTCCGATCTTTGGGTCTCGGGCGGCGTGGCGGAGGCAGGTCGAGCTTCCACGGTCATCGTCACTCCCGTCCAGTCACTCATGCAGCCGGTGCCGACCGCAGACACCCTCGCGGAGAACACGCTGACACTCACGGTCGGGTCGACGGGAGACCCAGGGCGACGGCGGTCGCCCGATGATCTGCTGAGTTGGGCGGTGGACCGGGGGTTCGAACGGTTGAACCTCGTGGAGTCGCCGGGCGACGTGGCGAAGCGCGGGGACATCGTGGACATCTTCGCTCCGGGCGAGGTTCACCCGTACCGGATCGAGTTTCTCGACGACGCAGCGGAATCGATCCGCCGGTTCGACGTCGGCACCCAGCGATCGATCGAGACGCTGACGACGATCTCGATCACCGCCCTTCCGAATCGCGCCGCCGGCGTGGACCCTTCCGTGACGGACCTGACCGCCTACCTCGGCGACGATCCGGTGATCGTCCTGGACAGCCCCGGCGAAATCCAAACGATGGGCGAGACGCTTGTCAATCGGTTGGGCGGGTCGGGGCGTCTGATGGAGGTCGACGACGTACTGGCTCGGGTTGCGCGATTTCAACAGCTTCACCTCTCATCGTTCGGGGCGGCGGCGGCGAGCAATGAGACGGTGATCGATTTCGGCGTCACCTCGGTGTCACGGTTCGAAGGTGCGGCGGGTGAATCGGTGGCTGAGCTGTGTCGGGCGGCGCGGGATCACAGCGTGCACGTCGTGTGCGACACGGCGGGCGAGAAGCAGCGCCTCGAGGAGATGATCGCGGAACACGCCGCGGAGTCGGTCGGGTCGATCGACATCCATCTCGGGGTGGTGCACCGGGGTTTCAACTGGACGGCGACGCGCACGCTGGTTGTCCCGCATCACGAGATATTCGGCCGGCGCCGGCAGCGTCGGCGGATTCGACGGATGCACGCGGGTCGGCCGCTGGAGTCCTGGCTCGATCTGAAAAGTGGCGACATCGTGGTGCATGTTGTTCACGGGATCGCCGTGTACCGCGGTCTGAAGAAGATGCGGAAGGGGGAATCCGACCAAGTCGAGGAGTTCATGATTCTGGAGTTCGCCGAAAAGGCGGTCGTGTACGTCCCCTGCTCGCAGATCGAGCTGGTGCAGAAGTATCTCGGCGCGGGCGGGCGGCGACCGGAGCTTTCCAGGATCGGCGGCAAGCGGTGGGGCAAGACGAAGGAACGCGTAGCCAAGGCGGTGAGCGACCTGGCTGAGTCACTGCTACGTATCCAGGCGGTGCGGGAGGCGGCGGTCGGCACCGCGTATCCGCCGGACACGGAGTGGCAGCGGGAATTCGAGGCGGCGTTCCCCTATGAGGAGACCGAGGACCAACTGCTGGTGGCGAACGAGATTCGGGAGGACCTGCTTCGGGCTCGGCCGATGGACCGGCTCGTCTGCGGGGACGTGGGGTATGGGAAGACGGAGCTGGCGATACGCGCCGCGTTCAAGGTTGTCGAGTACGGGCGTCAGGTCGCGGTCCTGGTGCCGACAACGGTGCTCGCGGAACAGCACTTTATGACGTTCAAAGAGCGGATGGCGGAGTATCCGTTCGTGATCGGGTGCCTGTCGCGGTTTCGCAGTCCGTCCGAGCAAAGGAGCATTGTCGAGCGGCTCAAGAAGGGTCAGCTCGACATCGTGATCGGGACGCACCGCCTGTTGAGCAAGGACGTGGCGTTCAAGGACCTTGCGCTGGTGATCATCGACGAAGAGCAGCGGTTCGGCGTCGAGCACAAGGAGCGACTGAAAACGATGCGGGAGACGGTCGAGGTGCTGACGCTGACAGCGACGCCGATTCCACGAACGATGCACATGTCGTTGATGGGCATTCGCGATATCAGCTCGCTGCAAACGCCACCGGTGGATCGGCGTTCGATCGCCACGCAGGTGGGTCCGTTCAACGAGGAGTTGGTCCGGAACGCCGTCCTGCGAGAGCTGAACCGCGACGGGCAGGTGTACTTCGTACACAACTATGTGCGCAGCATCGCCGCGATGGCGGATCACATTCGGCGCATCGTTCCGGACGCGCGGGTCGTGTACGGGCACGGTCAGATGAAGGACAGGGAGCTGGAAGGCGTCATGCACCAGTTCGTGGAGCGGAAGGCAGACGTCCTGGTGTGCACAACGATCATCGAAAGCGGGATCGACATCCCCAGCGTGAACACGATCTTCATCAACCGGGCGGATCGGTACGGGTTGGCAGACCTCCACCAGCTCCGCGGGCGGGTCGGGCGGTCGAGCCATCGGGCATACTGCTACCTGCTGCTGTCGCCGGACCGGCCGGTGACCGGGAAAGCGGCCAAGCGGCTGAAGACGATCGAGGAGTTCAGCGAGCTGGGGGCGGGCTTCCGCATCGCCATGCGCGATCTGGAGATACGCGGGGCGGGGAACCTGTTGGGGGCGGAACAGAGCGGTCACATCGCGGCCGTCGGCTACGAGATGTACTGCCGGTTGCTGGAGCAGACGGTCCGACGGTTGAAGAACGAACCCGACCCGAGCCCGCCGCCGGTGCAGTTGGACCTGAACGTCTCGGCGCATCTCCCGCGTAGTTACATTACGGCGGATCGGGCTCGGATCGAAGTCTATCGGCGAATCGCGGGGTGTGAGGTCGAGGCGGACCTGCGGCAACTCGAACGGGACCTGGTGGACACGTTCGGTCCGATTCCGCCGGTCGTGGAGCGTCTTTTGAGCGTTGCGGAGATTCGCGTTGCGGCGCGTCGGTTCGGCGTTCAATCGATCAGTCTGC
Organism: Phycisphaerae bacterium; assembly: GCA_050050135.1. Classification (GTDB taxonomy): domain Bacteria; phylum Planctomycetota; class Phycisphaerae; order UBA1845; family UBA1845. Next base: position 8,082 of record JASFUW010000117.1, read on the forward strand.
AACCGCCGGACCTGATCTTCGCGGTCAAGCACCTTCCGACGGCGGATGCGCTGTTCACGGATGCGCCGGGGAGCGTGAGAATGCCGGACCCGAAAACAATTCATCTGCGCCTGCCACCGAATTACCTGGAAGCGCCGACGTTGCTGGCGGTCTTGCGTCAACTGTTCGCAAAGGCTAAACCTGAGGCGGAGGTTCCGACATGATTCGAGTTCGTCCGCTACTCGTGATCCTATGCGCCGCGTTGGGGGCGGTGGGCGCCGCGTGGTGCCTGCCGGGGTGTATGGGGTCGATTCCGTCGCCTGCGACTCGTCGCTCGGATGCTTCAAGCGCGGCGGGCAGCGAATCCAAGAAGCATGCGGGCGAGGCGGCGTCGCCCGGCGGGTCGGCCGACATCCTGCGCGTCAACGACGAGACCGTGAGGGCGGAGGACCTGTGGCGGGGGCATCGCCCGGAGTTGACGGGCAAAACCGAGACGCTCTCTCGAGCTGAGTTCGAGCTGTTCGTGCAACAGCGAGCCGCCCAACTGATCACCGACAAGATTGCGGAGATGTTGTTGTACCAGCGTTCGTCCGAGCGGGTGACGGACGAGATGCACGATCGAATCGACAAGTTCGCGGACAATGAAATCCGGAAGATCGTGGCTACGCAGCATGACGGGATCGAACAGCGGTACGTTCGGGCATTGGAGTCGGAAGGACAGACACTCGATGCGATCCGGGCACGCCTGCGCCGTGAGATCGTGATCGCCGGGTACCTCGAGCAGGAGGTGAAACCGAAGGTCGTTGAGCCGACGCGTGCGGAGCTTGTCGCCCTATACGAAGAGGCGGCCGAGTCGCTTCGCCGACCGGAGCGGCGTCGGATGTCGTTGATCGACGTGCGCATCCTGGAACGACTGCCGGAGGGTGTCACCGAGCCGACACGGGAGCAGTGGCAAGCGGCGCGGGACCAGGCGCGATCCCGAGTCCAGACGGTTGTGGCTGAGCTGAAGAGCGGGTCTTCGTTTGCCGACCTGGCGCGGCGGTATTCGGATGGTTTGCATGCGGCCGACGGCGGCGCATGGGGGTGGATCCGCAAGGGCAGCGTGCGCGAGCGGTTCATTCCGGCTGTCCTGGCGTTGTACGAACTGGGCGCGGGAGAAGTCAGCGAGATCATCGAGACAGAACACGGGTTTTTTCTGGTTCGCTGCGACGAACTCGACGCCGGTTTCGATCCGACGTTCGAGGCGGTGCAGCCGGAACTCAAGGAACGGTTCGCGCGGACGGCGTACAACCGGCTCGTGGCCGAACTCGTCTCCGAAATGCGGCGCCAGGCGCGAATCGAACCGGAAGACTTGAACCTGTTTCACGCGGCGGTGGTCGGCGCCGGAATGAAGATCAGCCAGGAGTCGGCCCCGTCGGCAGGCGGACCGGGCGGTTGACGGGCGGTGAAGGAGTAGCCGAACCCGATGGACCCCGAGGGAACTGCTGAAGCCTGAGTGGTCCGGGCAAGGGTCGAAACCTACAATCGGATGGCGCGAAGGCTCCAGCCAAGCGTGGTCCGGCTGGATTTCGGCAAGGTCCACAACCCGAGAAGAGACGACAGACCATGAGCCACCTGCGGAGAACACCTGCGATCCTGCTGTGCCTACTGACCATTAGCCTGCTGCCTGTAAGTGGATGTGGCACGCAGATCGGTATCGCGGCCTCGCCGTCGGTGATCTACGTGGAAGTGGGCGGCGTCGCAGCGGTGAACGTAATCGCGATCATGGACATCGGATCGCCGACGGCGGTCTCGACGCCGCTGACCATGACGGCCGACGACGAGACGGTCGTGGCAGTGTCCGAAACCGCGGTGCTCGGTCTGGTCGAGGGGACGGCGGTGCTGTCGATTACCGACGGGACGTTCAGCACCTCGGCGACGGTACACGTGGTCGCGGCGGGCACGCTGCCGGACGAGTTGATCGTGACGCCGAGCACGATCTCGTGCACGCCTGCGTCGGAAGACACGCCGCTTCAGGTCTTCGCGGTGTTCGCGGCGGCGGCCAGTGAAGAGGTCACGGCGATGGCAACCTTCAGCAGTAGTGACAATAGCGTTGCACTGGTTACGGCGGACGGCGTCGTGGTCTGCGTCAGTGAGGGGCAGGCCGTGATTGGGGCGGAGCACCTCGGCGTTTCGGGGACGGTGCCGGTGACGGTCGGGGCGATTCCGCCGGTTGCGGTGAGTTTTTCCGCGCCGACGATGGTCTGTGAGGTTGAGGAATCGCGTCGGATTCAGGTGCTTGCGACCTGGGAGGATGGTTCCACCACGGACGCGACGGCGCTCGCGTCGTTCTCGTCGAATGACGATACGGTGGCGCTGGTGTCCGCGGGATTCGTTCAATGCCTATCGGAGGGCTCCGCGAGGATCATCGCGTCGGTATCGGGGGTGATCGGTGTCCTGGAAGTGGAAGTGGAGCGGGCGGCGGTCGATCCCGGCGAGTTGGCGAGTTTGCGGGTTACGCCGTCGTCGATCGAGTGCGGTCTCGCGCAGTCGACGCCGTTGACGGTGGTGGCCGAGTACGGCGGCGGGACCACGGTGGACGTCACCAACAGCAGCCAGACGCTATATTCAACGTCGGACGGTTCGGTGGCACTCCTGCTCGACCGGCAGGTGGTCTGCGTACAGCGCGGGCAAGCGACGGTTCAGGTGTCGTTCGGGGGGCTTGTGGCGTCGACGGCTGTGAATGTGCAGTGACGTCGAGAACGGGCAAGAGACCCGGACGATCCATCCCCCCCGCCAAGCGACAACCCGCCCCCCTACCGCTCGCCGGTCGGCACGGCGGTGATGCTGAACTGACGCGTCGGCTGATAGTATTTCCGGAAGACCGCGCGGACCTGGTCGGTGGTGTATGTCTGGAAGGCTTCCCGTTCGGTCCGTTCTTCGGCCAGGTTCCGTCGATGCAGGTCGTGGTGGCGGAGGATGCGCCACCAGTAGGCGGGCTCCTTCATGCCGGTGTCCAGGTTGTTGGCGACCTGCTTCTTGGCGTTGTCAAGCTCTTCCTTGGTAGGACCCTCCTTGGCGAACTTCGCGAAGACCTCGTGAATCTCATCAGCAACGCGCTTCTCCTTGGAAGGCTCGCAGGGTGCGCCGGCACTGAAAGGGGCGGAGTCCTCATAGACCCGTCCGGCGCGATAGCGGGAGCGGATGGAGTAGACCAGTCCTTCATCCTCCCTGATCCGCTTGACCAAGCGCGTGGAGAGAACTTGCGAGGCGAGTCTGAGCGCGCGGCGGTCGGCGGCGTTCTGTCCGTTTGCCCCGATGAAACCGGCCATCGCCATGCCTTGCGGGGTCACGGTGTCGACCTCCACGTGGCGCGTGAGGGGGCCGGTCGGTCGAGCCAGCCGTCGGAGTTTATCCAAGTGTGCGGCTGAGCGTTCGCGCGCGGGCAGCGAGCCGATGTATCGCTCGACGAATGCCATCGCCTTGTCCAGCTTGATGTCCCCGACGACGGCGACCTCGATCGGACTCTCGCGGCAGAGGCGGTCGAACCAGGCCTGCGCCCCAGGTAGTGACTGGCGGTTGACGGTGTCGCTCGTGGGGAATGTCAGGCGGGGGTCGCCACCCGAGAGGAGGTCGGCGGCGGTTTCTGAGGCTTTGAAGCTCGGACGGGTCCGCATTCTTTCGATCTGCTGCAAGGCGCGGAGCTTCCAGTTGTTGAAGGCGGCCTCCTCGATCTTGCCGTCGGTCAAGAGGGCGTGGGCAAGCTGCAAGCCGGTTTCGAGGTCGGCGGGCGAGCCTTGAATGCTGATGGTGAAGGCGTCATCCTCTTGCCCGCCGTCGCGGGGGGCCTCGGCTGCGGGGCCCTCCCCTACCGCCGGCGCTGAGGCGGATGTTCTTGCCGGTCATGATGTCGCGGACGTTCGTCGAGCTGAGCCGCGAGGTGGCGGGCTCGTTGACGGCGAGCGCGGCCACGGTCGTCACCCCGGCGTTCGCCTCGGTCTCTTCGATCTTGCCCCCCGCCAGAGCGATGCTGAGCATGACGGTGTCCTCTTTGTAGTCCATAAATCGATGGTGAACGCGGACGCCGTTGGAGAGCCAAGCGCTGGTGATTTCGAGCGCTTTGTCCGCGGTGCGTTCGACCGTCTTGCCGGGCGTGGGGAGAGAAGCGAGCAGCTCGGTCGGCTGGTCGGCGGTTTGGAGGGGAGGCACTTCGCGATCCCAAGCGCTCCGCACTACTGCCAGAATCTTGTCACGCGAGGGGATGTCGAGGTCTTCCTTTTCGGGCATCTCCAGAACGTAGGCGAACGTCCCTGGTTCGAAATGTCGTCGGATGGTGGTGTTCAGCTCCGCGAGCGTTATGTCGGGGAGCAGCTTCTTGC
>JASFUW010000118.1:0-12413 GCA_050050135.1 Phycisphaerae bacterium
GCTCGACGAACCGGCGAGCGGTCTCGATCCGCGCGCTCGAATCGAGATTCGAGAGCTGCTCAAGGAACTCCACCGGATGGGCAAGACGATCATCATCAGCTCACACATTCTCCACGAACTTGCCGAATTGTGCACGACGGTTGGTGTGATTGAGCAGGGCGAGCTGTTGTTTCACGGTTCGCTTCAGGAGATTCTGCGCAGGGCGAAGACGTCGACTAGACTTCACATCGCGGTCACCGAGCAGACGGACCTCGCCGCGTTGCTGCTCGAACGCACGTCGGGCATCAAGAACGTGGAGCATCGGGACGGTCAGCTTCTCGTCGAGCTCGAGAAGCAGACGCACGACTTCAGCGAGATCACGCAACTGCTCCTCAAGAACAACTTCAAGATCAGGGAGATCAAGGAGGAGGAGGTGAATCTCGAGACCGCCTTCATGCGACTCACGAAGGGCATGGTTCAGTAACCTTGAACGCGATACTGGCCAGGTTGGGGATGTGGTTCTGGCAGCTCGTGCCTGCGAACCCGATCCTCGTTCGCGTCGTGCACGGTGCGTCGAAGCGGCCGCGGCATCTGTGGTTGAGGATGACCTACCTGGGAGTCATTCTGATTGTCGTCCTTTTCTCGCTGGTCACGTCGCTGAGCGCGGAGAATGCCTCGTTGGCGGAGCTTGCCAAGCGGGCGTCGACCACTTTTCAATACGCGTCGATGACGCAGTTGGCGCTGATGTGTTTCCTCGCTCCGGTGTTTACGGCGTCGGCGATCACGCAGGAGCGCGACGCCCAGACGTTCAATATCCTCCTGTCCACTCCGCTCACGAACGCGCAGATCGTGTTCGGGTCGTTGATGAGCCGGTTGTATTTTGTGCTGACCCTGCTGGTTGCCGGTCTGCCGATCTTCCTGTTGACGATGGTGTACGGCGGTGTCACGACGTCGCAGATCGTGGAGAGTTTCGCGCTGTCGGGCTCGACGGCGATTCTGACGGGGGCACTGGCGATCTTCATCGCCATGCTCGGTGTGGGCACGCGGCGGACGATTTTCTCGTTCTACCTTGTGATCGCGCTTTATCTGCTCTGTGTGTATCTGCTCGGGTATTGGTGGTCGAACGGTTGGGTCGAGGTTGCGCCGGCCAACGTGAACGAACGGAAGATGAGCATCCTGACGGCGATCCACCCGTTCCTCGCGCTGGAAGTGGCGCTCAACACGGTTCCCGCACCGGCGTACGGTCATCTGGGCGGTTATCCGTCGCTGATGCGGTTCGCCCTGGCGTATCCGTCGGCCATGTACGTGATTTGGACAACGGTTCTGGCGTTTATCCTGACCGTGGCGGCCATCTTGTTCGTGCGGAGTGGTGCCAAGACGGGGGAGGCCACGTTCCTCAACTCGCTGGCCGACCGGTTCCGGAGACAACCGCTGGGGGAACTCCGGCGCCCGCCGCGCACGGTCTGGAACAACCCCGTGGCGTGGCGCGAAGCCCGCACGCGAGCTTCCGGGGGTCGCGTGCTGCGATGGGTGATCGTGTTGGCCGGCTTCCTCGGGCCGCTCGCTTTGTTCATTGATCATGCTTCGGGCGGGTTGACGGCGTCGGCGGTGCCGCAGTGGATCGCGGCGCTCGTGATGGTGCAGTTCGGTCTGGCGCTGATCATCGCCACGAACACGGCTGCCACCTCGATGACCAAGGAGAAGGAGGCCAAGACCATGGACCTTCTCCTGACCACGCCGCTCAGCAGCAAGTACATCCTGTGGGGGAAGCTCCGTGGATTGGTGAGTTTCGCGGTTCCGCTGCTCGCCGGACCCGTGGTCGTGCTGTTGCTGTTCGGATTGTTCAGCCTGCTCGGCGGGGCGTCGCCACCCGTGGTCTGGATAGAGACCGCTCTCGAACTCGGATGTCTGCTGATTATCTATACGGCCGTCGCGTGCGTGATCGCTTTGTGGATATCGCTGACCAGCCGCAAGAACGTGACCGCGGTGATGTACAGCGTGGGACTGATGGTGGTGCTTTGCGGCGTGGCGTCCCTGGTGTTTTTCCCTCTGGTCGGGAACCTCGGCGGCGAGGGGGGTGTGTTTCTCGCGCCGTTTACGCCGTTCACCGCGATCCAGTTCCTGGTACACCCGGCGCCGCTCTTTGGCAATGCGAGCCAGTTTTCTCAGGGGCTTGCGGCTGCGAGGATCGCGGGCGTGCTCGGCACGGTCATCGCGGTCGGGCTGTACACGGTGATCGTGTGGCGGATCTATTCCGGGATCGTCCGGAACTTCGACATGACGCTTCGGAAGCAATCTGGCCTGTAGGCACGTCCCAAGCCGAGGCGATTGGCAAACCAACCAAAAAACGCTATGACCTGCCGATAGTGTGAGTAACGGATTTTTTTCGCCCCCGAATGGGCGGGGTGTCGTCAATGGGAGGATCGTATGGGCGGACGACCCGGATGCACCAGACTCACGATCGGCGTGCTCGCGTGCTCAGGTGCCGCGGTGATGCTCGGAGCGGGGGCGTGCTCGAGCCCCAGTTTGCTGATCACACCCGTATCGGCGCAGCGGGATCTCCAGGAGCGTGTGTTGATGCGCGACTCGTGGCTCGCGTTCGACAAGATCGCTCTGATCGACGTCACGGGGGTGCTCAGCAACGCCCCGAAGCGCCAGCTGTTCGGCACGGGCGAGCACCCGGTCAGCCTGCTGCTCGAGCAACTGAACAAAGCCCGGAACGACCGAGCGGTAAAAGCGGTGGTTCTCCGGATCAACTCGCCCGGCGGCGGTGTGACCGCGAGTGAGTTGATGCACGACGAGATTACCCATTTCAAGCGGAGTGGTAAGCCGGTGATCGCCGTGCTGATGGATGTGGCGGCGAGCGGCGGGTATTACATCGCCTGCGCCTGTGACGAGATTATGGCACAGCCTTCGACGGTCACCGGCAGCATCGGCGTGATCATGCAGCTCTTCGACGTCAGCGGCACGATGGAGATTGTCGGGGTCCACGCTGACGCGGTTACGTCCGGGGCGTTCAAGGACGCGGGTTCGCCGTTTCGTTCGATGCGTCCGGAAGAGCGCGACATCTTCCAGACGATCGTCAACGACATGTACGATCGGTTCATCGAGGTGGTCGACCGCGGCCGTCCCGACCTCGACGAGACCACCGTCCGCACCCTTGGCGACGGTCGGGTGTACTCGGCGAAGCAGGCCCTGGACGCGGGGCTGATCGATCGGATCGGCACGCTTCGCGAAGCGGTCGAACTGGCGAAACAGCGCGCCGGCGTCAAGCGGGGACGGTTGGTCGTGTACCAGCGGCCGTTCGATTACCGTTCGACGTATTACGCGAACGCGGCGACTCGATCAAACCAGTTCAACCTCCTGAACATCGACTTGACCGATTGGGCGGGCAGCCCCACGCCCCGATTCATGTACCTCTGGACGCCGGGGCGCCCCTGACCCGCGGGCGGAAACTGATTTCGTGCGCTGGGAGCTTCCGTGGCGTTTGGTTCAGGAACCGCCGAGGGCTGACGTGTGAAGCGGCAGGGTGCGATCGGCGACCGAGTGGTCCTCGCAATATGCCATCAGCATAGCCGGATACGGCTGCTTGACGTGCGGCACGTGCTGCATTTCGAGTGCGCGGCGGACGTCGTCGATGGCTGCGTCGCTCGGGCCTTCGATCTCGACGAAGAGTCCGATGTGCGGCGGTTCGTCCAGCTCGATTCGGCATTCACCGAACCGCCAACTTTCGCGACGCTTCTGGTACTCCAAGACGCGCACGAAACCGAGTGCGTCGAGTATCGTGGCGGCGGTGTGAAGATCGCCGACCGTCGTTTCCAGCTCCTCACGCGATTTGAACGGTCCCGGTTTTACGGGGCCTTTGAGCGTGATCGTGGTCAGACACTCGCCGGTGTCGAGGTCCCGGCTTTCGCGGACGCGGAGTCCGACCCCCTGACCGCGGAGGGCTGCGTCCGCGCGGTCGAAGATGAGGTTCGTTTCCAGCACCGACCCTGCACGCTGCGCACCGCCTGCGGCGAGCCGTTGCCGGAGTGGTTCGTGTGAGTCGACCCGAAATTTCGCTTCGCGTTCGACCGCCATGTCGCACCGAGGCGCGGGCTCTGGCCCGCGCGGACACCATCCCGAGTTGCACGTCATTCACTTTGCAACGATGTTGACGAGCCGTCCCTTGACCACGATCACCTTGCGAACGGTCTTGCCCTTCAGCGTGGAGGATACGTTCGGTTGCTCGAGCGCCGCGGTACGGATGGTCTCCTCGTCGGCATCAGCGGCGACCGTGAAGCGGGCCTTCATCTTTCCGTTGATCTGTACGCCGATCTCGACCTGTTCGTCGCGTGCCAATGCGTCGTCATACTCAGGCCAGGGCTCACCGACGAGCGTGTCGCCATGGCCGAGCCGTTGCCACAACTCTTCGGCCAGATGCGGGGCAAAGGGCGAGATCGCCAGGATGAACGGTTCGAGCACGGCGCGCGGCCGCGTTTTGCGCGGGGTCATAAAATTGACGAAGTCGAAGATCGCCGCGATCGCGGTGTTGAGTTTGAGCAACTCGAGATCCTCGGTCACCCGTTTGATCAGCTTATTGAGCGCGCGGACCGAGTCTGCATCGGGCTCATTCGGGGTCAGCGTGGGCGAGAGGTCGCCGGTGGTCTCGTCGACCACCAATCGCCAGATTCGTTGACACAGCTTGAACAATCCCGGGACGTCGCGGGTGTTCCAGGGTTTGGACGCTTCGAGCGGGCCCATGTACATCTCGTAGAGACGGAAGGTGTCGGCGCCCCATTCCGCGATCACATCGTCCGGCGTGACGACGTTTTTGAGGGCCTTGCTCATCTTTGCGACGACGCGCGTGACCGGCTCCTGCGTCTCCTTCAGCACGAATTCGTCCTCGCCGCGCTCCTCGACTCGGTCCTGCCCCACCGTAATGCCGCGTTTGTCGCGATACGCGAAGCTCTGGATCATGCCCTGGTTGAACAGCTTCTGGAACGGCTCGGCGGTGCTGACGTGTCCGAGGTCGAAGAGCGCCTTGTGCCAGAACCTGGCATAGAGCAGGTGCAACACGGCGTGCTCCGCACCGCCGACGTACAGATCGATCGGCATCCAGTACTTTTCCGCGTCGTGGTCGCAGAAGTTCTCCGTGTTTTTCGGATCGATAAAGCGCAAGTAATACCAGCACGACCCCGCCCATTGCGGCATGGTGTTGAGGTCGCGGCGATAGGTGCGGTTATCGCGCTCGACCGCGATCCACCCCTTGGCGCGACCCAAGGGTGGTTCGGGCAGCGTCACGGCGTCGTCGGCTGCCTGTGTCGGTTTGAAGTCGGTCATCTCCGGAAGTTCGACCGGAAGCTCGGCGTCGCCGACGGCGAGGGTCTCGCCTTTGTCGCCGTGAAGTACGGGGAACGGCTCGCCCCAGTACTTCTGCCGGCTGAAGATCCAGTCGCGGAGCTTGTAGTTGACCGCGCTGCGCCCCAGCCCCTTGGACTCGAGCCACTCGGTGATTTTCGATTGCGCGTCCGGGGTCGGCAGCCCGTCGAGCCTGCAATGGTCGTTCAGTGCGACTGCCGACGGCGCGTCACCTGGCGAGTTGAGGTTCATGCCCTCGCCGATGAATGCCTCGGCGAAGAACCCGGGATCACCGGCGTATGCGGGGATGGCCACCTGCCGCACCCAACCGGAGTCGCCATCCAGAATGGCCGTTGCATCTTGTGCGGTGATTCCGCCCATCGTTCCGGCTGCGGCGCTAGCGGACTGCATGAAACGTTTGACCTGCTCCGTCTTGCCGTGCCGCTTGCAGTAATCCGAGTCGATGGCGCCGCTCAATACCTGCTGGTGGAACCAGGCGTCGTCCGGTCCGACGACGGCGACGATCGGTAGCTCGAACTTCTTGGCGAATTCGAAGTCCCGGGTGTCATGAGCCGGCACGGCCATGATGGCCCCGGTCCCATAACCCATGAGGACATAGTCTGCGATCCAGATCGGAACGGACTTTCCGTTCACCGGATTGATGGCGCAGGCACCGGTGAAGACTCCGGTTTTCTGCTTGGTGTCGGCCGTCCGGTCCAGGTCGGAACGGGTGCGGGCCTCGGCGACGTACGCTTGGACCTCAGCACGGCGATCGGGGGTCGTGATCCGGTCGACCAGCTCGTGCTCGGGAGCGAGCACCATGTAGGTGGCGCCGAACAGAGTGTCCGCGCGGGTGGTGTAGACGCGGATGCAATCGGGCGCGTTCTCGTAGGTGTGGTGCCCCTTTGCGTCACCTTTGTCACCCTCGTGGACGAACCATCCGTCTTTGACGCTCCACTTGTGGGCGAGCGGGAAGAGTGCCTCGGCGCCGCGGCTCTTGCCGATCCAATTGCGCTGCATGATCTTGATGGCCTCGGGCCAATCGAGCGTGTCCAGATCGGTGAGCAATCGGTTCGCATATTTGGTGATCCTGAGCATCCATTGCCGTAAGGGGCGGCGAAAGACGGGGTGGTTCCCTCGATCGCTGAGCCCCTCGTTGGTCACCTCTTCGTTGGCGAGAACAGTGCCAAGGGCTGGGCACCAATTGACGGTCACGTCGGCAAGATAGGCCAGCCGGTAGCTGTCGACGATCGACCGCCGCTGGTCGGCTCCGGCTTCCTGCCACGATTCGGGGGTTGGTTGGATCTTCTGCCCGCTTTCTGCCTGGCCGGCGTATGCCGCTGCGTCGGGATTGATCCGAGGGGCGATCTCGCCTCGCTCCAAGGCGGCTACCAGCTCTTCGATGGGACGGGCGCGACCCTGGCGGTCGTCGTACCAACTGTTGAACATCTGCAGGAAGATCCACTGAGTGAATTTGTAGTACGACGGGTCGCAGGTGGCGACCTCGCGGTCCCAGTCGTAGCTGAAGCCGAACATCTTGAGCTGTTCTCGGTACCGATCGATGTTGCGCTGGGTCGTGACGGCCGGGTGAACGCCGTGTTCGATCGCATACTGCTCTGCGGGCAGCCCGAACGCATCGAACCCCATCGGGTGCAGGACGTTGAACCCGCGCATCCGCTTGTAGCGCGAGATGATGTCGGTGGCGCAGTAGCCCACCGGGTGTCCGACGTGCAGGCCCGCCCCGCTCGGATAGGGGAACATGTCCAGGATGTAGAACTTGGGTTTCGTGGGGTCGAAGCCGGGCTCGCCCGGGTTCAGTGATCGGAAGGTGTCGTGCTCTTCCCAGTAGGCACGCCACTTCGGTTCGATCTTCGCGGGATCATACCGGCCGCGCTTGCTCTGTGTTCGTGTATCTGCCATACGAATCGTACCAGGGCGTCACGTTCACTCTCGGCTTGTCCGGGAGCACCGTCGTCTACGAGAAAGACAGAATCTCCGGAGTGTAAGACAGAGTCACATCAGCTTCAAGCGAGAGGCGGGATGCTTGTCGCCCGCACAGATGATGTCAACGACCGAGCCGACGGCTGTGCCCTTCACCCCGACACGCCCGCCGAACGGCCGCGAGACGGCGGCCTTCCCCATACCACGGCGGACCTGGAACTCGGACTCGCGGCCGCGGGCAGGGACGGCTTACTCGTCGACCCAAAGCCCCCACCGGAGGCGGCTGACGGGTCCGTGCCGCCATCAGCCCATGAGTTGTCGGGCACGAAACCGTAAGCTAGAATCCGTTGAACCGGAGTTAGAAGACGTGAGTGAGTTGCAGTCGCCACCCGAAGAGAATGATGCGCCGCGGCCGCCGGATTTCGAATTGCCACCGGGGAACCACCCGTTGGAGGTTGCCGCCCGGAGGGGCATCGGGCCACTGAGTCCGCTCGGTCGGGATATCTGGCATGGTCTCGCCGAGCCGTGCGTTTCCTGCGGTCAACTCGTGAAGCGTGGTGCGAACGAATGCGAGGAATGCGGTCAGGATCTGACGCCGGCGATGCTGGAGAAGATGCGGGCCCACGCCGGACCGTGGTACGTGCTGGAGCACGTCCGTCCGTTCCCGGGTGTCTCCCTGGAGCGCATCATCCGGCAGATCAGACGGGGGCTCATCACGGAAACCTCGATCGTGCGCGGTCCTCCGAGCGACTATCAATGGCGGTTTGCGGTCGAGATTCCCGGACTCTGCCGTTATTTCGGGAGATGCTGGCAGTGCCATCGGGAGATCGCGCCTTCGGACGCCTCATGCCAGCACTGCTTGACCTACCTTTCGTTCGAGAAGCCGCATTCCATGCCTGCACCCGCCCCGGTCGAGAAGACCGCCGCGGCACCTGCGACCTCCGCAGGCGACGCGGGGCGAGAGACAACGACTTCACCCGGAGTGCCGAAGAGCGCTCAAGGCGAGAGTCCTGTGCCCGCGGCACGTGCCGCGTCCAAGCCGGAGTCGCCCGCTGTGCTCCCGCGCACTCCGGCGACGGAAGGCATGTTCTCCGACGCCGCGTCTGCGGGTACGCCAGCGGACGAACTCAAGCGACTGTCCGCCGCGGTCGGGCAGGCGGAATTGCCGGGTCACGAGCCGATCTGGGACGAGCCGCCTCGCGTGGCCGGCATCCGAGCGACCTGGGTTGTCGCCGCGCTGCTCGTCGCGGTCGTTGCGATTCTCCTGATTGTGACCGAGACTCGAGTCCCGAGTGCCACTGACTCGACGCCCGGCAAGCCGGACACGGTCCAGCCGAGTTCGGCGCCGACCCAACCGAGTACGTCCTCCGGCGGATAACGGGTCCGTGCACCGAGCGCCAGCGCCGGTCCGCCGCGTTTCGGAGCGTGCAGGACGGTCGCCCAAGCCCGTCGCCATTTCGGCTCACCGGTGGCGTCGGTACAATCATCCCACCGGCGCTCCGTGTTCCGATGACAGATGCACCGAGGCGCGGTCGTATTAGCATCGGACGCCGGTCCGCGGTTGGGAATTGACAGGCCGCCGGGTTGACGCTGCAATCGGCGAAAGTCGAGGAGGCCTCACGATGACTGACACGATCTCGTCCTTGAACGACGCGACAGCCAAGCAGGTTCTGGACGCCTTTGTTCGGGCGCGCATGGCGACGGAGAAGCTGGTCACCGACCTCACTCCGGACATGTTCCACACGCTGCGCGAGCGCTTCTCGGTGGACCCGTCGACCGACGCACCAAGCGAGGGCGATCTTGCCCGGGTCGCCCTGCTGATCCTGGTCAAGGACCCCGAGGCGAAGAAGCATATCACCATGCTGGCGAAGACGGGCCCGACGCGCGGTTACGACTTCGAGACCGGTCTCTCGATGACCACGGCGGCCTTGTTGGTCTTGCAGAACCACATCCGGTTCAAACGAGCCAAAGACGGCAAGTCCACGCAGCTCGTCGAGCGCGAGCCCGCTGACCCCGAGCTATTACGGTCCCTGGTGCACAAGATACTCAGCAGGATTGCTTCCGGCGCGGATCTATGAGTGTGCCCGCGGTTGGTGGGGGGCTACTCTCGAAGTTCGCGTGAGACGACGGGATCGGTGATCGGGTACCCGGAGACGAGTTGGACATCGCGGTCGGGACAGGTGCAGCATTCCGTCCCCGTGTACTTTCGGACGTTGCCGATCAGCCACAGATTGTCGCGTTTCTTGCCGTAGAGTGGCGTCTTCATCCACTTGGTGTGGCCGTCGAGCACCAGGACGGTCTGGCCCTTGCCGCGGTGCACGGGTGAGTTTGTGGTATCGGGGTCGACGGACGGATCGAACCGGGCGTTCACGAAGAGGGGGTTGCGGTCACTCAGATAGGGGACGGCTTTCTTCGGTTTGAGGTTGGGGTTGCACCCCGCGAGGTTCAGCGAGGAGTAGCTGTTGTTGCAGCATTGGGCGAAATCGGTTCGTGCCGCCAAATCATCCCCCGTCATGGGTCTGGACATCGAACAAGAGGGGCAGACGAACTCGGCCGGTTTCGGGCCGAGCTCGAGTTTTACCAGCAGATACAAGTGTCGGCTGTTGGAAGCGTAGGGGCGGTCGGTCGCCCCGACGGGAAGCCAGGCAGCGTCGGGCGCCGTACCCGCGTAGGGCAAGCTTCCTGCGAACAGGTCTTGATAGGTGCTGACGCCGCGGAAAATGGAGCCCAGGTTCGTCGCACACGCGGTCCGACGCGATCGATCTCGGAGTTGCGCGACGCCGGGAACCAGAAGACCGAGGAGCAGGACGATGCTGGCCGCGACGGCGACAAGATCGCGCATCGAGAAAAACGGGGATCGCGCCGCTCGCTCGTTCTCAAAGGAAAGGACCGGAGGCGGTCCGCCAACCGTGTTCGTTTGCGCCACGTGGGCAAGCACGCGGTCCGCGAGGTCCGTCGGGGTGGATTCGACTTTCCATTGATCGAGGGGTTCGAGAATGCGCTGGAGGCGTCGTTGTTTTGCGCGCAACGTTTCGTCACGTGTGAGTTCGTCGTCGAGCCACTCTAGTTGTGAATCGTCGAGCCGGTCCAGTTGTCGGTCGAGGAGCAGGTCTTCGCGTTTCTCGCCTTCGTGTGTCATTCGCGTTCTGTCTCAGCGACACGTTCAGGTCACGTTCGCGGTAGCCTAAGTCGAAAACAGCCCGGTGCGGCGTGCGCGCCGGATCGTTCAGGTATTGCTGTCCACATCTCCGGAAACGGCTTCCCGGTATCGTTGTCCAAAATGTACGATCGCGGCATGAAGCCGGCTTTTTACCGTACCGAGCGGTATGCCGATGATCTCGGCGATGTCCTTGTAAGCGAAACGGTGGTAGTACGCCAAAATCAGCACCTCGGAGAGCTTCGGCGGCATCGTCTCCATAATGCGTTGGACCGCTTGCCGCTTCTCATCCAGCAGCAGGTCCTCTTGGGGTAGTACGTCGTTTCCCGACAGAAGATCGAGAAAACGTCGGCTGGTCTCGTCCTCGTTATCGACCTGAGCCTCGAACGGCACCTCGCGCCGGCGGGTCCGCCGGCGCAAGTAATCCCGGGCCTTGTTGGCGGCGATCGTAAACAACCAGGGCTTGAACCGGCGCGCCGGATCGAACGCCGTGGCCGAATTATGGACCTGAAGAAAGGTCTCCTGGACCACGTCTTCGGCGGCCCCGGAATCGCCGGTGAACCGCATTACAAACTGGTGCAGTTCCGGCGTGTGGCGTCGTACCAACGTGTCGAAGCCCGGACGCTCTCCACCGATGTAGTCCCGCAACAGCTCCTCATCCGTTGGCGCGTTCACCAACCCATTGTATCCTTACCACGCCGCGCGTGAACGGTGCTGGACGCCGGAATGCCCAACCTCCTTGGCCTGGAGGGCGTGATTATCGGTCGATTCTGCACGATGGCTCGTTGCGGCGCCCGGTGTGCTAACGTCAGGTTGGACAAGTTGGTGCGATTTATGGGCCCGAACACGGTTAGGTGGCCGAGGTTGATGCGGTTTGCCGGCGTTTTCACCGGCGTTCTCGCCATGATCAGTACCCTTGGGGCGGCCGGAATGGGGGCATTTGTTGCGAGATGGGACGACGGCGGCACCGCGCCGGTCATGCTCGAGGAGCCGCACGTGGTTGTTCTGAAAGCGAGGCGCGTGTTGCATCTCTTCGATGGCGATCGCCTCGTTCGCTCCTATCCGATCGATCTGGGTACCGCTCCTCTAGGAACCAAACGACGAAAAGATGACGGTCGGACGCCCCTCGGGCTGTTTCGGGTGGTGAGCAAGCGTGCGGATTCGGAATACCATCGCTTCCTCGGAATCAACTATCCGAGCGGTCCTGCGGTCGAGTGGGGGCTTGCGAAGGGGCTGGTGTCACCTGGCGAGGCCGTTGCGATCCGTGCGGCGCTCGCAAACGGACGATGCCCGAGTTGGACGACCGCGTTGGGCGGTGGCGTCGGGATTCACGGCCGCCGCATCGGGCGCGATTGGACCGGCGGATGCATCGCTCTTTCAGACTGTAACGTCGAGGAACTGTTTTCGGTGCTGCGGATCGGTGACCCGGTCGAAATCCTACCGTAGGTCGTGGGGGGACGCTGTTTGGCTGACCGAGGTTCGTCGGCGGCTTGGGGAACATCAGCAGGATGGAACTCGCGCATCACAACTTCCCGCCCGAAACGCTTGGGGCACTGGCTGAGGCGTCCAACGCGATCAACTCCACGCTGAAGCTGGACGTGGTGCTCGATCAAATCGCGGCCAGCGCCGCGCGCGTGATGAGGGCGGAGGCTGCAAGCGTCCTGATGCTCGACCGCCGGCGTGGCATGCTGGTTTTCGCCGCGGCGTTCGGCAAGCGGGGGCGGTCCCTGATCGGCAAGGAGTTCGACGCAAAACTGGGTATTGCGGGACATGTACTGCAAACCGGCAATGCGCAGAACGTGGCCGAGGCCGCGTCCGACCCGGATTTCTTCAGGGGGATCGATGACGAGGCCGACTTCCAGACGCGCGGCCTGATTGCGGCCCCGATGGTGTTCAAGTCCGACACGATCGGTGTGATCGAGGTGCTGAACCGCGTCGGGGGCGGTCGCTTCGACCACACCGACCTCAAACTGCTGACGATCTTCGCGAACCTCGC
>JASFUW010000119.1:0-12400 GCA_050050135.1 Phycisphaerae bacterium
AACCGCTCCAGCCACGATACCGCGTCGATGTCGAGATGGTTCGTCGGCTCGTCGAGCAGGATGAACTGCGGGTCGGTCAGCAGCAGCTTCGCCAGGGCTGCACGGCACTTCTGCCCGCCGGACAACGTACCTATCGGCGTCGCGTAGTCCGCCGGCAAAAACCCCAAACCGCCCAGAATCTCGTGAAGCTTCGTCTCGAACGAATGCCCGCCCTTGGCTATGAACTGCGCGTTGATGCGCTCATAACGCGCCATCAGTTCGCCGAGGCGCGGCTGGTCCCTGACCCCCGACATGTCCTCGGAAAGGTCGTGCAGCTTTTTTTCCAACGCCAGCAGTTCCGCGAACGCGCTTCCGACCTCGTCGTGGAGCGTTCGCTCCCGTGAGATGTCCGGTTCCTGCCGCAAGAACCCGACGTCCAAACCGCGGGCACGCGTGATCGTCCCCTTATCGGGTGGGATCTCGCCCGCGATCAGTCGAAACAGCGTGGTTTTCCCCGAGCCGTTCGCCCCCACGAGTCCGACCGTCTCGCCCGCCTGCAGCTCGACCGACACGTCAGAGAGAACGACGTGGGTGCCGAATTGTCGGCTCACGTGCTGGATCGAAACGGCTGCCATGTACGCATCTTACGCCCGACCATCACGTTGGCCAACAAGCCCCCCGTGCAGGGGGCTCTACCCTTTTCCGAACACGACCACCCGCGCGGTTCGAGGCGCGCGCCGGAAAGTACGTTGCGTCACGACTCTCGACGACGCCGCGGCGCTGTCACCGGCCAGGCCCGCGGCGCGATGCGCCTGCGTGTGGCCGTGAGTCTGCCGGAACGGACGCACGGTATGCGCGTGGATCACGCTCGAGCGCTTCGTCAAGGCGTCCGCCCGCGCGACGACACCTCGGCGACGTTCTGCGTTGGGCGCCCTCGCAAACAAGACGTCGGCGCTCGCGATGATCCATGTCCGCCATGTCGACATTTCGTTCAGTGTGGATGCAGTCGGGCGCGTTTCCGACCCCTGTGGCGTGCAAGATCTCGATCTGCTTCCCGCGCTTGCCTCGGCGATGTCGTTGTCTTGATGCGTCGTGCGGAGAAAGCCCTTGAATTTTTCATTCCGGCCCCGGTATCATGGCAATGTTAAGACAGCGTCCCATTTCCCTCGGCGAAGCTACGTCAGTACAGGAGAACGTCTGATGTCCTCACCAATCCAAGATCGAGCGGAGGTTCTTTTCGCGGCTTTGCTCCTAACCGTCTCATCCGCGGCGTCCTTCGCGACTGAGCCGCGCCTCATCGGTGTCAGCCGGATCGATCGGCTTCCACCGGTCCCGGAGGGCTTCAGCGCCAACGTCGATGCCCAGCCGATCGGCATCCCCGTCCCCGTCTTCGAGGTGATCAGCGAAGAAGCGATCCGCCGCGGCTCCACGCGAAACACCGGACCGGCGACCGCCGTCGTGTATCGCAACTCGCACGACAACGGCTTCTTCAACCCCGCGAAGGCCACCACCGGTGCCTTCACCGGCAACCTGCTCCACCTGGGCAACGGGTTCCCGCCTGACGGCGGCGAGATTTCCGGCTATGACCTGTTGGTCTACAACAGCGTGTCGAGCCCTGGGGGCGATGCGGCCGCCACCGTCTCACTCTGGGATGGCGATCCCCTCGGGGTCATCGACACCCGAATCAGCGACCCGCCGCAACCGATCCCCGGGACGACCTGCACATTCAGCGGAATGGTCAAGGGCGGCACCGGCGGTGAAGGCTGTATCGAAGTGGTCGATCCCCCGTTTACCTGCCTCGGTGGTTTCCTGGACGGCGCTCCCTGCGAAGATGACACCGACTGCGGTCTGTGCCCCGCTCTTCCGGGCGACGACATCCCCGAGTGCCCGGGACTGTTCCGATTGGTCTGCGACTTCGAATCGAAGGTCGCGATTCCCAGCCGCAACGTCTGGATGATCGTCGAGTGGACCGAAGGGTGTCACGTGGGTTGGCGGTGGGCCTTTTATGAAGGGCCCGAGATCGCGGCCGTCGGCGAGGAGAATTTCTGCTCTGATACCTGCCCGACTACTCCCGTCCCCTGCGTCGATATGGCCATCGAACTGGTCGACGGCGCCAGCCAGTGGAGCAATATCGGCGTCGGCACTTGCTGCGAGGATGACTTGATCGTCTGCGATCACACGGATTGTGATCCCGCCACCGGCGCGGGTTGTGAATGCGGTCTCCCGACGACTTGCAGCGACGGCGAAGCCACCGACTTCGACGCCTGGTGCTACGGTGCGCCGACCTACTTCGCATCGTTCGTAGCGAGCATCTTTACGACGACGGAGACGAGGTTCGAATTGGTGCCGGTCGCTTCTTCGGGGATCCACCGGTTTGAGGGCAAGGAGATCATCATGCCCGACGGCGGCCAGACGATCGAGCTCGAGGTCTTCGCCGCCGGTTGGGACCCCGATGGGAACGGCTTTCCGGCGTTGAAGGTATGGCAGGCGCAGATCGACTCGTCGACCTACAACTCCGGTTGGGCGGGCGCGCTGACCAACAGCAGACCCGCATGTACGGTCGACTCCGACTGCCCGAACAACGCCGAGGGCGAACTCTGTAACTCGACCACCTGTGGCGGCGCCTGGATGGAGTGCCCCGAGCGCGAGGGATTGTGTATGCACTTGCCCGCATGCGATGTGAGTTCGCCGAATCCCAGGTGCGGCAGTCACAACCTGTTTGACGCACCGATCGAAGACGACGGTTCCGATTTCTACTGTATGTCATTACGGCTGGAGGCATCTACCGATGCAAAGGGAACGTTCGAGGTCGGTTTCCTCCCCGACCCGGCCACCTGGATGAAAGACTCCGGAAGCGCAGGTGTTCCCCTGGTTGCATACCTGCCCGCCAAGATCACCATCGAGATCGGGCAGTGCTGCGATTCCTCCGAGTTCTTGTGCATAAGCGATACGGTCACCGAGGCCGAGTGTTACGCCATGGGCGGCGACACCTTCAACCCGAACAAGACCTGCGACGATCCGTGCGAGTGCTTCGGGGACGAGGAGTGTGACGATGGCAATGTCTGCACCGACGACCATTGCACGGCTACAAGATGTTACAACACCCCGCTGTTCGACACGGAAACGGAGTGCTGTCATCCGGTCACCGGTGAAACGTGTACGTTAGACGACGAAAACCAGTGTACGACCGACTACTGCTCCCTCGTGGGCCCATACGGTTCGTGTGTCAACCACGTGCTGCCTGATGGCACGGAATGTGACGATCGCGAACCTTGCTTGACGGTCAACGACGTTTGCATGGAAGGCGTGTGTGGCGGCAACCAGATCCAGGTCGTCGAATGCTCCACTCATGAAGACTGTCAGTCATTGACTGAGGGCTACGGCTCATGCGGACCGACCGGTTACTGCACCTGCCTGCCGGTGGAGTGTACACCGCCGGATGCGGTTGCCGAAGGACCGCGATACGTTGCCATCACACCGTCGGAACACATCTATCGAGCCGCCATCCGCGTTGACGGTGTGGAAGCACCCGCATCCTGCGTCGAGGGGTATGTGCAAGAGGACGGGAGGCTCCGCCAGCCGGACCACGGACAAGGAGAGACGCCTGAGGATCACGCCGTATTCCAGCGCGCGGGCAGCACGGGGTGGGATGTCGCCCACGCCCGCGGTGAAGGGATCGTCGGCGGCGCCACGTACGAAGTCAGACTCGATTGCGACCCCGGCGGACCAGGCACCTTCATGTCACCAGCGGTCACCGTGACACTCCCGGTGACCGGCGACGTGGGCCCCCCGGCCGGCGTCGTCGACTTCGTCGATATCGCCATGATCGTCGACGGGTTCCGTGGTGACTGGGGCACGCCAGTGTGTTGCACGACCGATGCGGACTGCGCGTTGTTCGGGCCGACGTCGATCTGCAACACGGACTGGCCCGGTTGCGAGACGCCTATCCAGACCCCGGGGCGCTGCATGAGCAGGACCGAGAACGTCGATCTCGTCGGTGCGTTCGGTTGTCTGCCCGATCGCGTGATCGACTTTGTCGACATCACGGCCGCGGTCGATGCGTTCAAGCATAGCCCCGATCCGTGCGGCACTCCGTGTCCCTGAAGTAGGACTGCGGAATTCACTCAAAGTACCGGGTTCAATCCCAGAATCCGACCCGGTAGAATAGAGGCTTAAGATGCCGTTCCATACGCCGCGCTGACATTGCACAATCGGAGGACCGGACATGTACCGTCGCTCTTTTCGATGCAACCGGACCCTGCTGTTCGTGGCACTGTCCTCTGCCCCGTCGACCTTGCTTTTCGCGGAGGCACCACGCTTGGTGGGAATCAGCCGGATCGACCATCTCCCCCCGTATCCGCCCGGAGCTGCCACCAATCTCGATGTTCAGCCTGTAGGCATCCCCGTCCCCATCTTCGAGGTTCTCAGCGATGAGGAAATCGCGCGCGGCGCCCCGCGCAACACCGGGCCCCTGACCGCCGTCGTGTATCGCAACTCGCATGACAACGGTCTCGCTCAGTACAACAAGGCGGACACCGGCAGCTTCACCGGAAACCTGCTGCACCTGGGCAACGGCTTTTCGGTAGATGGCGGCGAGATCAAGGGATACGACCTCTTGGTCCACAACAGCGCGAGCAATCCCGGAGGCGACGCGACCGTGCAGGTCTCTCTTTGGGACGGCGACCCCCTTGGTGTCATCGACACGCGAATCAGCGACCCGCCGCAACCGATTCCGGGAACCTCGTGCACCTTCACCGGTCTCGTCGAAGGTGGGATCGGCAGTAACGGATGCACCATCGATTCCGACGGAGACACCGTACCCGACACCTGTGACGGTGGCTTCCTCGACGGCGAGCCGTGTGACGACGACACCGATTGCGGCTTATGTCCCGCACTGCCGGGCGATGACATTCCAGAGTGTCCGGGGCTATATCGTCTTGTGTGCAATTTCGACGACAAGGTCATCCTTCCCGGCCGGAATGTATGGATGATCGTCGAATGGCTTGAAGGCTGCCGCACGGGATGGCGTTGGGCGTTTCTCGAAGGTCCGGAGGTCGGCGTTCCGGGTGAGCAGAATTTTTGCGCGGACACATGCGTAAACTCGCCCGTCTCCTGCGTCGACATGGCGATCGAGATGGTCGACGCAGCAAGCCAGTGGAGCAGCATGGGCGTGGGTACGTGCTGCGAGGATGACTCCATCGTCTGCGATCACAGCGACTACGACGGCACCAACCCGGAGACCTTCGAGTGCGGCCACGGCACGAGCTGCGGCGACGGCGTCGCCACCGACTTCGACGCATGGTGCTTCGGCGCGCCGAGTTACTTCGCGTCATTCGTCGCCAGCATCTACGCCAACACCGACACCTATTTCAAGATGTTCCCCATCGCCGCGTCCGGCGAGCACACCATCGTCGACGACGAGATTATCATGCCCGGCGGCGGCCAGACGATTCACTTCGAAGTCTTCGCCGGCGGGTGGGATCCTGAAGGTACCGGCTGGCCGATCATCAAAACCTGGCAGGCGTCCATCGACTCGTCGGGTTACACTTCCGGTTCCGCCGGCGAGCTGACCAACAGCCGCCCGCCCTGCACCACCGACGAAGAATGTCCGGACCATGAAACCTACGAATGGTGCACCGGGACCTACTGCTCCGGTGCGTGGATCGACCCGACGCGGAGCGACTTGAGCTTGATGCTCCCGGCGTGCGACGTATCCTATAAAGACCCTCGGTGTGGGAGCAGCGGTTTTCATCCCATCGTGTATGATCCCGGGTACCCGATGTATGCCATGTCGCTTCGGCTCGAGGCGTCGCCCGATGCAAAGGGCACGTTCGAGATCGGCTTCCGTCCCGACCCGCACACCTTCATGAAGGATGCAAACAGTGCCGGCGTCCCGCTGATCGCCTTGGTCCCGGCGAAGGTCACGATCGCTACGACGCCGTGCTGTGACATAACGAACTTGCCGTACGAGTGCATCGAGAACCTAACGCTTCACGAGTGCCAGAATCTTGGCGGCCTCCCCGATCCTGACGGCACCTGCGCGAACGGCTGCCATGCGTGTACGATTGACGAAGAGTGCAATGATGATGACGCCTGCACGGACGACGTCTGCAGCGTGCTGTGCTACAACATCGAGAACTTCGACTCCGCCACGCAGTGCTGTGATCCCGTCACCGGCGCGACGTGCAGCCTCGACGACGGTGATCAGTGCACGACCGACGTCTGCACCCTCGCCGACAGCCGCGGTGATTGCGTCAGCGTTCCCTTGCCGGATGGCACGCCCTGCAACGACGGGGAACCCTGTTTCAGCTACGACGACGAGTGCGTCGGCGGTGAGTGCATCGGTACCGACATCACCACGTTGAGCTGCGCCGATGACTTCACTTGCCAGGTGGTGACCGGGGGGCTCGCCCGGTGCGACGACGACACCGGAGCGTGCTATTGTCCGCGCCCACCGTGCCGGGTTCCTGACGTCGTCGCGGAGGGGCCGCGCTACCTCGCCGTCACACCATTCGACGATGGCTGGGACGTTGCCATTCGTGTCCTCGGCTTACCGCAATACGCTTCCTGCGTGGACGGATACGTCCAGCCCGACGGTCGCCTCCTTATTCCCGGACCGGGGCAAGACTCGGAGGAACTCGCCGTATACCTCCCGCCCGGACCCGACGGCTGGGGCACCGTGCACGTCCGCGGTGAAGGAGTCATCGGTGGGACCGCATACGTGGTCATGGCTGACTGTGATCCGACTCGTCCGGGCATCGACCTTTCCAGTCAGGTGTTCGTTTCAACGAACCGACCCGCCGACGTGGGCGGTCCGTTCGGGCCCGATCTCGTTGTCGATTTCGTCGACATAAGCATGGTCGTCGACGCGTTCCGAAGCGACTGGGGAACGCCGGTTTGTTGCACCACGCATGATGACTGTGCCGTGTTCGGTCCCCAAGCCTTCTGCAACGTCGCTTGGCCGGGCTGCGAAACACCCATCCAGACCCCAGGTCGCTGCATGTCCACGACCGAGAACGTGGACCTGATCGGCGCGTTCGGTTGCGGGCCCGACCGAGTGATTGACTTCAATGACATCAGTGCCGCTGTAGATGCGTTCGGACACCACCCTGACCCCTGCGATTCGCCCTGCTTCTGAGCCGGTGCTTTCCCGTTCAGACCACGAACTGCATTGCATGAGAATACTGCTCGAGGTACGATATCCGTACGGGACATCCTCTCCGCGTTCGACGAAGTTGCGCAGACGGGAGGGCACGTTATGTCGTTGCGCACTGCTACGCTGTTGTCAACCGTTCCGTTGTTGTCTACGGCCCCGGCCTCGCCCCTGGTGGCCGCACAGCCGCGTCTTATCGGAGTCAGCCGGATCGATGAGGCGCCGTTGCTTCCTCCGAACGCCAGACCGAACACCGAGCTACAGCCGCTATATCTTCCGGTCCCCATTTACGAACTCGTTAGCGATCAGATGGCCGCGCATGGTTCTGTGGCGAATACCGGCTCCGCAAGAGCGATCGTCTATCGCAACTCCCACGACAACGGTTACGCCAACTTCAACAAATCGGTCCAAGGAAACTTCGTCGGCAACCTGCTACACCTCGGCAACGGGTTCCCGGGCGACGGCGGTGAGATCAGCGGCTACGACCTGTTGGTCTATAACAGCGTCAGCAGCCCCGGTGGCGATGCGGCGGCCACCGTCTCACTCTGGGATGGCGATCCCCTCGGTTTGATCGACACGCGAATCAGTGATCCACCACAGGTGATCCCCGGCACGACCTGCACGTTCAGCGGGCTGGTCAAGGGCGGCACCGGCGGCAACGGCTGTGTCAATATCGGGTGTGACGGACCAGGTTGTGACATCTGCATGGGCGGGTTCATGGATGGGACCGAGTGCGAGGACGACGCCGACTGCGGTCTGTGCCCCGCCCTTCCGGGCGATGACTTTCCGGAGTGCCCGGGTCTGTTCCGGTTGATCTGCGACTTCGACTCGAAGGTCGCGATCCCCAGCCGCAACGTCTGGATGATCCTCGAGTGGACCGAAGGCTGTCGCATGGGCTGGCGCTGGGCCTTCTATGAAGGTCCGGAGATCGCCGCGATCGGTGAGGAGAACTTCTGCGCCAACACGTGCCCGAACGCCCCGGTTCCCTGTGTGGACATGGCCATCGAGTTTGTCGACGCCGCCAGCCAGTGGAGCAGTATCGGCGTCGGAACCTGCTGTGAGGACGACGGCATCGTGTGCGATCATAGCGACGGCACCTACGAGTGCGGGCACGCAACCACGTGCAGCGACGGCGTGGCTGAGACGTTCGACGCCTGGTGCTTCGGCGCCCCGTCGTATTTTGCTTCGTTCGTGGCCAGCATCTACGCCAACACCGACACGACCGCGACACTGGTCCCGGTCGGTGCCTCCGGCCCGCACACCATCATCGGCAACGAGATCATCATGCCGAGCGGTGGACAGAGCATCGAGCTGGAATTGATGGTCGCCGGGTGGGACACCGCCGACGGAATCCCCGATAACGGAATTCCCGCGGTCAAGGTCTGGCACGCTGAGGTGGACGCCTCGACCTACACGAGCGGTCTGGCCGGCGAGCTGACGAACAGCAGGCCTCCGTGCACCGTCAACACCGACTGTCCGGCCGGTGACCGCGGAGAGCTTTGCTGGAGCCCCGGCTACTGTGGCGGCGTCTGGCAGGATTGCCCGGCTCGCGGAGACCTCTGCCTCGACCTTCCCGCCTGTGACGTGAGTGACTCGTCCCCGCGCTGCGGAAGCGCCATCATCTACAACTACCCCCTTCCTGATAACGGGCAGCCCAACTACGCCATGTCGCTGCGACTTGACGGATCGCCCGATGCCAAAGGTACGTTCGAGGTCGCGCTCCTTCAGGATCCCCATTTCTTCATAAAAGACCAGGGCAGCGTGTCCATTCCCCTTGTCGCCCTGATCCCCGCCTTGATCACCATCGAGCTCGGCAAGTGTTGCGACCGAAGCGGCGGTCCGGGCAACGAGCAATGCCTCGACGACCTGACGGTAGGTGAGTGCGACGCCCTGGGCGGGTTCTTTGAACCCGGTCAAACTTGTGACCTCGACCTCGACGACAGCATCGAATGCGCGCCGTTCTGCGGAGACAACGAGGTCAACGACCCCGCCGAAGAGTGTGACGGCGCCGACGACTCCGCGTGCGCCGGTCCCTGCGGTTCGGACTGCCTTTGCGGTCCGTTTTGTGGTGATAACGTCGTCAATGCGGCATCGGAGCAATGCGACGGCGCCGACGATGACAGATGTCCCGGCGAGTGCCGGGCCGACTGCACCTGTCCCAGTGAACAAATCCCCGCTGTTTCCGTGTGGGGCCTCGTGGTATTCGTCCTTTTGATACTCTCGTTCGCCAGGATCACTAACCGGCGTCGGGCACCTTCGGCCTGGCGCCGACCTTGATGGGAGGCATGGAGAATGAAACCGAGTTACCGTGGAACTTACCGTTGCTGGACAGCGTCTCGGGTGCTTACGAGTGTCGCCCTTGTGGCTCTCGGGTTTTACGCTGCCCCACGCGTCCGGGCCGACGCCGCATCCGATCAGCGCGCGCGGGTCCAGCCGATTGACATCAGCCGGATCGATGAGCTGCCACCGCTGCCGCCCGATGCCGGGCCGAACGCCATGGTGCAGCCGCTGGGCATGGCCGTTCCCGTTTATCGCGTCATCAGTGACGAGATGGCCGCCCGCGGTACCGTTGCGAATACCGGTGCCGCAACCGCTATCGTGTATCGGAACTCACACGACACCGGATATGCGCGTCTCGCAAAGTCGACGGCCGGTAACTTCACCGGCAACCTGCTGCACCTCGGTAACGGGTTCCCGGTCGACGGCGGCGAGATCAAAGGCTACGACCTGTTGGTCTACAACGACCACAACAACCCCGGCGGTGACGCATCGTGTACCGTTTCCCTCTGGGATGGCGACCCCCTCGGGCTGATCGACACCCGCATCAGCGATCCGCCTCAACCGATCCCCGGCACCACCTGCACGTTCACCGAATTGGGCAAAGCCACCCCACCCAACGCCGGCTGTATCATCGATAGCGATGGTGACACCATTCCCGACACCTGTGATGGTTTCATCGATCCCGTTCCGTGCGAGGTCGACAGCGATTGCGGATGGTGCAGTGGCCCGGTTGCGGGCGATGACGTTCCCGAGTGCCCGGGATTGTACCGTCTCGTATGTGACTTTGATCCGAAGGTCACGATCCCCAGCCGCAACGTCTGGATGATCGTCGAGTGGACCGAAGGCTGCCGGATGGGTTGGCGCTGGGCTTTCTATGAGGGCCCGGAGATCGCCGCCGTCGGCGAGGAGAACTTCTGTGCGGACACTTGCCCGAATAGTCCTATTCCCTGCGTCGACATGGCCATCGAGTTGGTCGACGGCCCCAGCCAATGGAGCAGCGCCGGCGTCGGCACGTGCTGTGAAGACCCGGGCATTGTTTGCGACCACAGTGACGGCACCTATGAATGCGGCCACCCCACGAGTTGCAGCGACGGCGTAGCGTCAGACTTCGACGCTTGGTGCTTCGGCGCGCCGACCTACCACGCGTCGTTCGTCGCCAGTGTTTACGCGAACACGGACACGACGGTCACCTTGAGACCCATCAGCTCTTCCGGCTCTCATACCATTGCGGGCAACGAGATCATCATGCCCGACGATGGTCAGACAATCCAGCTTCGAGTTTACCTGGCCGGCTGGAATCCCGATCCCGACGACAACTGGAGGCCAGCACTCAAGGTCTGGCAGGCTATGATCGACTCGTCAGGCTTCACGAGCGGTCTCGCCGGTGCCTTGACACCACACCGTCCACCTTGTACCACGCACGCTGACTGCCCGAACCACGATGAGGGCGCGAGGTGCTGGGCAGGATTGTGCCTGCCGGTATGGCAGGATTGCCCGTCTGGACACCAACCAAACGCGTGCCTCGATCTTCCTGCGTGTGATTACGGCAGCCACCCGAACTGGCGGTGTGGGAGTACGGGCATCGAGAACCTGGAAGACCCCGGCGAACCGGCGTATGGCATGTCGTTCCGGCTGCTGGCGTTGCCGGGGGCGAGAGGGACCTTCGAAGTCGGGTTTCTGCCGGATCCGAATACTTTCATGAAAGATGAGCGGAGCGCTGGGATCCCCTTGATAGGCCTGATACCCGCAGAGATCACGATCGAAATCGGCAAGTGCTGCGATCGCAGCGGTGGGCCGGGCGACGAGGAGTGCCTGGATCGTGTTACGGTCGGCGAATGTGATGCCGTCGGCGGGTTCTTCTACCCTGGCGAAGCCTGCGACCCCGACATCGACGACAGCATCGAGTGCGGCCCCTTCTGCGGCGACGGCATGATCAACCAGCCGTTCGAGCTATGCGACGGTACGGACGACGAAGCGTGCCCCGGTCTGTGTACGCCCGAGTGTACATGTCTTCCATTCTGTGGAGATGACGAGGTCAACCAGTCGTCCGAGCAGTGCGACGGCGCGGATGACGGTGCATGTCCGGGTGTCTGTCAGGCTGATTGCCTTTGCGGTCCGTTCTGTGGCGATAACGTCGTGAACCAACCCTCGGAGGAATGCGACGGGACGGACGCTGGCGAGTGTACCGCCGGGTGCCGGATGGACTGCACTTGTGTCCCTGAGGGGATACCCGCTGTGTCCGCTTGGGGCATGGTCGTTTTGGTTTTGCTGATCCTCGCGGTGGCCAGGATCTACCATCGCCGCCGAGTCGGATTCTGCGAGCATCCGAACATCTTTTGAGGCCCGCAACATGGACAGCCCCGAGAATGTCATACGTGGTCGCCGGACCGCGGTCTTGTTCATTGCCGGCGTCACTCTCGGCAGCCTGCCTGTGCACGCTGCCCCCCGACGCGAACGTAAAGAAGCCCCGGACAGAAACCAACAGATCAAACTCATCGGCGTAAGCCGGATCGACGAGTTGCCGCCGCTCCCACCCGGTGCCAGGCCGAACACCATGGTGCAGCCGCTCGGCATTCCTGTACCCGTCTTCGAGGTCGCCAGCGATCAGATGGCTGCCCGTGGTTCGGTGGCCAACGCAGGTTCTGCAAAGGCCGTCGTCTATCGAAACCCCAACGACGCCGGCTTCGCTCACCACAACAAACCCGACGCCGGTAATTTCACCGGCAACCTCCTGCATCTAGGCAACGGGTTCCCCTTGGGAGGGAGCGAGATTAGTGGCTACGACCTCTTGGTCTACAACGATGCGGCTGGACCGGATGCGGCTGGCGCGGCTCGGGTCTCTCTGTGGAATGGTGATCCGCTCGGTCTCATTGACACTCGCATCAGCAACCCACCTCGAGAGATTCCCGGGACGGTGTGTACGTTCACCCAATTGGCTGAGTTTGTCGTGCCGCCCCCTTGGGGCTGCACTCAGGACACCGACGGCGA
>JASFUW010000120.1:0-12271 GCA_050050135.1 Phycisphaerae bacterium
TCATGGAAAAGACATCGGCTGACCTGGTATGCATCGGCGAGGGCGAGATGACCCTGGCTGACATCGTGAACGAGCTGGTGCGCGGGCGGGACGACTTCTCGCACATTCCCGGGCTGTTGATTCGCACGGCGGACGGGATCATCCGCACGGCCAAGCCTCGTGCCGTTGAGGACCTCGACGCGCTGCCGTTTCTGGCGTGGGACCGGATCGACTTTTCGAAGTTCGTCGGGCAACACTATCGCAAGTCCAACCGGCAGAGCTGCATCGTGGTCAGCCGGGGTTGTCCGTACAAGTGTACCTTCTGTTCGCTGCCGGTGTGGCGCGCGGCGAAACCTTTTGTGCGCATGCGGTCGCCGGAGAACGTGGCGCAAGAGGTGGATTGGCTTTATCAGCTCGGTGTGCGGGAGATCAAGTTCGTCTCGGATGAACTGAACGTGACACTCCCGTGGGCCAAACAGGTTTGCCAGGCGATCATCGACCTGGGCCACAAGGACCTCTACTTCCAGACCAACTTGCGATCCGACAAGGTCGATGACGAACTGGCCGAGCTGTTCAAGAAGATGAACATGTGGATGGTCCACATCGGGGTGGAGAGTGCGAACGACCGCGTCCTGGAGGGGATCGAAAAGAAAATCACCGTGGTTCAGACCGAGCAGTGCCTGAAGTTTCTCAAGAAGCACAAGATTCGGGCGTTGCTGTATATGATGGCTTTTCAGTTGTGGGAGACTGACGGCGAGCTTCAATTCGAGACGCCGCGGGAGATTCGCCACTCGCTTTGGTGGGTGTGGAAGCAGTTTCTGCTGCGCCGCATCAACTACATGACCTGGTCGATCGCGACGCCGATGCCGGGTGCGCCGCTGTACGACATCGTCAACCGCCATGGGATGAAATCATCCGAGTACGTTCTTGACAATTGGAACCTCAACAAGGACTACCTCGGCATCGACCTGACCTCGCTCGGCATCAGTGAGAAGACCAAGCTGCGGCTGCTACGGGCGGGGATATTGTCGAAGGGTGTGTTCGCCCTGTTCAGCGGGCATTTCGACTGGCGACGGCATTCACATCGGATCGGCATCCTGTTCCGCAGCTTCTTCGGTCGGTGGAACACGAGTGCCGAAGCGTCGGGCGAGCAAAGCAGCGTCGCGGGAGCGCCCGACGCCATCCTGAACACGCCGCTGCAACTCAAGGTCGAGGGGTAGCGCTCACGAGCGGGACTGGTTTCACCCGCCGGCGGGCTTAAGCCCGCTCTATTGCGGCATCGGATACCGGGGATCCTGGCGCAAGATGGTGTGATCGCGCCCCGCCTGTCTGGACGCTTAGACGTCCGCCATCTCTGGTCCAAATTCCTGATTAACAGCCCGCTGGCCCGTCCGTCAGATCAAATGCCGGAGCGAGACGGTGAGTTATCCCGAGGATACAGAGCCATGAGACGGTGTGCGGCATTTGTATCGGTATCTCTGCTGCTGGGGTGGTCGACCGCGGTGTACTCCTGGCGTGGTTCGGACGCGGGGCGGACGGATTCGTCCGCCGCGGCGACGGTTCTGCGCGTGGCGCGTTCCGCGGACGGGCTCCGGTTCGTCGACACGGGCGAGGTCTTCTTGAAGCGTGCGACCGCGCCGGACATGATCGTGCTCGAAGACGGCGAGGTGCTGGCTGTCTTCGATTATGCGGTCCGCGGTCGGGCCGGCGGAACGGTTCTCGCACTCTCCCGATCAAGCGACGGCGGGCGATCGTGGTCGCGGGCGAGACCGATCCGGTTCAACGGCGCCAAAGGGCGAGCGACAGGAGCGCGGCACGGTGATCTGGTCCGAACGGAGGACGGTCGGGTTCGGGTTCACTTCACGACCGCCATCGAGCCGCGAAGAAAAAGCCACAGGCGCCGCACCGGGCACCTGGCTGTCGTTCGCGCCGCGGAGCGACGCGGCGACGTGGACTTCCGTTTCGATCCGCGCGTCAAGATACGCGTCGCATCCGGGGGCGACGTTCACCCGATGTCGGTGTTGATCGACAAGCAACTGCACCTGTACGTGGCGGACCTCGGGGGCCATACCGGCCGGTCTTCGACCCGTTTGACGCGGATCAGGCATCTGGTGTCCGGCGATGGGCGGTCGTACTCGCGGCTGCGATCGACGTATGTACGCAAGGCGGATTTCGCGGGAAGCATCGTTTCGCTGGGCGACGGATTCCGAGCTTATGCCTCTACGTCGGAGGGGGTGGTCTCGCTCGTGTCGGACGACGTTCGACGCTGGAGACTGGAGCGGGGCGTTCGAGTCCGAGAGGGTTGGGACCCGGCCGTCGCCAGACTGACCGACGGGTCCTATCTGATGCTGTACTGCGCGGAGATGGATGACGCATCTTTGTCATCCACCGCCATCGTCGAAGCGCCGATCGGGGAGTGGACCGACAAGAGCGGCGGGTCTGATGATGGTGTTTTGACCGGTGAAGGAGATGCGACAGCCGCGGGCGGTTCAGGCGGCGAGGCGTCGGAGACGGTTGCGGATGGTGCGGGCGAAGCGGAGGGTGCACCAGTGGCAGGTGCAGAGGGTGATGGAACAGGGGCGGTCGAGGCCGGGCCTGAATCCGAAGGTGAGCTGATCGAGCTGGTCGAGCTGACCGACTATTGGGACCCGATCGCGTCCGACGGGTTCGCCCCTCTGCCGGATTTCGTTCACAGGATTGACTACTTCGAGTGGTATGCGCAATACGCACTCGGCCGTCCGGCGGACAATGCGTTCGACGCGTACATGAAGATCATGCCGGACCCGTACGTTGAAGACGGATGGGAGCCGTACAAGCGGATGTTCAACAACATGTTCACGGGCAAGGACGCGGGCGCGCCCGGTCCGTGGGATGCGGCGGGTCATCCCGAGTGGGAGACGTCGCGGCGGCAGGTGCGACATCTGCTCGACGGGTTCCGGGAGGCGTCGCGGTATGGAGGATATGCATCGCCGCCGATGACCAAGCAGCGCGAGGAGGGAACGGGCGTTGACGACGCGCCGACGCTCTACCATCTGATTCTGCCGTCGCTGGCGGGGCATCGACATCTCAGCAAGGCGACGCTGGCGGATGCGTGGCGCGTCGATGAAGAGGGGCGTGTGTCGTCCGAGCGGATGCTGGATGCGTTCGAGACGACGCTGAGAGCGGCGAACCACCTCGAGCAGGGGCCGACGATCATCGAGGATCTGGTGTCGCTGGCGGAGCGGCGGCTGGTCGAGGAGAACGCGCGTTGGGCACTGGAGCGTGACGTCTTTTCGGTCGACGAGCTGGAGACCACGCTAGAAACGCTCAGGGAACATGACCGGATCGATCGGGGGTTCGAGCTCTCGATGCGGGGCGAGCACGCCTTCTCTATGGACATCATGCAGCACATGTTCAGCCCGCCGACATCGGAGGGGCTGCCGCAATTCAACCGCAAGCGGACCGAGGACGTGTTCGACTTCAGCGATAAGCTGCTGGATGGTTTCGCCGGGATGACGCCGGACGACGTGTACAACACGATCGACGCGATGGACGCGTCCAACCGGGAGCTCGATCAACTGATGGGGATCGGGTATCCGGATGTGCGTGCGGCCGACGTTGATGGGGTGTACGAACGCTACCGGGAGACTTCGCCCATCACGGAAGAGTTCGTGCCGTCGTTCGGGCGATACTACCAGGTGAAGGCTCAAACGGAAGCGTCACGCCGCGCTACGCAGCTCGCGTATGAGACGCACCTGTACAAGGCTCGGACGGGTAGGTGGCCCAAGTCGTTGGATGAGCTTTCGGTCGGTTACGGCACCGACGTCCGGATCGACCCGTTCACAGGTGACTACTTCGGCTATCGACTGACCGACGACGGGCCGCAAATCTATAGCGCGTCTGAGAACGGGATCGACGACGGCGGGGTGCACTCGAGTTCCTGGGGTAGAACGCCGGACAACGACGCCGCGTCGGACGATTACGTTTTTTG
Organism: Phycisphaerae bacterium; assembly: GCA_050050135.1. Classification (GTDB taxonomy): domain Bacteria; phylum Planctomycetota; class Phycisphaerae; order UBA1845; family UBA1845. Next base: position 3,950 of record JASFUW010000120.1, read on the forward strand.
GCCTCCGCAGGCGAGGTAGAGCCTCCTGATGCGATGGTGCCCCGGTCGCCGCAAGGCAACCGCCCACCCGCTTCGCCACCTCTTTTTGACTTCTGAGGCGACCTTCCCGTGCCGTTCTCGACACGTTTGGACGGATCTCCGCTTCTGAGCCGATCTTAGGAACGCTCCGGAATTGCGTGAGGCCCGAGAGCAGGTTATTATGGTAGGTATTCGTTAGGGAGAACCCGGGATGGCCAACGGCTCGCGAATCGAATGGACGGAGGCAACGTGGAACCCAGTCACCGGGTGCACGAAGATCAGCCCCGGGTGCAAGCATTGTTACGCGGATCGAATGGCCAAACGGCTCAAAGCGATGGGCGTGCCACAGTATCGCAACGGTTTCGAGGTAACGACCCACCGTGACGCACTCGAGGCACCGTACCGCTGGCGGAAACCACGCGTCGTCTTCGTGAACTCGATGAGTGATCTGTTCCACGAGCGCGTTCCGTTCGATTTTGTTCAGGACCTGTTTCGGGTGATGGCTGACAATAGTCGACACACGTTCCAGGTTCTGACGAAGCGTCCGGAGACAGCTCTGGCTTACGCGGCCGAGTTGCCTTGGTCGGACAACGTCTGGCTGGGAGCCAGCATCGAGAATGCCTTCTATGTTCACCGAGCTCGAACGCTCCGGCGGATTCCCGCCCGAGTTCGGTTTCTATCCGTCGAACCACTGCTCGGGCCGATCCCGCGGCTTCCGCTTCAGGGTATTCACTGGGTGATCGTCGGCGGAGAATCCGGTCCAGGCGCACGCCCGATGGATGCGGACTGGGTAAGACGCATCCGCGACCGGTGTCGCGCGAGTGGCGTTCCTTTCTTCTTCAAACAATGGGGTGGGGTCCACAAGCACAAGACTGGGCGCGAACTGGACGGCCGCACGTGGGATGAAATGCCAAGTGAAGTTGGGGGACGAGGAGCGTCAGATGTCCGAGTTGCCGCCGCCGGAAAATGACGGGCTGTACATTCCAAAGGCTGTCGGTGACTGGTCGCGGCATAAGCATTACTTCCTCGGGCGGTATATTGATGTGTTCACGAAGTCAATGCAGGACAAGCGATGGTCCGGACTCCACTACATCGACCTTTTTGCCGGCGCGGGAGTTGTGCGTTTGCGTGACTCGGAAGAGCTAGACTGGACATCTTCTTTGATTGCTGCGCAAGCCCCAACTCCGTTTGACGGACTCCATCTCTGCGATCTTAGCCGACGAAGGATCGAAGCGCTCGAAGCACGTCTCGCCGCCCTCCGGCCAACCTCAGTGGTTCAGGTGCTTCGTGGCGACGCGAACCAGAAGGTGCACGAGATCCTGCGAACGATTTCACGACGTACCCTTTCGCTCGCCTTTCTCGATCCTTACGGGCTGCATCTTCGATTCGAGACGATACAGACCTTGTCCGCACGCCGGGCTGATCTGATCATCTTCTTTCCGGATCACCTTGATGCCCTTCGAAACTGCAAGTATGTCTACCATGATGCCCCCAACGATTCCAAACTCGATCGTTTTCTGGGCCCGAACGCTGATTGGCGTGCTGCGCTCAACGCAGCGCCGCAGGAGAAGTGGGCCGAGGTCCTTCGTGACCTGTACCGACACCAGCTTCAAGAACTTGGGTATAGGTGCTTCGAGTATGAGCGCATTCGTGCAAGGAAGCATCCGCTTTATCTGCTGATTTTCTGCTCACGCCATCCCACTGCAGCGATGCTGTGGCGGAATATCGCGTCAACTAAACCCGATGGACAGAGGACACTAGACTTTGGTGAGCCCGACTGACACCGCGACACCAAGTACCAATTTGGAACGTAGATGAGAACGGAATGATCGGTTGGTTCACTGTTTCAGAAGTCCGAACTCCGACTATTCCCGATCACGCTAATAACGATCGAGACGAAACGCGTGGGCAAAGTGGCCTATGCTTGCCGTCACTCGTGACATTGGTGCTCTTTACCGGCGCAGCGTGTTCAACCAGCTGCAGTGCACCGGCGTCGGTTCATGTTGTGCATGTTGGCGGGAACAGGCTGACGGCGACGGGGCCATTGGTTATGCAGGTGGCGCCGGATGAGTGCTTCTTCTGGGTTAACGACGAGAACGAGCTTTGTATCGCCATGCGCGAGGCCAGTCCGTGCTTTGTCGGCGAAACACGGCGGCGGGAGTTTGTGCTCTCGCTGGTACTCGGTGAGCCGCCGGCCGGGGCGGCGCGTCACTATCGGCTGACTCGGCAGTCCGCGCGCATGAAGGATCGTAAAGGGTTTTGTTACACTCGAGCAGCTTCGCTAAGCGGCGAAGCCATCGTCTGGGATTACGGGCCGAGGCGCCTGCGCGGGCGGTTCCGGATGGTGGCGAAGCATCAGACGTATTCGGTGCTAACGGGTTGGCGCGGGAATTCGCGGGCGATCATCGTCGGGGAGTTCGTCGCTCGGCGCAACGACGAAGCGTGTAGAGACATCCTCGCTCGAACGGAAACGGGGGGTATGGAACGCAAGGCCGAACGGGGGAAGCCCGTCCCCGTCTACGGGCCACCTCGCCCAGGCCAAAAGCCCTCCGCCAAGCCGTCGCCACCGCATTAGACCATGCTGTATATCATAACGGCTGTGCGGAGGAGGTGTCTGGACTGCACGTGGCCGATACAACCTCGTTGCAAGCTACGAAGTGTCCCGGGTGCACCTCTCGCAGCGGCGGGCCGGAACTCGAGGCGCGGTCTTCCGGCTGAACGCAACTGCGAAGCACCCTATCGCCGACATCCGATCGAACGTCGACCGCGTGCCGGTCCGTCTCGCGTGCGAGCTTCGCGCTGAGACCGCACCGGGGATGAAACCGGCAACCGCGCGGATAGTCAGCCGGGTCGGGCACGGTTCCGGGGATGATCGCCATGGACGAGGTTCCTGATGAAAGCCTCGGCACGCACCCGAGCAGCCCCTGCGTATAGGGGTGCAAGGGTGTCGCAAGCATGTCATTCACGGGGCCGTGTTCGACGATCCGCCCCGCGTACATGACGTATACGTAGTCCGTGATCTCCGCGACGACGCCGAAGTCATGCGTGATCAGGAGAATGCTCATGCCCGACTCTCGTTGAAGCCGGCGCAGCAGGTCGAGCGTCTGCAACTGGATGGTGACGTCGAGGGCGGTCGTGGGCTCGTCGGCGATCAGCAGCGACGGTTTGCACGAAAGGGCCATCGCAATCATGGCTCGTTGGAGCATTCCGCCTGACAGCGTGTGCGGATAGTCTTTCGCTCGGTGGTCGGGTGACGGAATGCCGACCTTACGCAGCGACTCGATTGCCACGCTCCACGCGTCCTTGCCTCGTAGAGGTTGATGCAGCTCGATGGCTTCGACAATCTGCTCACCGACGGTGTAGACGGGGTTCAGCGAGGTCATCGGGTCTTGGAAGATCATTGCGATTCGCCCGCCCCGGACCTTGCATATCTCTTGCCTGGTCAATCTCAGCAAATCGATCGGTGCCTCTTCGCCCTGACCAGCCAGGAGCACCTCTCCACCGATGATCCGTCCCGGCGGTGACGGTATAAGCCGCATCAGGGAGAGGGCGGTCACGCTCTTGCCGCAGCCGCTCTCGCCCACGAGTGCCACGGTCTTGCCATGGGGAATACGCAGCGATACGCCGTCCACGGCCGGTATCGTAGCATGGTCCGTTACGAAGACAGTGCGTAAGTCGCGCACCTCCAGTACTGCATCGTTGGGTGTATTTTCATCGGTCACAATGACTAAGCCTGCGTCTTTAGATTCTCATTGACCCGGTCAAACGGTTCGCCGCATTCCGGACATCGCGGCTCGGGCAAACCGCGCAGGTTGTACCCACAATTGGCGCAGAATCCAGGCTCGTAGACCGGGTGGAGGAGATTACGCACCTTGACGACGCCACAGACTAACAAGCATGGAATCCCCCACACAACCACGCCGTTGGCCAGATTGGAGAGTGCAGCTCCCAGGAACCCTATCCTGCGGAATATCTCCAGGTACATCACCAGGAACACGCCTGCGACGGCGAGGTTTCCGACGAAGGCGCCCGCCGCCCCGAGCACGACTGCACGACACTTGCGCAGCGGCCAGCCCACCACACACAAAACCACACAAGCCAGTACGACGTACAGTGACACCCACACGGCCCAATGAAAGGACTCCGTCAACAGCAGCAGAACGTTGAGCCCTAGCCTCAGACCGGCACCCCCCAAGCAGCCCGAGAGAAGCGCACGCGCCTTAATGAAACCCGCGATGGCCCTTAGAATTACACCGCCTGGACCGGGACCCGAAGGAGCATGCGCGTCCGCCATGGCCGCTCCCACGCCGCGTCTTGCGGCTTCCTCTGCGACGATCGCGTACGCCTCGGGCACGTAGTCATTGCGCATCGCCAGCGCTCGTGCCACGTCGGCGTCATCGGTTTCACGCCACAGCCGCCGCACGCGATTTAGATCGATATCAGGCATGGCGGTCACACCAACATGACGGAGGACGAAGATTTGGGATCATACGCGTCTCGCAATGCGTCGCCGATGAAATTCAGCGCTAGGAGCGTAACCACGAGAACGCCGCAAGGGAATACGATCAACCACCAATATCCCACGAACGCGTTGACGGCCTCGATTCCGTCGGCGGCGAGCCGCCCGAGGGAGGGCGTGGGCTGCTGCACACCGATTCCCAGGAAGCTCAGGAACGACTCCTGCAGAATCGCTTGCGGGATGACGAGCGAGGCGTAGGTTATGATCGGACCGACCAGATTGGGCAACAGGTGCCGGCGCAGGATGTAGAACGGCCGGGCACCGGCGGCGCGGGCGGCGTCGACAAAGGGCAGACCCCGCAGCGAGAGCACCTGCCCGCGAATCACGCGGGCCATCGTCAGCCAGCTCACACCCCCGATGGCCAGCAGAAGTATCATGAGGTTCGCGACGTGGGTGTGGCCGCCGAACATCGCGGAGAGCGGACGGGTGAGCGCGACCTTCAAGAGAATCACGGTCAAGATGTACGGCAGGCCATAGAGAACGTCGACCACCCGCATCATCAGCAGATCCACGCGCCCTCCCGCCAGGGCGGCGGTCGCGCCCCAGAGCGTCCCGACGACGACGGCGATGACGGCGGCGGCGACTCCGATTCCCATGCTCACGAGGAAGCCCGGCAAAACGCGAAACAGCACGCTTCGCCCGAGGTCGTCGTGTCCGAACCACGACGACGCCCGATGCACGACGCGGGCGACGCGTCCCGGGCGTGCCTGCGGAGCGACACTTTCGAACTGGTCCAAGGGGACGATAGGCGAAAGTGCCGGTCCGTGGCGGACGGCTGTGTTCAATTCCTGCACATTGTACCAGGTTGTCGTAAAGGGGAGTGTCACGAGGCTGACAAGCGCGAGGAGCAAGATGACGGACACGCCGAGGAGCGCGGTGCGACGGCGGCGAAAACGTCGCAGAGCTTTCACGGGTCGTCGGGTGCGCCGCGTCGGCATGGGCACCGTTTGCCTGTCGCGGTCAACGTTGCTCATACGGCCTCCGAAATGCGCGGATCGATCCAGGCATAGAGCACGTCGATCAACAGATTCAGGACTACGAGGATCGTCGAGAACACCAACACGGTGCTCATGATCAGGCTTGCATCGCGGTTGAGGGCGGCGTTCACGAAGTGCTGACCCAGCCCGGGGACGCCGAACACTTTCTCCACGACGAAGGAGCCGGTCATGGCCTGCGCGGTGGCTGGACCCAGAAAGCTCAGGACCGGTAGAAACGCCACCTTCAGGGCGTGTCTCCATACGACGGCGCCCGGCCGCACTCCTTTCGCCAGCGCCGTCCGCACGAAATCACTTGAAAGTGTGTCCAACATGCCGGTCCGCGTGAGGCGCGCGATGTACGCGGTGAACGGCAAGGAGAGGGTGAGTGCGGGCAGGGGGAGGTGGGCGAGCGTGCCCCAGCCTCCGACGGGGGCGACCTTCAGACAGACGCCGAACAGGATCAAGAGCCCGCTCCCGGTGACGAAGGTCGGGAGTGAAATGCCCAAGAGCACGAACGTCAAACAAGTGACATCAATGTACGTATCTCGCTTGACCGCCCCCCAAACGCCGACCGGGACGCCGACGGTGACCGCTATGAGGATCGCGAGCAGCCCGATCATCATCGAGACCGGAAGCGCCGAAGCGATGATCTGATTACACGTCCAGTCGTTGTACATGAAGGTCGGGCCGAAATCCAAACGGACCGCGCCTTCGAGAAACTGCCAGAAGTAGAGCCAGTTGTTGTCCATGTTGTACCGAGCGCGCAGCGCCATCTCGGCTTCGGGTGCAATGTTGTGCTGGCCTTGTTGGAAGGGGTTTCCCGGAAGGGAAACGACCATGACGAACGTCAGGGCGTAGATGAACGCGATCGTGACGATTCCGAAGATCAGCCGACGGAGGATCAGTCTGGACATCACTGGATCGTCACGGCGTAAAACGGGAACCACAGACGTGCGTTGGGGTGCAAGCCTTTGATGTGCGGTTTGATCGCGATCGGCATGGCGTAGTGCAGGATGGGGAGAATGGGAAGATCGTCCTGGACGATGATCGCCTCGGCGCGGCGTAGCAGCTCCGCCCGGCGGTTGCGATCGCGCTCGCCGCCCGCCTCGATCAACAGTGCGTCGTAGCGCGGATTGGCGTATCCGCTGTCGTTGTTTCCGTTGCCGGTGCCGAGGCAGTCGAGGAACGTCGTCGGGTCGTTGTAGTCGGCGAACCAGTTGCCGCGGGCGACCATGAAGTCGTGGTTCGCCTTGTCTTCAGCGAACGTTTTGGGCTCTTTGCTTTCCAGTTCGACGCGAGCGCCGAGTGCGCCCTGCCACATTCGTGCCACGGCCTGGCAGATGAGTTCGTCGTTGGGGGTGTACAACAGTTGCACGGTGGGCAGACCCGCGCCGCCCGGATAACCGGCCGCGGCGAGCAACTCGGCGGCTCGACCGACGTCGTGGGGCAAGCCGGCGGGCGGTTCATATCCCGGGATCGAGTCCGCGGGGACGAAGCTGCGTGCGACGCGGTCTCCGCGTTTGAGGACGCTCTCGACGATCTGTGTCTTGTCCACCGCCAGGGCGAAGGCCTTTCGCACCCGCCGGTCCCGAAACGGGTTGGGCACACCATGCACTTGCTCGCTGGTGCAGTTGAAGTTGAAGAAATAGGTGCCGAGCACATGGCACAGGTGGAAATCCGGGCGATCGCCGCTTCGGGCCAGTCGGGCTATTTCGTGAGCATAGGGCACGTCCATCGCGGTGAGGAAGTCGACGTCACCCGCCTCATAGGCCATGATGGAGGCGCTGATGTTCTCGTACGTGAGCATGTCGACCGTGCGACAGGAGAGTTTGCGCGTGAGGCGATGGTGCGGGTTGGGCGTCAGGCGAATGCGACGCTTGAAGACCCACTCGCTCAGCACGTACGGGCCGTTCGTGACCAGGCCGGGATATGCACGGTGATGGTAATCGGGCTTGGTCCACTGCGGATCATAGACGACGAGCCCCTCCGCCGTAATGGGTGCATCGTCGTGGCGCTCCCGCAGAAGCTCGATCGACTTGTGGCAGGGCAAGAAGATCGGGAAGGCCGTCAAGTCCAGAAAGTAAGGACAGGGTTGACGCAACTCGACGACGAGCGTGTTTTCGTTCGCGGCCTTGATTCCGACTCGGGCGAAGCGCTCGTCCAACGCCGCGGCGTGCGTGTGGAACGCATGCTCGTGGCGTTTGGACCGGTCGGCGTCGCCGCCCGCAGGCTCGAGCGCTGCGGCTTGCTCGGGCGTAACCTGCCAGCCGTCGCGCAATCGCTTCAGCGGTGCCAGGGTCGCGACCGCCTCGCGCCGCCACCGGACGTATTGATCGGCACCGGCGATGTGGTCAGCCAGGAGGAAGGTGTAATCCGTCGCGGTTCCCGGCTCGAGGGCACGCCGCCAGCCGCGGACGAAATCTTCTGCCGCCACCGGGTCACCGTTTGACCATCGGGCATCGGGACGAATGGTGAAGATGTACCGACACCCGTCATCCGAAATCTCCGGTGGGAAGTGCGCCGCGCCTTCGACGGGCTCCAACGTCTGCGGGTTCCAGGCGGTCAGGCCCTCCCAGATGTTGAGCGCAACGCGGATATCCTGGGTCCAGCTCATCCGGGCCGGATCAAGGGTGTGGATTCCGTTGGGGTTGACGTAGGTCAGGTCGGCGCGCGGCGGGGCGGAACCGGTTGACGCCAGGAGTATGACACCGACGAAAAGTGACAGGCTCGCCAGCAGTAGGTAGCGGATCATTCCATCAAGCCCGCACGGGCCGTCGATCGGTTTTCCTAAGGCGCGCCGACTGGAAC
>JASFUW010000121.1:0-12189 GCA_050050135.1 Phycisphaerae bacterium
AGCCGGGTATGTCCCATGGAAAGACCGAGATCGCTGTCTACATGCGTTCCGCGACCGTCCGGCCCACGATGCACAACCGTATCGAGCATACGGTCAACCGTCTCAGCCGCGTTCTCTCGACGTTCTTTTAATACCCAAAAGCCAACGATTCCGCACATGTTCTCGTCCTCCAGGCCGTGTACAGCGGCGTTCCTGACGGCGGACTCCAGCGTGCCTACGCGGCTAGTTCCGCCAGCTTGTCGAGTCTTCCGAGAACGGCAATCAAGAGCGCTTGGCGCAGAAAGACCGCCCCCGCGGCCTGGGCGAAGTACATGTTGTGCGGCGTCGCATCCAAGCTGGTGTCGAGTTCGTCACGGCGAGCAAGTGGATGCATGATCACAGCGTCGCGCTTCAGGTCGCTGTCGGATTGGAGCTTGAATCGGCTGTCCAGTTCACGATAACTATCACCCAGAAACGCGATCGAGTTTATGTAGATGACGTCTAGCTCACCCAGTACTTCCTGGACGTCATTGGTGACCTCGACCGGCACAGGACAGTCTTCAATCGCTGATTCGAGGTCAAGTCCCACCGGATCCGCCATCTCCGATACAATCGTGATCTTGTCGATGGCGCCCACGAAGAGCAGGGACAGACCGAGGAAACTCTTGACGGCACGCATACTTCCGGGCGTGCCGACGATGCCCAAGTGAATGCGCTGGTTCGTCGGGCAGTCCGACGAGGCCAGGGGCGGGCGCCACTTCAGCAGGGCGTACCAGTCCAGAAGAGCCTGGGTGGGGTGATGCCCGGAACCATTGCCCGCGTTGATCAGCGGCAGGTCGAGGTTGTTGCGGATTTCATCAACGCTGCCCGTGTCCGGGTGCCGCATGATCACGACGTCACCGTAGGTGTTGAACATCTCACCGATGTCGGCCAGCGATTCGCCCTTGGCAACCCCGGTAACGCGACCATCCGGTACGCTGAGGACTTTTCCATCGAGTCTCAGCACGGCGCTCTCAAAGGAGAGTCGCGTGCGTGTGCTGGCTTCAAAGAAAGCCGTGATGGCGATCTTCCCGTCCAAGGGCTTGATCGTCTCGACGTTGGCGGCTTCGAGAACGGCCGCTGTTCGACACAGATCCACCACCGTCCGCCGGTCAAACTGTCTCGGGTGGACAATGGATTGACCGCTCAGCGTTTCGAGCTTCTTGATATCGACTTGCCCGTCTGTAGCGTCCAAGAGAGGCCGGGGGTCCAGTTGCAGGCCCTTCGAGTTCGCCTGTTCCCGTGCCGGCGTCGCCTCCGCAGTATCGATTTCTATTGTCGTACCGTCTACCATATTCTCTTTCCTCCGACGTCTCGGAACAGAAGGACCAACAGAAGCACGCCGCCGAGCGCAGCCAACGCGATTCCTCCATAAACTAGAATCGTGAAGAACCATTGCGGAAAAAGGGTCATGCCCGCTGCACCTCCTTCTCCGCCGTAAGTGCGCCCCAGTCGAAGGCACGCGGTCGCAACAGGGTCGTCCCGACCAGCGTGAGGAACGAGACCGCCGTGCCAATCAGTGATGCCGTGTACCATCCGATCTGGAAGTAGGCGAACAGCCCGATCGAGCTGCCGAGCACCATCGCCAGCACGGCGCCGGTCGCGTTAACCCGCCTCCAGAACAGCCCTGCAATAATCGGCCAGATCGTGCTACCGACCAGCGGTCCGGCAAAGAACAGGACCGTCGCCAGCGTACCCACCTTCGGCAGGCAGACCGCCCAAGTAACCAGACCGACCAAGATGATGACGACAGTGGCGACCTTACGAATCTGGGCATCAGTCGCATTCGGCATGAGAAGCGGTTGAACCACCTCTTTTGTCACGACATCTGAAGTCGCGGCCAGAAGGCTGTCGATGCTCGATGCCAGCGAACAGAACACGACGATAAAGACGAGCACGCCGCCGGCATAGCCGAGGATGTTGGCCGCCACCAACGGGCCGACAACATCAGGGCGGGTGATGTTGATGCCAAGAGTCGGCGCCGCCAATCCCAGAAATCCCGCCACAATCGGAATCGGCAGCCAGATCATCCCGGCCAGCAGATACGCCTTGATGCCCACGCCTTCGCGCATAGCGAATGCCCGACTCCACCACACGTTGCTGTGGAAGATCTCGCCGATACCGAACAACAAGTTGTTGAACACGGCCATGATCGCAGCCGGAAAGAACACGTTGAGGAGTGCAGGGCGGTTGGTCTGCAGGTTCCCGTACACCTCCGCCAGCGGGACTCGTGCCAATATGGCGATGGCGACTACCACGACACCGACCAAAATGATCAGACTCTGGATGAAGTCGGTCCCAATGACAGCGTAAAGGCCACCGAACAGTGTGTAGACCACGCACACGAACAGAATCACGGACATGCCATACGCATAAGGTATCCCCGCCAGCGCCTCCAGGAGTATCCCGCCGGCCATTCCCATGCTGACCATCCACGTCAGCCCGTAGAAGAGCGAGATCACGAGGAAGACGACGTAAGCCGTTGGTCCGTAACGCAAACGGATGAATTCCACACTCGTGTAGCCATGCGGCATGGCCTGCCTGATGCGTTTGGCTAACGGGGCGAAAAGGAACAAGCCGAACGATGCCGTTGAGTAGGCGAGCATCCCCCAGATGCCAAGTTGCAGGGCGAATTGCGGCGCCAGCATGGTCGTGTTGGAGGTGATCCAGGTTGCGACCGCGGTCGCCGTCCCCAATGCAAGCCCTACGTTACGACCGGCGACCATGAAGCCCTCGAGCGACTTGGCGCGGCGGCCCCAGTAGACACCGAGGGCAATCCACATGACGCCGAACATACAAAGCAGCGCCCACCCGGCCGATGCTGATAGGACTTTGCCTTCCTCAGCCATTGTTCCCCTCGAACCGATCCAAGTGGCGGGCGTTGATGCCTACGAAAAGCGCAATGAGCAGGAACAACAGGCTGCCTAACGCGAACAACGTCCAGGCGTGCGCCATGGAATGGTGCTCGCAAACCAACTCGACCGGTTTGGACCACGGTCCCCACGTGCCAGCTTCGGACTGCCGGGCGCGGACCCGATAGTAATAGCGCCCGTCGGCCAGCCCGGAGCGGAAGGACGTTTCGTCGGCCCCTCGATACAGGCAGGTCGACTCCGCGAAACCCGCCTCCGGCGAGCCTTGGAGCTCATATACAGGCGAGTCGAGATCGGCGCTCCAGCTCAACGACACGTGCCCCTCGTTGGTTCGCAACGCTGGTTCGTTATGGAAGACAGCCTGCGGCAGGTTCTGGGCGAACGTCGGCCCCGCCGAGACCAGATGCGTCATAAGCACGGCCAGCACGGTGCGCCCCGTGAGCATGGGCCTATGCTTCGTTGGTGTCATCATCGGCGGTTGGCTCTTCTTCACCATCGTCCGTTTCCGATTGCGCTGCTCTGAGCATCTCCCTGAGTTCATTGACGTCGTCCGAGGTCTCGAGCTCGACGCGCACAACCGAGAGCTCCGCCTCATGCCCAGTTCCGACGGCCAGTTCCCAATCCCACTTGCCACGCAACACTTCTTCTTGTGCGTCCGCGTCCACCGCGATGATGACCTCAGCCTCCGTCAGCACCTCCTGCCCGGAGCCTGCCCGCAAGTCTTTAATCGAGATGGTATCGTGTTCAAACCCACTCATACGGGGTGTCGTTCCAGAACAGTACCAGGATGGACAGTTTCAGGAGATGTCGTGCAGCTTCCGGCCGACAACGCCGACGTAATGGAGGGGTTGACGATCGGTGCCCAGGCGGTGGCAATAGCGCTTCTTACGCCGAATCTGCAGGGCGCCCGCGTCGGTTATGGACCGAATCAACTCGGCGAAACCCGAGGAATCGCGACCGTTGAGAAACTTTTCCTTGATGTTAAACGCGATCCAGCCTCCTGGGCGGATTAGGTTGTACGCGGCTGTAAATGCCGCTGTCGGAATGTCACCGAAGCCTAGTGCCGCCACACACGTCAACGTGTTAAACCGGCAATCGGCCAGTTCCTTCCGCGTGCGCGCATCCAGATCGGTCATGTCGACCACGTGGTAATCGTCATACACGCCGGGCCGGTCCCGCTCTGCGGCCAACCCCGCTTCTTCGATGATGTCCGTGCCGACAATGAACTCAGCGCCATGCTCCGCGAGTTGCTCGCCGACCATACCGTTTCCAGCCCCGAGATCGAGAACGCGCAACTCGTCAGCCGCTACTCCTGCTTCTGCCAGTTCATGCTGCAACAAGCTGCAAACCACCTGCGGGGAATCGCACCGTAGGATCTCGTAGAAGATCCTCTCGTACAGACCGGGGATGGCGTAGAGTTCGTGGTAGTCGTGGAAGCGGATTTGGCGCCAATGGCCGTTGTCGCGGACAACACACCATTCTGCATCCTGCCTCATGGAGACGGTCGGTTCAGGCAGAGCAATAAGCAGACTTCCGTTTCCGCTTCTGGAAGACCGGGCTTCACTTGCGTGGGCTATTGCTGTCGTCATAAGGTCAGCACTCCGTTTTCTGTGTCGGTCTCTTGGATCGTGTTTTCGTCTCGTGGCGCGGCCTTCGCGAAGCGCGGGGCGCCGTACCCCTGCGGCCGAGATCGCCTCCGCTCGGGTCGCCGGCAGCGGTGGGTTCGACGGGGCCGGCCACGAGGAGCGGCGAAGCATCAAGCGCCTCCACATCCATCATCTCCGCGATTTGCTTGAGCGATGCCAACGTCTGGAGGCGCTCCCAGTCTTTCAGCTTGGCAAGCTCGGTGCGGAATCGGTCTTGAAGCAGCGAAGGGGCCCGCCGGAGGATCGCGCGGCCGGCAGCGGTCGCGGATATCCTGACGCTACGTCGGTCCGCCTCGTTGGGCGTGCGGATCACGTACGCGGCGCGCTCCAGGCGCTTCACGATACCGGTGAGCGTCGGCTGGCCCAGATGCACTGTTCGCGCAAGCGTGCTGATGGAACAAGGCCCGAGACGACCGACCGTGCGGAGGGTGGCAAGCTGGGGCCAAGTCAAGCCTACCTCGTAGACAAGGTGGCTGGAGTGCTGATCGATTCCGCGGACGATCCGCCGCAACGCGGCGACGATTTCGTCTTCGATTGTCAGGTCTTGTTCCGTCATCGGTTCAACTTGTGGGTCAGAATGTATTGAATGCGATACTATACACCCGGCAAGTAGAGCCCGCAAGACCCGGAGCGAGAATATCGTAAGATTATTATTCATAATAGCTTACATCTTTTCGCCGTCGTTATGAGCGCCATCGCAAGGGTCGTTTGTTGCTTTCGACGCGAAGCAAGTTACGATCGACCGTTCGACGGAGCGGACGAACCGTAGCGGCTTGCATTTATCGGCCTTTCGCCCGCATCGGTATTCGTGAGGCGGTGGGGAGCGTTGTTGTGAACGGGCAAGCCGAGGCCCCGGCATGTTTGGCTGCGATGGGGTAGCCCCGGGGAACTAACCAGTGCCACGAGTTGGAGATACGCGATGAAGGTCCACAATGCGGAGGCCAAGTGGGAAGGTCGATTAAAGGACGGACAAGGCCTGATGAAACTCGGGCACGGCGGGCTGGAGGCACCCTTCTCCTTCTCGAGCCGGTTCGAGAACGGCGAGGGAACCACGCCGGAGGAACTCATCGGCGCGGCTGCGGCGGGCTGCTTCTCGATGGCCCTGGCCAAAACGCTTTCCGAGTCCGGCCGCCAACTGGAGAGCATACAGACAAAGGCAGAAGTCGAGTTGGAGAAGTTGGCGACCGGGTTTGCCATCCCACGCATGAGACTGTTTGTCGAGGCCGACGTGGCGGACATCAATGAGGACCAATTCAAGAACCTGGCGGAAAGCGCCAAGATCGCATGCCCGGTTTCGAAAGCACTTGGCGGCGTGGTCATCGATCTAAGGGCGTCGCTCGCGACATAGCTCGATCCGTTCTGCGTCCATCCAGATCATCCTATCGCGAACTGGCGTTCCGGGTCCGACCCATCCGGGCTCGCAGCGGTCGCGGCAACCAGCGGGGAATCGACGGGTGCGGGGTTGGTTTCTCGAAAGAGGCGGTTACACTCGTGTTGATTGCGCCTTGCACCGAAACCGGGCGAGCAGTCGGACAGTCGCTCCTATTTGAGTAGGCGATCAATGGATCGGAACGGACTACGGATCGGCATCGGGCAAATCGAGTGCGTGCGCAACGATCTGGGCCGCAATCTCAAACGAATCGCCGAGATGGTGGATCGCGCCGAAGCTGAAGAGGTGGATCTTCTGGTTTTTCCCGAGTTGGCCTTGACCGGCTACCTGGTCGACAGGCGGTTTTCCAAGGCGGCCGTAAAGCGCGACGGGCGGCAGGTTGATCGGCTGCGCCAGCTCTCCCAACGTGTGGACATCAGCGTCGGGCTGATCGAGGAGACCGACGCGGCCCTGTTTTACAACAGTGCGGTCTTCCTCGAACGCGGCAAGATCAAGCACGTGCATCGAAAGATCTACCCGCCGACGTATGGTATGTTCGACGAGAGGCGGTACTTCGCTGCGGGGTGGGATGTTTCCGCGTTTGACACCGCCCACGGTCGCATGGCGATGCTGATTTGCGGGGATGCATGGCATATTCCCCTGGCCTACCTCGCGGCCAACGACGGGGCAGACGTGTTGATCGTTCTTGCTGCGAGTTCCCGCGAGGGGCTCACCGAGACGACCTCGTGCCCTGACGCCTGGCACGCGGTCTGTCGCAGCTACGCGTTGACGCTTTCCTGTTTCGTGGTGTTCGCCAACCTCGCAGGCAAAGCAGGTGATCACCACTTCTGGGGTGGCTCGTTCGTCGCCGGGCCGGACGGGAACCTCATCGCCCAAAGCCAAACGTCCGAGCCGGACTTCCTTGTGGCGGATGTTGACTTCCGCGCGCTGCGCGAGCAACGGATCAAGCTGCCATTTCTCCGCGACGACAGCCTCGTGCATACGATTCAAACCGCACAGCGCGTGTTAAGGGCAAAGACCAGACGAGACCGAACCGCGGATATTGATGGGTCGCAGGGGCCGCTTGCCCCTAAGCCGCGCTGACCAACCGTGTAAGGGAACGAACAGCCATGCGGACAGAAGAGACGAATTTCTTCAGCGACGGATGGAGGCTCGGCGCCGGCTTCTTCTGGCCGGATGATTTCGATGTGACGACGCCGCAGCCGATGGTCATCGCCTGCTCGGGATTCACAGGGCTGCGTCACATTCATCCCGCTCGGTTTGCCCGCTACCTCACGGGATGTAACCAGCCCTGTTTCGGCTTCGACTACCGCGGTTTTGCCGATAGCGATGGGCCACGGCACCGTGTGCTGCTCGAAGAACAGGTGCGCGACATCATCCACGCGACCGCCTACGTCAGCGTGGATGAACGCGTCGATGCGTCCCAACTGATCCTTCTAGGCTGGGGCATGGGGGCCGGGCTGGTGTTGGATGCAGCGCGACAGCTCTCCGGCCTCGTTGGCATCATTGTCATCAACGGCTTCTACGACGGCCGGCGTGTGCAGCTACACCATCGAGGGGACGTGGGTCTGCGCGAATTCTGTCAGCGCGTCGACGAGGACCGCCAAAACCGCAGCCGAAGCGGCGCTTCTACGGAAGTCGACCCGTTCGAGATTTATCCGCTCGATCCCCAATCGAGTCAGTACGTCGACACCGTGCTGCGGCAGACACCCGGGTACAGCGCCGCGGCGTACTCGTTCGAACTGGCCGACTCGCTCCTGCGCTGGGTGCCGGAGGCGTACGCCGACCGCATGCACCGGCCGCTACTGATCGCGCACGGTGACCGGAACCGGTTGCATCCGCCGAGTGAGGCCGAGTCGCTTTACGGCGTGTACGGTGGGCCAAAGGAGCTGTTTTGGATCGAGGGCGCCGGCCACACCGAGTTTATGCATGACGATGACCCGAAGTTCCAGGCCCTCGGTGCCCGAATCGCAGGCTGGATCGAATCGCGGCTGGGTGAGATGAGAGGCACGTGATGGACATCGCCGGTGCCATCGACCTGCACGTACACTCATCCCCCGATGTTTACGAGCGCTCGGTCGACGATGTGGAACTGGTGCGGGAGGCAGCGGCGGCGGGAATGCGCGCCGTCCTTCTCAAGAGCCATCACACGTTGACCGCCGACCGCGCGACACTAGCTGCCAAACAGGTAGCCGGCTTGGAAGTGTTCGGTGGGATGGCCCTCAACCTCACTGTGGGCGGACTTAACCCCGTGGCCGTGGAGACCGCCATCGCTTTCGGTGCCCGGCAAGTGTGGATGCCCACTCTGCACGCGGCGCATTGCCTGGAGGTGGGCGAGCTGGACATGTTCCGGGCCGAGGCCCGGAAGGGCCGCGAGGGCATTCGCGTTGTCGATGCCGACGGCAAGCTCCGGCCAGAGGTGTCGCCCGTCCTCGAACAGATCCGCGACGCCGATATCGCCCTGGGCACAGGCCACCTTGCGCCAGAGGAGAGCTTGACGCTATTGGGGGCGGCCAGGGACATGGGCATCACTAGAACACTCGTGACGCACCCGCTGGCGGAGTTTACGCGTTTCGACGTGGATCAGATGAAAGCCGCTGCCGCGCTTGGGGCACTCCTCGAGTTCGATTATCTCTCGTGCAGTCCGCGCCAGCCTGCGACCGCTCCGCCCAGCCGGACAGCCCGGGCGATCCACGCGGTGGGACATGACCACTGTATTCTGGCGACTGACGGAGGCCAAGCATTCAACCCACGGCCGGCGCGGATGCTTCGCGAGTTCGCTGAGGCATTGCTAGCCGAAGGAGTGGGCGAGGACGAGATTCGCTTAATGATGTGCGCCAATCCGGCTCGCATCCTCAAGTTGGAATGAGCACCGAGCGCCGCCGGGATCGCTTGCGCGGATGCCGACCCTGTGAGATTGTCGGAGAAAGGTGACACAACCACCGCAGCCACGAATATGGTCCCTCGGATGCTGGCTGCGCTGGCGGAGTTCGAGGGGGATGTTCTGTCGGAGCGCAGGACTGATGCGTTGGCCGTCACGCGCCCGTAGCCAGCGCACCGGAAAGATTCCGCAAGGCTTTGACTTGGCCGATGACGCGGTGTCGTTCGTCTAGCACCGGCGTGAATAGGCGGCCATCGCCGAGACGCGGGTTGCGCGACTACTCTTGCCTGATCAGGTAAAACGGATACTGGTCCCCGCCCGACGCAAAGAACAAACCGCCGATCCCTTCGGAAAAATCGTACAAATAACCGAACTGTCCGTCGACCCGGTCGGTGGAACCCGTGCCCCAGGCGTAGATGACCGCCCGACCTACGGGCAGGCCGATAAAGCGGACATCTGAAACGACTGCGACACCGATGGCATCATCAACGGTCACACCAAACGATGTGAGAGCGTACGTAAGCCCGAAGATCGTGGTTGACTGGGACGTGCCGTCGACCACGCTGCTGTCGCCGTAGATTCCGGACAATAGGTAATCGTTCTCGCGGATCATGGTAACACGGCCGTCTTCGGCCACATCGATTACAGCGATCTGCCAGTCGACGGGCGGACGCGTGAGCGATCCGCCATTAAGGAGCGTTCCGTAGGGCCCGGCAACCGGATTCGATTCGAATTCAGCCTGCTCGGTCCCACCGGCCTTTCGGAACCCGGACCAGCTTCCGCCGGCAAGCATCTCCGGCCCCGTGTGTGCGGCCACCTCCTGCTTCGCGCCGCCCGGGAGCACGACATCGAAAACGCCCGGCGGCGCCGGTGGACCAAAGCAACCTGCGACGAACAACGACACCGAGAAGAGTACGACAATAAGCATCCTGGGGGCAGCGCGCTTCACGGGCAAGTCTCCTTAAATGATGTTCCGGCTTCCAACATGGGCATCCTATGCGAATGCCCCGCTCCGTCCAAGTGTAGATGGCGGATCTGAGACGCTCCGATACGTGCGAGGGCGTTCAACCCCTAGCAGATTTGACGGATCGCTCGAATCATCCGCGTCAGGTCTTGCATTTGTCCAAGCCGCTGATCAGGACTGAGAACATTCGGGCGGTCTCCTCAAGGTCGCCCTCGAGACCTTCATGACGGTTGGGCATGATCAGATCCTGGCGAGCGGCAACTTCCAAAAGAGGGACGTGCTCCTCTACGCTCCCTCTTGCGATGCCGACAAAGTTCTTCCTATCCGGCTTTGTGAAACGCCCGTTCCCCTCGGCGATACTGGCGGGGGTGGGAGCGCTCTCGCCAGTCGAGGTGCCCTACGTGCCGAGCAGTGGTCAATCCGCCGAACGCCGCGTTCCCGTACCGCACACGCCGATCTCGGCAGACCGCCAAACGGGGGTCGTACGGGGGGTTGTACCGACGGTTGGCATCGGGTGTCACCGAGTATTGAACTCGCTGCTGTAACGGCTGGCCGGGCCGCGGGCCCAAGCGGCATGACGAGGAGCAGTTCGAGTATTCAATAAAGCCGCGCCAGGTGTCTCTCGATAAGCAGGTTGAGAGGGCAACCCGGCGGTCCGAGGGTCTCGAGACCCTTTGCCGAGACAGCCCGCTGCAGCACGGAAGCGCGTATGCCGACATCAAGTGGGCGAGGACCGAACGCAAGAGAGACGGGTGACGCCCTCGAGTCCTAGCGCTGCGGTGACTTGTGAGAACCTATCACTGCTACTCCGTGGTCGTACTTATCGGGTTGGCGTTCGTCACCTTGAGCTGTGACGTCGTGGACCTACCACAAACAGGATCGGTTCCGGACAACGGCGAAGGAGTGCAGAAACTGGCTGGCCGGACCGCGGTCATCTCGGCGCAGACGTTCGCCCAAGCTGTCGTCGTCATTCTCCCGGCGAAGGACCTACAAGCGATCTTCGAATACGGCCTGCCAGCGCCGGTGTGCCCATCGCTTGGCGTCGAGCTCGGCTCGAACACGATCGGGTTGACGCTTGAATACGGAACTGGCTGCCCGCCAACTGCCTTCCCCCTGAGTTCGCTCGAGGGGACTGTGGAGGGGACTTCGTACATCGTGTTCAATGCGTTCGATTTTGAATTAGAGGACGTGGCGGTCGATGGCAGTTCTCTTAGCGGAAGCATCGCGGGTGGGTTTACCCTCGCCGCCGAAACGACGAGCTTCACTCTAACCGTCACGCTCTTCCTCAGCGACGGAACCAAGGTGGCCGGGAGTGGTTCTGTCCGGCTCGACAACCAAGCCGGACGAATCACGATCGAAGACGCTGACCTGACGGTGGTATATCCGGGAGGTGGATCGTATGCCATCGTGCTCCGAAAGGTCGTCTGCGATCCGGCGAACAGCGGCAGGTTTGTTCCCACGGGCGGGGAGGCGACAGTGGTCTTGGAGGAAGATGATCAGGAGCCCGGTGAGAGGCCGTTCAGCTTGACGTTCACCAACCAGACGCCGATTGATGGTACAGTTGCCATTCAGCCGGGATCGTGACCGCATCCCGTACGCTGGACCAGTGTACTGCTGCGGCAAACTGAACGGCACAAGCTGCTCGCGCGTTGCGTTCGATAGATGTGGATAGCTCGGTGCATGTCACGGATCCCGACGCGTGCAACGAATGCGCGAGGCCTTGCGGGACCGGGCCCTATTCCGGTCACTCAACTCCAACTGATGCACGCTCGGGCGGTTCCACTGCAAGCATCCCTCGTACCGACGACCTGTTCTGCAAATGAGAGAGTTCGTCGACCCGCGTAGCCGGCTCAACGATGAGCCGTAGCATTCTGCTGGCGCTGCGCTCATCTGTTGTCCGATTACGCACATTGGTACGACCGGTAGGTGAAGTCCTCGTACATCGTCTTTCGAGCCTCTGCCCGGGCACGTCGAGCGAAACGTGCCCCGGGGTCGTGCCTCGGGCTGCTCGATCCGGGCGTTGCGTCAACGGCCGATAACGACTGTGACCACGGTGCCGGACACGATCCACCACGAAAGTACTCCAATGCGCCGCGGGCTGGAAGCGCCAAAAGGTCGTTCAGCGCCCTACCGGAAGGTTGTTCAGTTTCCTATCCGGGTCGATGCCGGTGTTCTGGCAGTCCACGACCCACAGAGTGCCGAACCCTCCCAAGCGCAGCGGATTCCACTCCAGGCGTGACACTCTTGGTCCGATGCTCTGATTAGCGAAGCATGCGTATCGGCAGATGCCTCGCAGCGCCTTGGCCAAAGGCGCACGCACTGTCCAGACTTTTCAATGAGCGTCGAACAGTCTTCATCGTTAAACTGGCCAAAGGGGTAGATCATGTCTTCAGACCATAAGCGGCGTCTGACGGCCGTCT
>JASFUW010000122.1:0-12171 GCA_050050135.1 Phycisphaerae bacterium
TTCGTAGTCGTGGGTGTGATGCGGCGTGTGTCCCCCCGGTGCGACCTGGAAATGACGCATGTGGAAGTTGGGCGCCTTCTCGTCAGGCCCGATGAGCATCCGCATCTTGACGTCGCTCGCGCCTTCCATGTCGACGTCGCACTGCTCGTGTTGATCGATCGATCCGACTTTCATGGATCAGGTCTCCTTCGCCGATGCCGGTGAGTCGCGACCGAGGAGGGAGCGGCGAACCCGAGACCCGGCCCGAGCCGGGTCGAGGTGGGAACCACGTGGGCGTGGACTCGCCTACTCGGCCGAAAGCTCATTCGGCTTCCACGACCACTCGATGCCCGCCGGCGCATACTCCAGCAGCTCGCCGTCGGTGAAGTAAAGCCCAATCTCGGTCGCGGCTGTCTCCGGCGAGTCACTCCCGTGCACCAGGTTATACGTCTTGGACGCCCCGAAGTCACCACGAATCGTGCCCGGCTCCGCCGAAAACCCGAACGTCGCCCCCATCAGCCTCCGGGCGACCTCGATGCACCGCTCCCCCTGCAACACCATCACCACGACCGGCCCCCGCGTGATATACTCGATCAGACCGGGGTAGAACGGCTTGCCCTTGTGAGGCGCGTAGTGTCGCTCAGCCAGGTCCCTCGGGATCTGCATCAGCTTCATCCCCGCGATCACCAGCCCTTTGTCCTCGAAACGCTGAACGAGCCTGCCGACCAGACGCCGCTGCACCGCGTCCGGTTTGAGAATGATCAAGGTACGTTCCACGGGCGAATCCCTTTCCTTTCGATAGCCGACCCGAACGACCGGCACGCGATCAAACCGACAACGTCACGCGGACCATGGCGTCTCCATTCGGACCGCCCCCGCCTGCCTGTGCGTTGCACGCAGACACGCCGCGTAGCCGCCGAAGTGAAGTCTGGACCGGAACGCCGCAATCGTCAATGTCCCTCGCCCGCGATTGTCCGGACCGCCCGCGCGATCGCTCGAAGGTTCTCATCCGGGACAGCGTCCGGGTCATACGTGCACCCCGGTGTGATCAGCATCGGATGATCTTTGGCCTGCACGAGCGTCCCGCGAACTTCGTCTTCGACATCCGCAGGCCGACCACGCGGTAACGACCCGAGATTGTCCACCCCGCCCGCAATCGCCGGTCCGATGCGCCCAGCCACTTGCCCGATCGCAGGACCGGCCGCGTGGTCAGCCCAATTGAGAACCGCGACGGGGTATTTCGCGAACCTCTCCAGTGCCTGCGGCACGCCGCAGACGTGCAACATGTTGAATCGCCCCCCGCCGGCCGCCAGGAGAATCTCCCGATCACCCGGCCCCACGAGTTCCTCATAGACGGAATGGCCCGCCGGACCCGCCGCGGTCCAATCATCCCGCACGCTCAAGAACACACCGTCCGCACCGGCTTCGATGCACCGCCTCGCAAAGTTGGCTTGTGAGGTCGCGACCGTGGCAATGGCCGTCGCGAACACCGCACGGTCTTCTTCGAGCAGCTCACACATCCGCGCGTCAGCGGGGTTGAACGGTCCGCCGAGCACCGGCGGTTTGTGCGTGCCGTTGCGCTTGGGCGTGACGATTCGCCGCAGAACAGCCCACGCATTAAACAGCGTACTGACCATCATCACCCGACCCGCCAGTTCGGCGTTCAACGAGCGAATGAGTTCGAGCTGCCGCCCGTACGTGTCTTCGTCGCCGTGGAGCAGGGGCAAGTCGCGCAGGTCGCCTGCGCTCCGGACGTCCCGCGTCGTGGGGTACGGGTTGTCGTTCATCACCTTGAGAAAATCGAGATCGAAACGCTCGAGGTGACGCAGGTGGGCAACGACCGCCGCGCGACCGTGACATTCATCAGCCGCGAAATGGTGCCAGAAGCTGACCGGCGGTCGATCGGGCCGTTCGCCCCTTAAGACGGCTGCCACGCGCTCGACGTGAGTCATCTCGCCCATGTGCGCAGTCTAAACAGGCACCGCCTCCCCCACAAGAGCGGAAGTGCGTTGCCGGTAAGCCTTGACGTGCGACACATGTGCCGTTCCACCTCGTCGCGGGCGGAGAAGTACCACAACACCGGCAACGAGCTACGGGTTCGCGGTCTCGACTGCCGGCTTCATGTCAGCCATCGCATGCGCCGGGAACGAGTCTTCGATCAACGTCACCCGCATCAACAACAGCGCTGCGTCGAGCTGCGGGTCGGCTTTCGGGCGGTCGTTCGGGTCGGGCTGTTTCAGCGGCGGCAGTTTCGGCTCGTCGTCCTTCTCGTCACCGTCCTCAGCGGTGTCCGCCGCCTTGCCCGCGGGTATGTCAGGCGATTCGTCCTCCTTGTCGCCCGCCGCCTCGTCATCCGCTTCGTCGTCATCCCCGTCGTCGCCCTCGTCGTCGCCCTCGTCGTCGTCATCAGCGCCAGCCTTGGGCGGGCCGAGAAGGTTGGCTTCGCGTCGCATCTGGTACAGCTTGATCGCCTCTTTTCGCACCAGCCGGACCGGAACGTCCGGCTCGACGCCCCAGGTCTCGGCATCAGGCGCACGGTGCAGCGAGGCGCCGCTCGGCAGATAGTATCGAGCCGTCGTGATCTTCAGCTTCGCGCCCGCACCGCCCAGTGGCACGAGATTCTGAACGCTGAACTTGCCGTAGGTCCGCTCTCCGACAACCAATGCGTGCCCGTTGTCTCGAAGCGCTCCGGAGACGATCTCCGATGCGCTGGCGCTTTGCTCATCCACCAGCACCACGAGCGGGATGTCGGAATACGCCCCCGACGCCGGGGCGTTGAACACGTGGTCGTCGCTCTTGATCCGTCCCTTGGTGGAGACAATCGTGTCACCCCGCTCGACGAAGAGCGACGTCACCCGCCACGCAGACTCCAGCAATCCACCCGGGTTGCCGCGAAGATCCAGAACCAACCCCTTGAGCCCGACCAGCCCGCTCAACACGTTCTCCACGTCCTCGATCGTGTTGCCCTGGAAGTTGGCGATGCGGATGTACCCGATGCCCAGATCCCGATCGAGCCAATGCTCCCAACGTTCCTCGTTGTTCGGATCGCGCCGAATGCCCTTGACCGATCGGATTTTCACCTTCGACCGCACCAGCGGGAACTGCAGCTCCTCGCCATCCCGACGAACGGTCAGTGTCACGGACGTGCCCTCCTCGCCCGTGATCATCGTCACCACCTTGTTCAGCGAATGCTCCTTCAGGACAATGTCGTCCGCCCTCACGATGATGTCACCCGCCTGGATTCCCGCACGATACGCCGGCGTGTCCTCTAGCGGCGAGACCACTTCGATCTCGTCCTGCGCATTCTTGATGATCGAGATGCCGACCCCGACGAAATCGCCTCGCGTGTGTTTGTCGAACTCGTCGATGTCGTAAGGCCAGATGATGGTCGTGAAGTCGTCCAGCGGCGCAAGCGCGCCGCGCATCAGCTCCGCCACCACCAGTTCCTCCGGAAGCCTCACCGTTTGCTTGTTGATCTTCTTGACCACGCGACGGAAGTGTTCGACGGCCTCACGACGATCGACCGCCGGCGCCTCGAGCACCTGATCCAGATGCGCCTGCACACGGGCCTTGAAATCGTTCCGGTCCACTTCGCTCCCCAGACCCTCGAATTGTTCCTGGGCGCTTTTCGAGTTCGCTAGAAGGAGAATGTGTTCGAGACCATCGCGCGCGATCGCCCGGAATTCGGCCGGTTCGACGTAATACTTGGCGATCAGTTCCATCGCCCGCTCGGCGTCACGCCACCGAACCCGCTCGATGCGCTCTTCCCACTTGCTCTTGCTGTCCTCCTTGAACATGCTCTCGTACCGCAAGTGGGTGAGGACTTCGCGTTCGAGTTTTTCGTAACGCGGTTCGCGCTCGAAGATGAGCCCGAGATAGGAGTAAATCCGCCAGGCGTCGCGCCACTCGCGCTCCTCGCGCATCGTGCTCGCCGCAGCCAGGGCGTCGTTGACCAGTTTCTGCACCCACGACTCCGCCAGGAACGCGTCACGTTCCTCGGCACAGTCGGCCGCGTGCAGGACCCAACGCAGCGCCAGATGATATTCCTCGCGATCGATCCGGGCCTTGGCATATCCGACGTACTTCTCGAAGTCCGCCGCGTCCAGCTCCCTACGGGCCTCCCTCTTGGCATTAAACTCATCGAGCCAGGCACGGACCCGCTCGGTCGTCGCATCCTCGCTGTCGATTTTATGGATCGTGTCGGTCGCCTGCCCGAACTCGCCCCGGGAGACGAAGTCGACCGTCTTTTGCCAGAGTCGCTCGGGCGAAAGCGCACTGGTCTGCCGGCTATCCGACGCCGCAGCCAGAATACCCGGCACAGACGCCAGACAACCACCGACCAGCATCGACCACAGGATGCCCCGGACGCGTTGAGACGTTCGTCGCATAATCACTCCCTTCTTCGACTCCTCCGACAAATGCAACTCGGCGACGAGCCATCAAGCCCGCGTTGGTTTTGCGGACCTTCCGGACTATTGTAACGCCGCCCCACACCGATGGTTTCGCGACGCGCAGTCATCATGCGCCGCCCGCGGGGCGCTGAGACACGCCCGCCATCGCGTGCCCATTAAGTATAAGACTCGCACCCACGGCGGTCCAATTCGTGTGACCGGACCTTGACGTCGTTTCCCGTCGGCAAGTGTGGGACAAACGGCGTCCGTTCGCGGTGTTCATCGGCTTCGGGACAAGCACATTGCAGCCTTGCGCCACCGCCGACATACGCTTTCCTCTCCGACATATTCGGACATCTTCTCTCGCTCGGTCGATCTTCGTCGACCACAATCTCCAACTCGTTTGGACAGCCTGGATTGAATCAGGACCCGCTCCGGTTTAACCTGACCTGTCTGACGGTCCGTAAGTAAGGACGTTGTCGACGTTAGACCGCTGTCAACGCAAGCGCGGGCTACAACACTGCGCAACCACGACCGGAGACGGGCGCGGAGTCACCAATGTCTGGTCGGTCATCGATTCGCGTCGTCGGGGCAAGGCAGCACAACCTGCAGTCCGTCGACGTCGAGATTCCCAAAGACGCGCTCACCGTCATCACCGGTCCCTCGGGCTCGGGAAAGAGTTCGCTTGCCTTTGACACCGTCTACGCGGAGGGACAGCGACGCTACGTCGAATCGCTTTCGGTCTACGCCCGTCAGTTCCTCGAGCAGATGCAGAAACCCGACGTCGACCGGATCGAGGGGTTGCCGCCCACCATCGCCATCGACCAACGGGCGGCTGCCTCCAGTCCTCGATCGACCGTCGCGACCACCACCGAGATTCATGATTTCCTCCGCGTGCTTTTCGCACGGGCGGGCGAGCCTCGATGCTGGAAGTGCGACCGGCGGATTGTCCGCCAGTCGACGGCGCAAGTCGTTGACACGGTCATGGCAGGTCCGCAAGACCAGCGCATCATGGTGCTCTCGCCCATCGTACAGGAGCAGCGCGGTGCGCATAAGACCGTGCTGGAGCGCGTCGCCCGCGACGGGTTCGTGCGCGTTCGCGTGGATGGCGAGGTGTCGTTGCTCGAGGATCTGGACCCGCTGTCGCCCAACAGGAAACACGACATCGACGTGGTCGTCGACCGGCTGACGATCAAACAGAACGTGGCCCAGCGATTGGCGGACAGCGTCGAGCTCGCGACACGGCTTTCCGGCGGGCGAGTCATCATCACGGCGGAGACAAAGCCCGGGCACTGGTCGGACGAGGGATACAGCGCAGCCTTGTCCTGCCCGGACCATGCGGACGTACGACTTGATGAACTTTCGCCGCACCTGTTCAGCTTCAACTCGCCCCACGGGGCTTGTGAGTCGTGCAATGGTCTTGGCACCACGCTCGAGTTCGACCCCGAGTTGATTGTCCCTGACCCCAAGCTGTCACTCGGCGACGGCGCCATCGCGCCTTGGCGCCGACAGGGCAAGCACCTCAACGCCGTCTACGCCAACATGACCCGTGGGTTCTGCGAGCGTTTCGCGGTTCTGCCCGACATTCCGTTCCACAACATCCCCGCGGCGAAACGGAAGATACTGCTCGATGGAACGACGGAAGCCGACGCCCAGTCGCACGGCACGTCGTTTGAAGGCGTGATCCCGAATCTCCGGCGACGATGGGAGACCACCGGGTCGGAGTCGGCGAAGCAGAGGCTGCACACGTTTTTGAGCGAAGCGCCGTGCGACGCGTGCCGCGGCGTGCGGCTTCGCCGAGAGGCGCTTTGCGTGAAGGTGGCGGACCGGAGCATCGCCGAGATCGCCGCGATGACGATCGTGGAGGCGAACGACTTCCTTGCCGGGCTGGAGTTCACCGGCGAGGCGCGGGTCGTCGCCGAGCCGCTGCTCTCCCAGATCCGTCATCGACTCCGTTTCCTGCGTGACGTCGGTGTCGAGTACCTGTCGCTCGACCGGGCGAGCGTATCGCTGTCCGGCGGGGAGTGGCAGCGTATCCGCCTCGCGACCCAGATCGGCAGCGGGCTGGCGGGGGTGTGCTACGTGCTCGACGAGCCCACCATCGGGCTCCACGCCCGTGACACCAACCGCCTGACGACCATCCTCAGGCGACTCGCGCAACTCGACAACACGGTCGTCGTGGTCGAGCACGACGAACAGGTCATCGCCCACGCCGACCACGTCATCGACATCGGACCCGGGGCGGGCGCCCACGGAGGGCGGGTGGTCGCGGAGGGAACGCTCGACGACGTGCTCGCTTCGCCGAGGTCCGCAACAGCCAGGTTCCTCACCGGAAGGTCGCACATCGCCCTGCCGGGCGAGCGACGGAAGGTCGACTTCGAGCAGTCCGTCACCGTGTACGGCACGACGGCGAACAACCTCAAGCAGATCGACGTCAGATTCCCGTTGGGGTGCTTCGTATGTGTCACGGGTGTGTCGGGGAGCGGGAAGAGCACGCTGGTCACGCAGGTTCTGTGGCGGGCGCTGAAGCGCGGGATCGACCGCAGCGGTCCCAGGCCCGGGCCGTACGAGCGGATTTCGGGGGCGTCCCTGGTCGACAAGGTGATCGAGATCAACCAGTCGCCGATCGGCCGCACGCCACGCAGCAACCCCGCGACGTACGTCGGCGTGTTCGACCTGATCCGCCGACTCTATACCAAGACGCGGGAAGCGAAGATTCGCGGGTACGGGGCCGCCCGGTTCAGCTTCAACATCAAGGGCGGGCGCTGCGAGGCGTGTGAGGGGCAGGGCACCAAGCGCATCGCCATGCACTTTCTGCCGGACGTGTACGTCGAGTGCACCGAGTGCGGCGGGCGGCGATACAACCGCGAGACGCTGGACGTTCGCTATCGCGGGAAGACGATCGCCGACGTCCTCGACATGCGGATCGAGGAAGCCACCGAGTTTTTCGACAACTTCGCCAACATCCGGCGGCGCTTGCAGTCGCTCCGCGACGTGGGCCTGGGCTACATGGCTCTCGGTCAACCGTCCAACACGCTGTCGGGCGGCGAGGCGCAGCGTGTCAAGCTGGCGGCAGAGCTGCACCGGTCCGCGAACGGGCACACGGTGTACATCCTGGACGAGCCGACAACGGGTCTGCATTACGCCGACGTCCGCACGCTGCTCACCGTGCTCAACCGATTGGCTGACCGCCGCCAGACCGTGCTGGTGATCGAGCACAACATGGATGTCATCAAGGTGGCAGACTGGATCATCGATCTCGGTCCCGAAGGCGGCGACGCGGGGGGATACGTCGTGGCCGAGGGAACGCCGGAACAGATCGCCGCGTGCGAAAAGAGCCACACCGGCCGCTACCTCAAAGACCACCTCGCCGGCATACCACCCGTCGACCGCTGGAACCGCTGACGCCCCTCGCCCTTCCGGGTCATAGATCCCGACCGGTCGGGTAAGCGGGGGCGGGCGTGAGGGTGAGAACCCACAAATGGCGAATGTGGGATTCCCGGCCTGGAGCGCGCGCGACGGGTGCCACGGGAACGTCACAGACGGGCCGGCGCCGTCGGATTCGGTTGGGTTCGCTGCGAAAACGAAGCCACGGCGAACCGTGTTTTTGACAGCGCCAGTGCGATCTTTTGGGTTCGTTTTGCGAAAAAATCTTTGTTTTTCTTTTTCCTCCTTTTCTTTGCCGAGCGTGCCCGTCGCACACTCGTCCCGGGTGATAACGTCAGGGGTGATCGGTGGTTCGGCGTGCGCGAGCGATCAACGGAGGCGAGCTGACTCCGATGGACGGACCCCAACGAACAGGTACGACCTGACGAACCTGGAAGCGCTTGCCACCTGCATGAGCGGAGTCCTTGAGGATTCGGCTGCCGTTAACTTTGGAGTGAACGTTGCCACCGAGCAGGCACGGAAGTTGGAAGAAGTGCTTGCGGAGTCCTCTGCGAATCTGGAAGAGTTCTCGGCTCCAGATGGAACACAAATCGCTGACGCTGTTCCGGCGCGTGCAAGGAAGATAGCCACCCCACACAGGCGTCGTCGTTATGATGCCCGTTCAGGGCATGGTCCCATATAAACGGGTAAATGGGCGCTGTTCGTCCGGGCGTTGCCCTGGGCTACTATATTGCAGCCTTTCAGGCTTGAAGATGCGGTGCGATGCCGTGTTAATGTCATCGAGTCCCCGCTGTCGGCAGGACATGGGAAACCGACCGTGGGGGCGCAGTCGAACCCTGGAGCGCGGCGCGCCGGGGCGAACGCGCGCCTATGAGAAGGCGGAGCGCTACATGATGTCCGGGTCTGCCCTAGACGGTCACGCCGGTCAGCGCGCTGAGAAGCAACTGAACAATCAGGGTGAGCAGACTCGAGAGCAGCGAGCTGAAGATGCTGTTGAAGTCCATGGGTCGTTCGCAATCCGTGCGGTCGTTTGGGCGTTTACCTTTCGGCGTGAACGTCGACGCCAACTCCGTGGACGCGTGCCGAACCGCGCTAGGCACGCGACGCCATCGCATGTACGCGCACGAAAATACCCGCCGGAGCGGGCATTTTCAAAAAAGTGCGGCAATCACCTACTCTCGCCTTTCGACTACCATCGGCCGTGCGGGCTTAACTGCCGTGTTCGGAATGGTAACGGGTGGTGCCCCGCACGTATTGTCACCGCAGGCGATATATTAGGCACCCGGCGGACCGCGTCAACCCCGTTTTCCGGAACGATTCCGTTTCCCCCGCTCGCGAGTGACCGGCAGCGATTGAACCCAATGGTCCGGAGTGCGCGACCGGACCGCCCTGCCGGCGAGCCGAAACCGCCGGTCGGGCTTGCGGGTGCTCCAAGACGGCCTATCACACCCCGCGCGGGCGGCATCAGGTCCCCGCTCCCGCACGTTCGCGGGTCGGTCTTGTATGCTCCAGGCTCGGTCGTGTTAGACGTTCTAAGGCGAGTCTTCAGCTTCACTGGCTTTAATCAGTTTGAACTCTATTGGCTGGGGTTCCTCGGCCAGGACGATCCCGGGTGGGAAATGGTATTCCGGCGTCATGAGCTTGAGGACGCCGAGCTGCTCCAGGTCTTCCTCCTTGAGCTGGATGACACCGTAGGCCCGCGAGGTCCCTCGGACGAGTTTGGTCACCTCGTCCGGGGGTCCGGTGACGGCGAGGGTCTGCGTGACGAGGGCAAGCGGGCTGCCGTCTCGCGTTGCGGGGCGGTAGGCTTTTTCGAGATTCGCGAAGCTCACCGCAAGGAGGACTGGCACGGTGGGAACGCGCTCCGTGATGCGTCGGGCCTTCAGCTTGGCGGTGACATCGACGGCGGGCGGGTTGAGCTCGGCGTCGGGCCCGAACTGCGTGCTGTCCAACGTGACGTGAATGGTCGCCCTCTCACCGAGGGGAGCCTCGTGCAGCAGGCGCTCGGCGTCGGCAGCGACATCGATCTGAAGGGGCTGACCGGCGGGTCGCTCAGCCAGGCGACTTTCGCGCATGCGAACGGTGGCTGTGGATCGGCTCAGTTGCGGCTCCACGTCGTACGCGAGCGTGAGTGTTTTAAGCACGATGTCGACCTCACGGGTGATCCGGTGGTCGACAGCGACAGCCAAGGTCGGCGGGTCGACGGCGACGACGGTGAGATTACGGAATTCGTGCCATTGCTCGGCCAGCTCCGCCTTGAGGGTGGCGCGATCGATGGATATTTCGGCGGACCCGGTCGGGCGTTCGGCGACTTTGAAGCGGGCGTGCAGCGGTGCGGGACGAGCCTGGATGTCTTCGACGATCCTTCGGGGACCGGCCACCTGGACCTCGTAGACCTGGCCCGGTTCGGGCGGCTCGACCAACAGACCGGGTGCGGTGGGTGCGGGCACGGGCTCGAGCACCACGCTGAGCGGAACCGTTTCGTTCACCATGCTGTCCGCGCTGATCCAGATCAGGACGGTCAAGATGGCGGTCATACTAAGCAGCTTGACCTGTTCCATCGGTCCTCGCCTTCTTTACGGGGGGCGTCGTGGTCTTCGGGGAATCGTCCGGCGAACCCTCGGCCGTCGTTTGGGGGATGAACTCTTTCAGGAGGACCTCCCGGAGGGAATCCGCGGAAAGCGCCCTGCGCAGCCGCCCCTGGGTAGCGACGGAGATCGTCCCGGTTTCCTCACTGACGACGATGACAACGGCGTCGACCTCCTGACTCATTCCCAGGGCTGCACGATGGCGGCTTCCGAGTGACCGGTCAACGTCACCGGACTCGGCCAAGGGGAACTGGCAGCCGGCGGCGACGACGCGACCCTGGTTGATGATGACGCCGAGATCGTGAAGGACGGTGCCCGGCCAGAAAATGGTCTCAAGAAGCTCGGCGGTGACGATGGCGTCAAGACGGACACCGGTTTCGGTGACGGCGCCGAGTTCGGTGCTGCGTTCGATGGCGATGAGAGCGCCGACCTTTTTTTTGGACAGGCGTCCGACGGCTGTCACGATGGGTTCGAGGGCGACGTCGGGTGTCCGGAGCCAGCGTTGCAGCCAACCGCCCTGACCGAGTCGAAGGAGGATCCGGCGGAGCTCGAGTTGGAAGGCGACGAGTGAGACCAAAAAGACGCCGAGGATGAAGTAGGGATAGAGTACGTTGATTCGCTCGAATGCGAACCGTTCGGCCACGAGCGAAACCAGGGCGAAACTGACGCCGAGGATGATGAGGACCGCACGGACGAGCCGCGCGCCGCGCGTGCCCCGCAAGAACCGCAAGACCGCGTACACCACGCTGCCTATGACCAGCAGCTCGATGAGGGCAACCCAGGGACGTTCGGCGACGCGTCCGACAAAGGACTGTAGCCCTTGCCTGAGGTCGAGCTGTGCGAGGCAACTGATGACTGTAGAGCGCAGCGGCATGCGGACGAATCTCGTCTCTGCCGGGGTGGAGCGCCGCGGCAGCAAGGGTCAGCAACGAAGTCGCACTCAAAGGCTCGATGGACGCACGGTCATCGCCCCCGCGCGCCGGCCGGCGGCAAGTATAAGACGGTTGCGCCCGACAGGCAAACGAGAGGACTCGGCTGGAGCGTGGGGCGCTTCGCGTCGGGGCCGGCGGACAGGTTCACGGTTGGGCCGCCGGCACCCGCCTTCGGAGTTCACAACACCATGGCAGGTGATTGAACCGAGCCTGGTGGACTTAGCGATCCGCGAGCGAGCCGTGATCCGGTATGGTGTCGGAGAACGGTGCGACGTGTTCCAGTCGCTCCGGCGGATGCGCGTTGCGTAGTCACCGCGCGGCGAGGCGCCTTCGCATGGAGGCGGGAAGTTCAACCTGTGGGTGTCACGCGTCGGTCGCTCCTCGGCGCGGTTGTCGCCGGTGTCGCCTTGTCCGGGCGTTGATGGGGCAGAGCCCCATCGAAGCGGTGGCGGCCCGACGGGCACGCCAGCCGACCCGGCTCGCGCGTGATCGTAGCCAACCGGGGCTCATCGGGCGCAGGGATCGGAAGCGGGTGGACCCGGCGGCGGCGGTGCAACGCTGCGGAAGGCCTCGACCACGTACGAGATGTCGACGAAATCGACCTTCCGATCCGGGATCGGATCGGTGATGTTGCCGCCGACCACGTCGGTCCGCGCCTTCGTCGGAGCGGTCGGTTGGTTCTTGAACTTCTCGACGGTGGCTGAGATATCCACGAAATCAATCACCCCGTTCGGCGAGGTGCAGGGTTGGACGCCGCAGTCGCCGACGATGTCTCCGATGGCGCTCAGTTGCACGGGCAGCATGACGGAATAGTCGGTGGGGTCGGCGAGGTCGCACGCTTCCGTGATGGTTCGCACTTCGTACGTTCCGCCGGGAATGATGGCGCCGTCGTAT
>JASFUW010000123.1:0-12066 GCA_050050135.1 Phycisphaerae bacterium
CGCGACCCCGCCCCATCAGTGCCCCCAGCACATCCTGCGTGTCGGTCCCGGGGCTGATGCGCAGCTCCTGAAAACGGCCAAAGTCCGTCACGTTCTCGACACCGGGGATCGCGCTCGCATCGTATCCCTCCCCCTCCATGCGAACGTGGATCGTATCCTGCCCGTACTCGTCCTGGATCGATTCCAACGTCCCGTCCAGTACCTTCTCGCCTTTGTATATCATGAAGATGAAGTCGCACATCTTCTCCGCGACCGACATATCGTGCGTCGAGAAGATCACCGTCGTCCCCGCGCGGCGAAGGTCGAGAACCGCCTCCCGCAGAACGTCCAGATTCACCGGGTCCAGTCCGGAAAACGGCTCGTCCAGAATGACCAGCTCCGGCTCCGCGATCACCGCCGCAATGAACTGGAGCTTCTGGGCCATCCCCTTCGATAGCGTCTCGACCTTCTGGTCGGCGCGATCGATGAGGTCCAACCGCGTAAGCCACTCACGCACCCGATGCCTGAAATCGCGCCGCCCCTTCAACTCGGCGTAGAACCGAAGCACGTCACGCACCTTCATCTTCTTGTACAGCCCTCGCTCTTCGGGCAGGTAGCCGATGCGGTCGTTGGCTGCTCGCAGAGATTCCTGACCGAGCACGCGGATGACACCGCTGCCTGGGTCGGGGTGATAGATGCGCATGATCATCCGCAGCGTCGTCGTCTTGCCGCTGCCGTTGGGACCGATGAATCCGTAGATCGAACGCTCCGGAACGGAAAGGGACAAACCCTTGACAGCGACGGTCCGCCCGAAACTCTTCGTCACGTTGTCGATATCGACGACGCCCATCTATGTATCCATAAGTCCGTTAGAGCCAGTGACGCAGATCGGTCATCTCAGATCGCGGGCATTCTAGGTGCTTCGGCCTGGGGGCTCAACTGTCATTTCTTGTCCAGCCGACGCGATGGATGAATCACTCGCCCGCCTCGCGTAGCAACCGCAAAGCCGATGCGGCACGAAAGATATCGTCGTCGGTTTCCGATCCCAACCCCCCAAAGCGTACGACAGGCAAACACAAGCCACCGCCCGTCGCCGGTCGATCCGCTGACCCGCGCCAGCGTCGGCATCGATCGGTGGGATACATCATGGCCCATCCGCGCCACCGCCCGAGCAGTTGGACATTCGGGCGAGGCGTGATAAGATGGTCGATTCGCCATCTCGCGGCGAAACCGCGAGACATGACGCGATCAAACCGGTCGCGGCGCGGCGACTCCCCGCAAGCGGATGCGGGAAACGAGACTGGCACGGATGCAAGCAGCAGTACATTAAACTGACGCAATATGATCGTTCTCCACGCGCTTTGGACGAAATCCACGCTTCATGTTTGGGCCGAGGATGCCGACGCGCCCGAACCCCCACCCCGCGACACCGCTTCCTCGACGCCCGAAATCGACCCGACGCCGGCGGCCGACGACGCCGACACGACCCCACCCCCCCTCGCCCAAGCCGCCACGCACGATCGAATTCGGGATGTTGTCGGCGGCGTCTTCGACAGCCTCCTCGCCTCAGAGGCCAAAACGTCGAAGCTGAACCTGCGGCTGCCTCATCGCAACGCAACCTATGTCTCGTCGGTCGACGAGGCGCAGACCACGCCGGCGCGGGAAGAGCCCGGGGCACTGCGCCTTTCGACGCGCCGTGTTCCCACGCTCGCGTTCGCCCCCGCGGACGCAGTCGATCTGTTGACAACCACACCCGCAACGACGCGGGAAGAGGTGCGCCTGGGCGCGTCGCTCGGATACTGGACACGGATGGCTGCCCTGGTCATGGAACTGTTGGCCAAGCAGCGCTTCGTCCCCGCCCTGCACCACGCCGGGGGTGACCGGTACTCGGGTTACTGGCACGCGGTCGTCAACGAGGACGCCACGGCCACCCGTTTGAACCGGCTGATCGACTCGATGCCGCCAGTCTGTCGCGCCTTCGACGTTGACGAGGAGCCCGTCCAGGCATCCGCGTTGGTCGAAAACTTCCTGTGGACCTCGGTAGACGCTCTGGTTCGTCGATGCCTCGAGGGCGATGAGCTCGCCCATGCGATTCTGGACCGGCGCGACGGTGACGCCGCACCGCAAATGCGATGGCTTCGATCGGTCGTCAGCTCGGATTCACACCTCGAAGGCACGCCCGAGGAGCGTCGCGCGACCTACGATGCGGTGCGCGGATGGGTCTCGAGGCTCGAGCCGCTGGCTTTGGATCGGGCGTTCCGCACATGTTTCCAACTCCACACACCGCACCCTACGGCGTCTTCAACGATGTCGCAACGCGCCGCCGCGGCAGAGGACTCGCAAGCGGAAGCGGCCAACATGTGGCGCTTGACCGTTCACGTCCAGTCCACCGCCGAACCCCACTACATCATGGACGCCTCCAAGTTGTTCGACCGACACCGCCGCGACCCCCTGATCCTTCGACGCCCCTTCGACAACGCGGGCCAGCAGCTCCGAGCCGATCTTTCGAAAGCGGCGCTGCACTTTCCCCCCCTCGCACCGTGCGCACAGACCGACGGGCCCCTGGAGTGCACGCTGACCATCGACCAGGCCTACGCCTTCCTGCGAGACGCCGCGCCGATCCTCGAACGGGCCGGCTTCCTCGTGCGCGTGCCTTCATGGTGGCACGATGACCGCCCCAAAGTACGCATGTGGCTCGACATCAAACCGATCGACTCCGCCGCCTCCCCCACAGCGGCGAACATGCGCCTCGACACCCTCGTCGCCTTCGACTGGCGCGTCGCGGTAGGCGACGAAGACCTCGCTCCGAGCGAGCTCGAACACCTCGCAAGCGCCAAAAGACCACTGGTACAGGTGCGGAACCGTTGGGTCGAGGTACAACCCTCGGACGTGGCATCCGCCATGTCGTTCCTGGAACGATCGCGCGGAGGACGGATGACCGTGTTCGAGGCGCTGCGTCAGTGCTTTCTCGCCGACGATCTCGAGACCGGACTTGCCGTCGGGGGATTGCGCTCCTCGGGCTGGATCGAAAACCTTCTGAACGCGGCCTCAGCCCACGAACAAATCGAGCGCCTCCCACCGCCCGACGATTTCAGGGGAACCCTGCGCCACTATCAGCAACGTGGACTGGATTGGCTCAGCTTTCTCACCAGGCTAGGCGTCGGCGCGTGCCTCGCTGATGACATGGGTCTCGGAAAAACGATCCAGATGATCGCCGTCTGGCTCCATGAGCGACACGGCGGACCATCACCGGGCCCCACGCTCCTGATCGTGCCGATGTCCCTGGTCGGCAACTGGCAACGCGAGATCGAACGGTTCGCGCCCTCCCTGAAAGTCTTGGTTCACCACGGGATGGAGCGGTCCACCGGGCAGGAATTCGTCGACCGCGTCGCCGAGCACGACGTCATCATCAGCACCTACGGGCTCGCCCACCGGGACCTCGAGCACCTGGCCGCCGTCGAGTGGCACCGCATCACGCTGGATGAAGCGCAAAACATCAAGAACCCCGCCGCGAAGCAGTCCGTCGCCATCCGATCCCTTCGTGCCGTCCATCGCGTCGGCCTGACCGGCACCCCCATCGAAAATCGCCTCAGCGAACTCTGGTGCATCATGGACTTCCTGAACCCCGGTTACCTCGGGACGGCCGGGGAATTTCGACGGCGCTTCGCCGTACCCATCGAGCGCAACCACGACATGGACCGCGCCCAACGCCTGCGCCATCTCATCCGTCCCTTCGTCTTGCGGCGAGTTAAGTCGGACCCCGGTGTCCAGGTCGATCTGCCCGAGAAGATGGAAATGAAAGTCTACTGCAATCTGACCCGCGAGCAGGCCGCCCTGTACGAAGCGCTGGTCGGCGACATGCTCGGGCAGATCGAGCAGACCGGCGGCATTCAGCGTCGCGGCCTGGTCCTCGCGGTGTTGGTCAAACTCAAGCAGGTCTGCAACCACCCCGCCCATTTCCTCGCTGACGGATCGAGCCTGCCACAACGCAGCGGAAAGTGCGAAAGAATCGTCGAGATGATCGAAGAGGTCCTCGCCGAAGGCGAACGGGCATTGGTATTCACCCAGTTCAGACAGATGGGCGATTTGCTGTACAAGCTGCTGCACGACTCCTTCAAGCGCGAAGTCTTATTCCTGCACGGCGGCACCACACGCAAGCGGCGTGACGCCATCGTCTCACAGTTCCAGGAGGGCAACGGCGACGCGCCGATTCTGATCCTGTCGCTCAAGGCGGGCGGCTTCGGCCTGAACCTGACCGCAGCCAACCACGTATTCCACTTCGATCGGTGGTGGAACCCCGCCGTCGAGGACCAGGCCACCGACCGCGTCTACCGGATCGGCCAGGACAAACGCGTACAGGTGCACAAGTTCATCTGCGTCGGAACGCTCGAGGAGAAGATCGACGCATTGCTCGACCAGAAGCGAGACCTGGCCGACAACATCGTCGGAACCGGTGAAGAGTGGCTGACCGAATTGTCAACCGACAAGCTGCGCGAGATACTGACGCTCTCGCGCGACGCCGTAGCCGAGGACTAACCGGTGTTTCTCCAACGTCGGACCCAACGCAGCGCACGGCCCGGACCCGATACTCGTGGACCGTACTTCGTCCTTCGTCCTTCGTACGCCCTTGCCCCGTTCGGGTCGCTGGGAAGATGACGATGAATAGTATGGATCAACAACCCGTGGACCCAAACCCGATGGCGCACGTCGTCCCGACCATCTACCCCACCTCGCCTCCGATCGACGAGGCCGTCGACTCCTTTTGGGAGGTCGGACCCGACTTCGAGTCGGTGGACATCGAGATCGCCGCCCCCGAAGAACCGCTCGCCATCCTCGAACAGCTAGGCCCCTCACCATTCGAACGCGGCGGGTTCCCCCTGGTCGGTTTTCTGGCTACCACCTATGACAAAGTCAGCCGATACGCACAGCAGCGAAGTTGACACGACCAAGGTTACCAATTACGAATTGCGTCTTGCGAATTCGCCGGGTCGCCCGGGAATCCGCCGTTCGTGGTTCGTAGTTTACGAACTGCCGATCTAGCTCAACGGTAGAGCACAGCTTTCGTAAAGCTGAGGTTGTGGGTTCGAATCCCACGATCGGCTTTTGACCCCAATCACGCCGGACGTAAAAGTCACGCACATCCTCCCGAAGGCCGGCAGATGCCCGGTCGCGGGCGACGCTGAAGAACCTGGCGACCATCAGCAGCGCGAGCCGAGAATTCGGCCGAGCCCAGTCGAAGCCCTTGCGAAAAACGCATTCGCGAACGTCACACCGAGGCCCGCAAACTTTACGCCCGTCCCGCGTCGAAGTACGATGAATACCCGGATTCGAAAACCGTGCGTAATTCTCATGGAGGAGTACCACCGTGACAACGCTATCGAACAACGAGTGGTCGGAGTCGCTGCGACGAATCCTGTTCGGCACCGGACCGGACACGCCCACGTTTGACCGCGCCCTTGGCAGGTGCCCGTCGTTCTCGAATCAAGCACCGATCGAACCGGGCTCACGCATACTCATCCGCGGCGACATCGACGTCCCCCTCGACTCATCCGGCGAATCCGTGATGGACGACGAACGGCTCCGGACACTGCGCGAAGCCATCGAAGTCTGCACCAAACTCGAGCTGGTTCCCGTCATCATGGGACACGTCGGCCGAAGCCCGGACAACACGTCGGCACCCATCGCCCCCAAGCTGCAAGAGCTGTACGCGCGAAAATGCACATTCGTCGAAGACTGGCTGGATCCGAGCACTCGCTCCGTTCCGCCGGCCGCCCGGGAGCACCTCAACGCCGCCAAACCGGGCGAACTCATCCTGTTGGAGCAGACCAGGAGATACGAGATCGAGCGTGCCCTCTGGGACGTCCCCGAAGTCCAGCTCGCTTCTGAAACCGCCGACCTGTTCGGCTGCGCACGCGCCGTCGCCGAGCACATTGCGACGTCTTACGTTTTCGAGGCCATCGGCTCACATAACCCAGACTGGTCGTCCGTCGTCCTCCCCGGCGCCATGCGTCAGGTCTATCTCGGGCCATACACGCACCGCGAGCTCGCAGGCCCCCTGACCGCCATCCGTGACGCGGACGTCGTGATCCTCAGCGGCTTGAAGGCAGACAAGCTGGACGCGATCGAAGCCACCGTAACCAGAGGCTCTGCCCGCCTGCTCATCTGCGGCGGTTCGCTCGCGATGGCTTTCGTCAAATCGCGCGGCGGATCGATCGGGCAGGCGGAAGATCGGCAGTTCTCGAAGGAGAAATGGTTCATCCCCCCCGAGCGGATCGAGCAGGCCCGGCGAATTCTCACCCGCGCCGACGAGTGCGGCCTCGAAATCGTCGTGCCCGTCGATTTCGTGCTCGACGACGGAAACACCGCAAAGTCCGTGCCCGCGGGGCGCACACAGCGAGACGTCGGACCGGCAACGAGAGAACTCTTCGCAAAGAAGATACTGGAGTTCGCCGATGCTCGGACCGCACGAACGAAGATCTTCTACAACGGCGCTGTCGGCCAGTTCGAAGAGCCGTCCTTCGCCGCAGGCACCGAGGCCCTCGTGAGCTTCTTGTGTGCCACAGCCAAGGCACGAACCGACATCGAGCTTTACATCGGCGGCGGTGACGCGCGATTCGCCCTGCGGCGGTTCGGTGACGCCGACGCCGCAACCCACGCCTTTACGTGCGGCGGCACGGTGCTCAAATCGATCGGAGACGGAAAGTTGAACTTCGTTGATTCGATTTCCACCTACGCTCAGCAAAATGCGCAAGCCACCGCGCCGCACGCCCCCTCGACCCCTGAACACTCGACGACCTGACCTCTGCCCCTCGCGCGCGTCCCCGGCGAGCAACGCCGACCGACCGGCGCCCGCCGCCACGATGGGCTCGGCGTTGTTGCGCGGCCCACGATACAGCCGGACAAAGGCGAACGGAGACTCGACTCCGCCCAACAAGACCCCGCAGGCGGTTACCCCGACGCACACGGATCGGCGGCTGGCGGAGAACTTCCTTGGCGAGGCAAACCGCGGAAACAGTCCACAGCCGCCGAAACATCGTCCATGCTAATCTTGTGGTCCGGTGTGAGGGTCAGCCCAGATGAGTTAATGAGGTCCGCACGGGCCTTCCGTATGGCACCGGGGAGGTTCCGCCACTTGTCGAGAATGATCGTGATGTCATTGAAGTCGCACAGACAGTTCGGCGGGGCGGGTGGCGATGGCGCAGTTCGGAACCCGCATACGTCCCCGATCTCACTCAAGGTCACCAAAAGAGGATCGGAATAGCACTCCTCCTGGTCAAGGGGATCGTCGCAGTTGATCACCTGTACGGCGTACGTGCCGTATTTCACCAAGGCATCGTTAAAGACGTCCACCACCTCGTACTGCGTCCAATCGGTGCAATACGGATCACAGCCCAGTGACCCCGCCCGCATTGTCGGAGGCGGTTCGGGGTTCGCAGTACCTGGGGCCTCGCTGATCTGCCTCGGTTCCTGCACCCACATCTTGCGCCCTTCGGCGTACTCATGCCCCGGCAGGGACGCGAAGGTCACTCGCACGGCTTGCAGCACGCCGGGTCCTTGCACGTGAAACGACGCGTATCGGGGCTTGGCCCCGCAACCCGTATCGCATCCCTCTGGAGGACAAGTAGGATCATCAACCGGCGGGTCTGGCGCCACGCATTGCCCATGGGCGGGGGGCGTGAGGACGAACACCAGCGTCACGACCAGCGCGCTGAGCACGCACTTACTGGACATGTCAGAATCTCCTGAAAAAACGAGAGGCAGGAACGGCGAGAAATACTATATCACGTTCGCGACCGCTTTTCAATGCGCGATCGACTCACGACTACGGACGGGTCCACGCCATGCAGCGGTTGAACGACGCGACGACGAACCGGAATCCAGCACCGCTTGACGTTCGTCTCCGAGCCTCTGCCCCCGCTCGATTGACCGATGGTTCGTGCCCACGCGCGTCGCCTCGCCACAACCGCGGCACTCGGAACGGCCCGCCCGGAGCACTCCACCGGGCACGAAACACCGACCCGGCCAGTCCTCCGGTCCAAATGACTGTGTGTGGATGAGCGCCATCAATCAGAGCCGCGACCGTCAGGGAGCGGTCAGATCGCCTGTGCGTGGCGCCTGTTCATGTACGCTGATTCAGCTCGAAGCTCCGACGACTCGGTAGAACCACACCTACGCCGCCTGCGGTCGCTCGGCGTCACCCGCATGAGACGACACATCACGCCCGCGGCTTGGTCCCGCACGCGTCCGAGTCAGGTTCGTGCCCCCACCCTGCCGATGATGGACAATTGTGACTGTAAGACGTAGAATCCCGCGCCGCGGAGTAAGCAACCGCGAGCACCGAACCCAAAACAGAAAAGCTGCCGGGGTAGCTCAGTTGGCTAGAGCGTCTGACTGTGGATCAGAAGGTCTCGGGTTCGAGCCCCGACCCCGGTATTCTCCATCCCGGCTTTACGACGACCGGCCGTTTCCTTTGGATTGACCTTCGCGAGCTAGGCACCATGGCAAAAGCGCGACTCTTTCGTGGCCTCCGCGACCTGCTCCCCGCAGAAGCCGACGCACGTCGACGCGTGATTGACACGATCCGCAACGTCTACGAACTATATGGCTTTGCACCACTCGAAACGCCCGCGATCGAATACCTCGACGCGCTTTCCGGCTCCGGCGGCGATGAGATTCAAGAGTCCATCTTCCTGGTGGGCAATCCCGATCGCCGTCGCGACCCCGGCAAAGAAGCGCTAGGCCTGCGCTT
Source organism: Phycisphaerae bacterium (assembly GCA_050050135.1). Taxonomy (GTDB): domain Bacteria; phylum Planctomycetota; class Phycisphaerae; order UBA1845; family UBA1845. The sequence continues at coordinate 8,729 of JASFUW010000123.1, forward strand.
CGACCTGACCGTCCCCCTCGCCCGCGTCGTCTCCCAATACAAAGACCTGCCTCGTCCCTTCCGGCGCTACCAGGTGTCACCCGTTTGGCGGGCCGACAAACCCGACCGAGGCCGCTTCCGCGAGTTCCTCCAGTTCGACATCGACTCCGTCGGCGCGCCATCGTCCGAGGCGGACGTCGAGATCATCGCAGCCGCCTGCGATTCCTTCGCCGCCCTCGACCTCAACCGCTTCAAGGTCCGCTTCTCCAGCCGCAGACTACTGAACCTGCTTCTGAAGTTCGCGGAGGTACCCGCCGAGGTCACCCTGAACGTCCGAGTAAAGTCTGGACCCGGAACATATGCTTCGAGTCAGGTGAAACGCTCCGGGACCGACGTCTTTCGCGTCTTGGACAAGCTCGATAGGGTTGGATCGGACAAGGTCCGCCTGGAGCTGACATCGGGTTATACGGATGAGTCCGGCGACGAAATACCCGGCCTAGGCCTTGCGCAGAACCAAGTCGATAGGATCGATCGGTTTCTGTCGATCGCTTCCGACCAACGGCAGGGCGTTCTTGACGAACTCTATGAAGTGCTCGGGCCAGTCGGAGGAGCCACAGAAGAGATCGACATTGTCGCTCGAATGTCGGAGCAGCTGGCCTTACTCGGATACGGCGACGATCGCGTGGGCATCGACCTCAGCGTCGCCCGCGGCCTCGCCTACTACACCGGCCCGGTCTTCGAGGCCGTCCTCCTCGACGCACCCGAGTTCGGCTCCGTTTTCGGCGGCGGACGCTATGACGATCTGGTGAGTCGCTTCCAGGGCGAGTCCGTCCCCGCTACCGGGGCATCCATCGGCGTCGACCGCCTCCTCGCCGCCCTCCTCCACCTCGGTCACCTTAAGCAGCAAAACACGCCTACGCGCGTCCTCGTGACCGTCTTCGACCGCTCGCTGATGGACGACTACCTGACCATGACGCACGAGCTCCGCCGCGCCGGCATCCCGGCGGAAATGTACGTAGGCCCCGGCAAGAAGATCGGCCGCCAGATGAAGTACGCCGACACACTCGGCATCCCCGTCGTCGTCATCTGCGGCGAGGACGAGATCGCCAAAGGCCGCGTCACCCTCAAGGACATGCTCAAGGGTCGCGAACGATCGATGGAAATCGCCGACCGCTCCGAGTGGGTCAGCGACCGCCCCGGACAATTCGACGTCCCCCGCCAAGACCTCGTCGACGCAGTCAGGCAAATGCTCGGCTGAAGGTCCCGCTACTTCCCCTCCTTACCGAGCCGCGGGATTAAGCCCGCGCGGACGCGCAACGGGTACTGGACGTGCCCCATACCATAGGTGGCACTGGTCCGCCGGAGGGCAGCCCGGCGCCTCGCTCAGCCGTTCCACCGGATCACGCGCAGATCTCATGACGCTTGATCCGCCTCGAGCGCACCATTTGGGCACACCGATTGCACGGAGGTTTCTCATACAGACCGGTAGCGTGTCCGGGATCGGATCGGGTGCGCGCGTAAACGCTCCTCGCCTCAAGCTGGCGAACCCGCACACCCCTCGGTACCGTACAACACGAACCGCCTGACAACCGATGTACATGCGTCGCTCGCCCCTCGGTTGGCGCGGCTTGGATGAACACACGAAAGGACGCTTCGATGGAAATCGTGCTCGATGGGAACTCACTGTCGATCGAACAGATTTGCGCCGTCGCTCGCAACGGCGCAACCGTCTCCGTCTCACCCGCAGCCTACGAAAAGGTTCAACGCTCCCGCGACGTGATCGAACGATCGATCGCCGAAGGCAAAGCCATCTACGGCGTAACCACCGGAATCGGCGAGTTCGCCCGCATCCGAATCTCTCCCGAGCAAAGCGCCGAACTGCAGCGTCGAATCATCTACTCCCATTCAGCCGGCACCGGCGACCCCCAACCGCACGACGTGGTCCGGGCCGCCATGGTCTGCCGCGCGAACACTTTGGCCAAGGGCGTGTCCGGCGTCCGCAAGTCCCTCCTCGACACCGTCCTGAACATGATCAACAAGGGCGTCGTCCCCTACATCCTCGAGAAAGGCTCCGTCGGCACCAGCGGCGACCTCTCCCCACTCTCCCAATTCGCTGAAGTCGCCATCGGCGAGGGGCAAGCCTACTACAAGGGCGAACTCATGCCCGGCGGTCAGGCTATGGAACGAGCCGGCGTAAAACCCACCGACCTGACCTATAAGGAAGGGCTAGGCCTCATCAACGGCTCACAGATGATGACCGGCGGCGCCGCACTCCTGATCTACGACGCCGAGCGCATCCTCAAAAACGCCATGATTGCCAGCGCAATGGCACTCGACGCCCTCCGGGCCGTCGAAACCGCATACCACCCCCTCGTCCACAAGATTCGCCCATTCCCCGGACAGAACGCCGTCGCCGCAAACCTCTTGCGCCTCTTCGCCGGCAGCGAAATCATGGCCAACAAGTCCGGCAAGGTCCAGGACGGGTACAGCATGCGTTGCACCCCCCAGGTCATGGGCGCGTCACTCGACACACTCGAACACGTCCGCAAGACCATCAACATCGAAGCCAACGCCGGCTCGGACAACCCGCTCTTCTTCGGCGACGAGGGCGAATACTTCGCCGCCGGCAACTTTCACGGCCAGGGCATCGGCATGGTCATCGACTTCCTCTGCATCGCCATGGCCGAGGTCGCCAACCTGTCCGAGCGACACACCAACCGAATGCTCAACCCCACGCTTTCGGGCCTCCCCGACTTCTTGGTCGAAGGCAAAGGTCTAAACTCCGGCCTGATGGTCGCCCAATACACCGCAGCCGCACTGGTGTCCGAGAACAAAGTCCTCTCGCACCCGGCCTCCGTCGATTCGATCAGCGTCTCCGCCGACCAGGAAGACCACGTCAGCATGGGCCCCGTAGCCATCCGCAAGTGCACGGAGATTCTCAAGAACGTCCAAACGGTGCTCGCCATAGAGATGATGTCCGCAGCGCAAGCGTTCGAGTTCCACGAGGGCCGCAAGCCCGGCAAAGGCACACAGATCGCCTACGACCTGATCCGCAAGAAGGTCCCCCGGCTCGTCGACGACCGCGTCCTCCACCCCGACATCGAAGCCGTCCGCCGGATGGTCGCCGACTGCTCCATCCTGGACGCCGTCGAAAAAGAACTCGGCCCCCTGAAACTCGCCCGAGACCTCGAACCCGAACTCCCCAAGCCGAACGTGAGAGCCTAGTGCTGCGTCAACTGTATTTTTGCGGGTAGCGAGCGGCCTCTTTCCGAGCCGCGCCCGTCAGGAAGCGGTCTTCTGGAACCCGCAAATTAAGGCGTGACCGTGCACTAGGTCTGTGCTGTAGCGCCGCCCCTCGT
>JASFUW010000124.1:0-11834 GCA_050050135.1 Phycisphaerae bacterium
CGTCGCGACCGACCTCGCGCTGCGTGATCATGGTCGTCGAGATGCGCGGGTGAACATACTCGATCGGCTCTTCAACCGTGATGACACGACACCCGCCCTGCTCGTTGAGCAGGTTGATCAGCGCAGCCAGCGTGGTCGATTTCCCCGACCCCGTCACGCCGGTGACAATCACTAACCCGTTGCTGAACGAGACGAGTCTCTGACCGAGCCCTCTGGGGAAGCTCATCCACTCGAACGAGGGGATCTCGTTGGGCACGTGCCGCAGACAGGTACACCACTGACTCTGCGCGAGGTACACGTTCGCCCGAAAGCGGCACGGTTCACCCTTGTGTTCCAGAGCCACCGAGAAGTCGAAGTTCTTGGCCTGGTCGAGTCGCCCGCGGACACGCTCGGGCAGGATCGACTCGATCATCTCGAGCACCGTCTCAGGCGTCAGCGTCGCCCCCTCCGTCTCCAATCGACCGTGCACGCGGTACGTCACCGGATACCCGGGGACGAGGTGCACGTCCGACGCCTCCCGGTCCGCGGCGTGATGGAGATGCGTATGAAGATCGACGTTGGCCACTACGTTGTCTCGCGTCATAAGTCGGCTCCGTGTTCATCATTATACCCGCCTCGCGCCACGCGGACGCAACGACCGAGAAACCGGGACCCGGACGTCAAGCATTGACGCCCAGCCCCGTCTCACGTCACAGCAGCTCTCGACTTGCGGGTCGGCACGGTCCAGCGAAGCCGGGCGGTGGGCGCGTTCGCACTCCACGGCCTACCGACCGCGTCGGTAGACCGTGCCAGCTCGTCAGCAGCTTGCTCGTCACCGCGCTCGTTTCCCTCGCCTCCTCGCCAGGTAGTAGCTGTTGATCATGTCGTGGGGCAGTTGCTTGACCTCGACGTCGTCAAACCCGGCCTCCGCCAGCATATCTCGGGCCAACTCCTCACCCCACACGGTGCCCAACCCCGCGCCTCCCTGAGCGAGTGACACCGACATGCAGTGCGTCGTCGAGATGGTGTAAAGAAACGGGCCGATGGGGTGGTCCATGTTCTTGTGCAGGTGGCTTGATGCCGCGATATCCTGCATCAGGAAGAGCCCCTCGGGATTCAGTGCCCGGTGAATCCCGCTCAGTACCCCTGCGGGATCGGCTTGATCGTGGATGGCGTCGAACGCCGTGACAAGATCGAACGTCCGCGCTCCGTTGAGCCTGGCCACATCCGTCGCCTCGAACCGGATGTTCTTCGACCCGTGGCGCTTCGCCTCGTCCCGTGCCGCCTCGACGGCATCAGGGCACAGGTCGAACCCGGTGAAGCGACTGGCGGGGAATCTCTCGGCCAGCATGTTCATCGCCCGCCCGGCGCCGCACCCGACGTCCAACACGTCGATCCCCTCATCGAGCCGGTTCGTCAGACCGGGTTCCAGCGGCAAAATGTGGTCAAACAGCGCGTCCACGACCGTACCGCCGCTCTCCTCAGCCATGACCTCGTGGAAACGGTGGTACTGGCAGTATTGGGCCCCCCCGCCGTGCTTGAAGCAATCGGTGATATGGTCCTCGACGCTCGCCATCACCGCGACCCACTGGGTGGTCGAAGCCATGTTGTCCACCCCCGCCGAGCGCGTCACCCATTTCGCGTGCTCGGGCGGGAGCACGAATGTGTTCGTGGACGGTTCGTGCTCGATCACGCCGCCGGTGACCATCGCGCCGAGCCATTCGCGAACATAGCGCTCATTCAGCCCGGCCGCCTCGGCGATCTCCGCGCTTGACGACGGCGGCAGGTCGGCGAGTCGATCGAACAATCCGGTCCGATGACCGATCGAGGTCATGAGGGCGACAGCCCCGTCGTTGATCACACCGAGCATCTTCTCCGCAAACGCGCTCGACTTCCTCTCGTCGATGGGTGGGGCGGATAAGGTCGTCATGGTACGGCTCCTTGTTCTTCGCTGCGCGACCGGGAGCGCGGTATGGCCCCGTGTCGCAGGTAAACGGATTTTGCTCCGGCCCTTCCGAAGCACACCAACCATACCACACCGCGAGGCCGGTGAGACTTGACTACCGGTCAAGTTCACTTGACTATAGGTAAACCTCTGCGTCGAAAGGTTCGCACGCACGTCCATCCCGCGGGTTGGACAAGGAAATGGAGACGGGACTGCGGCGATGATTCAAACGACCCGGGAGCGACTGATCCAAAAAGCCCACGAGCTGTTCTACCGCGAGGGGTTTCACGCGGTGGGGCTCGACCGGGTCCTCAGCGAGGTCGGTGTCACCAAGACGACGTTCTACAACCACTTCGAAAGCAAGGACGAGCTGATCGTCGAGGTGGTCTCCGAGCACGACCGCTGGTGGCGCGAGACGTTCCGAACCATGCTGCGCGAACGCGGTGGTGACGACCCTCGGGCACAGCTCCGCGTGGTGTTCGACGTGCTGGACGACGTCATGACAGGCGACGAATACCGTGGGTGCATCTTCATCAACGTAGCCGTCGAGTTCCCCCTCCCGCACGACCCGGCCCACAAAGCCGCCGCCGAGAACAAACGCGCGATCCAGGGAATCATCCATGATTTGGCCCAGCGGGCCGGGGCGGTCGATCCGGACGCGTTCGCAGAGAAGTTCTCGATCCTGATGGAAGGAACCTACGTGACCCAACAGGTCACGCAAAACCCGCGTGCCACTCGGATCGCCGGACAACTCGCCGACGGTCTGTTACGCCAGTACTTTCCGGACGGCGGGACCGGCTGACGCATGGTTCCGGCGACCGCGCGGCACCGATCGGCACCCGGCGTCGCAGCGTAAACAGCGAGTCGGCACGCGTGAAATCGGGTGTAGCCTCTTATGAAAGTAGCCGTCGTCTATAACCGCGAAAGTCGCAACGTCATCAACCTCTTCGGCACGCCGAACCGCGAGAAGATCGGTCTGAGAACGATCAAACGCATCACCGATGCGTTGAAAAAAGGCGGACACCAGGCCAAGTCCATCGAAGGTGACAAAGACCTCGTCGACCGCCTCGAAGACTTCATGCCGCGCGTGCTGAAGGGCGAACGCCCGGGGATGGTGTTCAACGTCTCCTACGGTATCCAGGGCCAGGCTCGGTACACGCACGTCCCCAGCATTCTCGAAATGGTCGGTGTCCCCTACGTCGCGTCCGGACCGCTAGCCCATTCGCTCTCGCTCGACAAGGTGGTCACCAAGATGATCCTCCGGCAGCACCACCTTCCGACCCCGGACTTCGCAGTCCTGGACACGCCCCAAGCCCCCCTGCTGGACCAACTGGCCTACCCGCTGATCATCAAGCCGAAGAACGAAGCCGTCTCCTTCGGGTTGAAGGTCGTCCACGATGAGGACGAGCTCCGCAAGGGGGCAGAGGTCATCTATGGCGAGTTCCACCAGCCCATCCTCGTCGAGCAGTACATCGACGGGCGCGAAGTGAACGTCGGTCTGCTCGGCAACGGTCCTCCGGAGGCCATGCCGCCCGTCGAGCTGGTCTTCGGCGGCGAGGGTCCCGCGATCTACACTTACGAGGACAAGACGCACAAGAGCGGACGCACGGTCTCACACCGCTGCCCCGCCCCGATCGGAGACAAGTTGCTCGAACAGGCCAGCGACCTCGCGGTCCGGGCGTTCACGGCGCTCGGTTGTGCGGATTGCGCGCGTGTCGACATGCGGCTGGACGACAAGGGTCAACTATACATCCTCGAGGTCAACAGCCTGCCCAGCATGGGTGAGCACGGCTCCTACCTGATCGGCGCCGCCGAGGTGGGGCTCGACTTCGCCGGCGTCGTCAATCGATTGGTGGAAGCGGCCAGCGTTCGATACTTCGGAACGCCCGAGCCGCCGACCATCGATAAGAAGACGACGGCCCCCCGGGACCGCGTGTTCTCCTTCATCACCCAACGCCGGGACGAGATGGAGCGTCGATTGCAGGAATGGACCGAGCTGACCAGCCACACCATCGACCCGGTCGGAATCCGCGAAGCGGTTCGCCGCCTCGATCAGACAGTGGGCAAACTCGGACTGCGCAGTGTCAGCGACTTGACGGACGAACGGTCCGTATGGACCTGGCAATCCGCGAAAGGTCTGGAAGGCGGAACGCTCCTCGTCGGGCACCTCGACGTGCCGATGGATGCGGAAATCGCGCCCCAGCTTTTCCGCCGTGAACCGGAATGGCTGTATGGCGACGGCATCGCCACCACACGTGCCCCCCTGGTCATGCTCGAGTTCGCGATGCGCGCCCTGCGCGACGTTCAGCGGCTCCGCAGACTGCCCCTCGGCGTGCTCTACTACGCCGACGAAGGTCGTGACGCCCGCTACAGTGGCGAGCTGATCCGCGCCGCCGCGAGTCAGGCGAAGCGGGTACTCGTCCTGCGACCCGGCAGCACAGGGGGCTCCGTGGTAACCAAGCGGCGCGGTCAGCGCAAGTATCGTTTCCGTGTCATCGGCGAGCCGGTCAGACCGGGTCGACCGACCAGCACACCCGAGTCCTTACGTTGGATGTGGCGAAAGCTCGACGATCTGTGTGAGCTCAGCGATCGCAAGAAGCGGCTCTCGGTCTCCACGATCGAGCTTCACACCGAGCGATTGCCGATGCTCCTGCCCCACCGGATGCGGGCGATCATCCTCATGACCTACCCGGACGCAGCCAAAGCCGACGAAACCGAGGCGCAGATGCGCGAGACACTCGGCAAAAAGGGACCGCGCTGGGAACTGGAGCTGATTTCCGACCGACCGCCGATGAAAGAGCGCCGCGGAACGCTCCGGTTGGCGAAGTCGTTGGCCGACACAGCCGCCGAGTGGGACATCCCGCTCAAAAACGAATCGTCGGTATGGGCTTCGGTTGCGGGGTTCGTGCCTGCGAAGACAGCCTGTCTGTGCGGGACAGGCCCCATCGGCCGCGACCTGGGCACGCCGCAGGAAGCCGTGCAGCGCATCAGCCTGATTCAGCGCACGCTGCTCATGGCCCAGTTTCTCTTGCAGCATGGAGACCGTTAGGGCATGGAACGGCTCAGACCAACGCCGACCGATACCGACCTGCTCGAATTGGGGAATCGGAAACACGTACATCCGCAACGTGTAGCCGTGTCGCGCCGAGGTGTGATCGCGACCGCACACCACCTGGCGACGAATGCGGGCGTCGAGATGTTCAACGCCGGGGGAAACGCCTTCGACGCGGCCGTCGCCGCAGCGTTCGCACTCGGCGTGTGCGAACCGGCTGCCTCGGGCTTGGGCGGGCAGACGATGCTCCTCCTGCGAGATGCCGACAGCGGACAGACCATCGCCCTCGACGGATCGTCTCGTGCCCCGAATCGCGCCACGCCCGACTTACTGACCCGACGGCAACGTCGTCACGGGCATACAGCCACCACCGTGCCGAGCACGCCCGCCGTGCTGAGGTACACGCTCGAACGCTTCGGCAAGCTGAAACTCAAACGCGTGCTCGAGCCCGCCATACGCCTCGCCGACGATGGCTTCGACGTCAGCGTGCTTCACTATGCGCTTACGCGCCGCGAACTGAAAAAGCTACGCGGAGGCACGGCGGCCCCTTTGTTTCTTCGCGACGGGACCAAACCCTATCCGGTCGGATCGAGGTTCCGGCAACCGGCGCTGGCCGAGACGCTCCGCCGACTCGCCAAAAGAGGCGTCAAGGACTTCTACACCGGCCAGATCGCCCGCCAGATTCACGACGACATGGCCCGAAACGGCGGCTTGATCCAGCGAGACGATCTGGCCCAGGTCCCCCGTCCGATCGAACGAAGACCGATCGCCTGTCGGTTCGCACACCAGCGCTTGTTCACCTTTCCGCCCCCCGGTGCGGGGCGAACGCTGATCGAAATGCTCAACATTTACCAGCGTTTACCCGAGCGGTTGAAGGATTTCGACACGCCGCGCGGTGCCGTCTCTTTGGCACAAACGATCCGGCGCGCCTTTCTAGATCGGCAGGACAGACCCTTCGACCCCAACTACTTCCCACAGGTCGAAAAGGAACGAATGCTCAGCGACGAATACACCCAGCTCGTCGCCAAACAGATCGCCAAACGAATCAGAACACACGGCGAAACAACGCACCTCTCCGCCATGGACGCGGATGGGAACGTCGTCGGATTGACGCAGTCAATCGAACGCGTATACGGCTCGTGTGCAGCCTCGCCCGAACTCGGTTTCCTGTACAACAACTACATGACCGCGTTCGAGTACGAGGACATCGCGCATCCGTATTACCTCCGCCCAAACGCCGTACCGTGGGCCAGCGTCGCCCCCACCATCGTTTTTCGAGGGCGCAAGCCCTGGGCGGTTCTCGGCTCGCCGGGGAGCGATCGCATCACGTCATCGGTGTTCCAGGTCCTCGTGCAGCTTCAGGCCGCCAACCCGTTCGCAGCCGTCGAGGCGCCGCGAATGCACTGCTCACTCGCGGGCAAGGTCTCACTCGAAGCCACGCGAATGCGAAGTGACATTATAAAGGCACTCGAGCGGAACGGATTCGAGATCGACGTTCGAGACCCCTACTCATTCTACCTGGGCTGCGTCCAGCTCGTCACCCGGGACGGCGACGCCCTCGTCGGAGTCGCCGACCCCAGACGGGACGGCTCCGCCGGTGGTCCCAACCCGTGACCCTGCCCTTGCTCGTCTCCGTGCCCCACGCCGGACTTGTCGTTCCGCCCGAGGCGACGCCCTATTGCATCCTCTCACCCGAAGACATCGCAAAGGACGGTGACGAGGGCGCCGCCGAGACATTCGACCTCGCCGACCACGTCGCAGAGTACGTGACCACAGACATCGCCCGGGCCATCGTCGACCTCAACCGCGCACGGGACGATCGACGTCCGGACGGCGTGGTCAAGACCCACACCTGCTGGAACGTCCCCGTCTACCGGCCGTTCCCGCCCGATGACGTGATCGAGTCACTGTTGACGTCCTATTACCATCCGTATCATGTGCGGCTGACGGAGGCGGCGCGGTCCGAGGTGCGCCTCGGCGTGGACTGCCATACCATGGCCGCGGTCGGACCGCCCATCGGACCCGGTGCCGGCGTCGAGCGCCCGTGGACTTGTCTAAGCAACGCCGACGGTACCTGCCCGGATGAGTGGATCAGATCGCTGGCGACATGTTTCGAGCAAGCTTTCGAGCACCCCGCCTCGATCAATCACCCCTTCAAGGGGGGCTACATCACGCGCACCCACGCCGCTGAAATGCCCTGGGTCCAACTCGAGTTGTCGCGCGCCCCCTTTATGTCCAACGCAGAGAAACGGGCCAGGGTCATCGAGGCGCTTAGACGGTGGTGTACCGGCCTTGGCAAATAACAGCGCCCCAGCCGACGCACGCCGAGCACGTAAGCGAGCGTCCCAACCGATCCGAGCCGCGCCCGTGAGGAAGCGATCCGCCCATTCCGAACGCGCCCGCTCAAGGCGATCCCGACGAATCGCGGGAGAGCCAAAACGCCGGAGTGCGTCGTACGCACGCTGTGAAGCGGCCGTTATCCCTGCTCCCCCCTTCGCGTCTCCCGTCCATTCGTCGCGGCGATTGTTCCCACGCCCCAGGCCCGACAACCTTTCCGCTCTGGTCTCCAGGGTCTTGCCTCGCGCGCTACGCGCGAGGCGCCCCCCGGCGATCGCCGCTCGCGTTATTACCCCGGACGAGCGGGCACAGGGCACGCTCGTCAAAGGAGCGGAGGAAAAAGAAAAACAAAGATTTTTTCGCGGAACGAAGCCAGAAACCGCACTGGCGCTATCGAAAACGCAGGTTGCCGTGGCTTCGTTTTGGAGACGAACCCAACCGCGGGGGCAAAGCGGGGGCGACCGCAACACGGGTTGCATCCCGAACACGATACACCATCCCTGTCAGGAGTTGTCGGCCCCGATCCCGTCCGCAATCAGAGCGGGATGGTCATCGTTTACCATGAGACGCCGCCGCCGAACGGCGGTCGCGTCGGACGCTCGGGCCGGACCGGGTGGCGGGCGCCCCCGCGGCGATACTCAGAGCTTCGCACGCTGAATCGGCAACCCGAGACGGCCCAACCAACGAAAAGGGACCGCGAGTTGACGCCACGTTCTACGCGCCATCTTGGCGAACTGGTGAATCGGGGATACCGGTTCGCGCTGTCGCTGACCCATAACGCGGTCCGTGCCGAGGATCTGACACAGGACGCCTGGTTCGCCGTTTTGCGACGCCGCGGACCGTGGAATCGTGAGTATCTGTTCAAGACCATACGCAACCGCTTCATCGACCAGCACCGCCGTGACAAACGGGTCGAGGTCGAGCCGCTGGTCGACGATGCGGCGTCGGACGCGGCCCCCGAACCGCCGGACTGGAACACCGAACAGGGTCTCGCCGTCAGCAACGGCGTTTTCGACGAAGTCCTGGGCCGACTGAGTGCGGACGAGCGAGCCGTGCTCTACCTTGCAGCCGTCGAGGACTACACCGCTCAGCAGATCGCAGACCTGCTGGATAGACCGAGAGGAACCGTACTGAGCATGATTCATCGGGCGCGAACGAAACTGCGAAACCGGATCGAAGCCGAGCCGAGGACCACCACGTGACCCGCAGGACCTTGAAAGACCAGCTAACGCAACACTACGCGAGAGAATCGCTCCCTGCGGACGCCGCGCACCGGCTGCAAGCCCTCGCAGACGCCGATCAGGGACATCCGGATCCGGCGCTGGCCGACCGCCACTCTGGTGACTGGTGGTCACGAATGTCAGCCTTGGCCGCAGGGATCGCGGTGATCCTTTCCGGGACGGTGCTTTTCGTCGTCATCACGCAGGAGCCGTTGCGCCAGGTCGCGGGCCGAGACGGGCTGACCTCCGCTACCAGGGACGTTTCCACGAACGGGAGCGCGAACGGTGTAGTACCAAGGCTCGTGGCCGTGAAGTTCCAAGCTGAGGGGTGTCCGCTTGCAGCCGCGATCGAGCCGGTCTTCAAGAAGCTCGCCGACAAGTATTGCGACAAACCGGTCGTTTTCGCCCGCCTCGACGTGACCGACGACGCATCGCTCAAACAATCACGAAACCTGGCTTGTGGACTCGGCATTGACTGGGTATACGAAGGCGCCTACCGGTCGGGGATGATCAAACTGGTCGACCGTGAACACCATCAGGTGCTGGCTACGGTAACCGATCGGGAACAACTGCCCGACATGGAGAACATGCTGGCTCGCGCATTCCCATAGTTTTGCGCGAGGCGCGAGGCCGCGACAAGCGAACACACTCGTGTACGGGCCGGTCGCATGTGTGACCGGAGCAGGCGAGAGACCATACGGACGAGAGGAGAATACACGATGGTGCAGAGAATCATGATGCTGGGGGCCGCGGTGCTGATCCTGGCGGCGGTGCCGGCCGCCCAGGCGGGTTGCCCGGGGTGCGACAAGATCGCCAAAACGGGCCACGGGTTCTGTTGCGGAAAGGGCAAAGTCTTCGGCGTGAGCCTGACGTCGAAGAAGCTGTTTAAGTCGCTCGAGGGGCAAGAGATCGACCCGAGTAAGATTCATTGCCCGGGCTGCAAGAAGGCCTACAAGACCAATGGTAAGTGCGAGCACTGCAATGTCGAAGTCGCGAATGGCAAGCTGTACCATTCGTGGGTTTCGCACTCGCTGGCCGTGGGCAAGCAGGTCGACGCGAAGAAGGCTGCGTACTGCGGAGGGTGCAAGAAGGCATACGAGGAGAATGGGCGGTGTGATCATTGCAGCGTCGGTTTCGTGGCCGGTCGGATGTTCAAGGACACCGACATGTACAAGCACGCCGTGGCCGCGTTGACTACGCTGAGCAAGGCCGCCGAGGCCGCCGGCCACTGCGAGTCCTGCGCGATCGCAATGGTCACTAACGGAACCTGCGAGAAGTGCAACGTCTCCTTCAAGGACGGTAACAAAGAGACCGGCTGATCCATCGCAGGTCCAGCAAGAACGACGAGACCTAGGCAACCGGAACCGCGAACGTCTCACCAGGAACGATTGCACCCGGCGGAGTCACCGACCGACCCGCCGGGTGTTACTGGTCTGGCGCCAATCGTGCGACTGCAATCCCCGTCCGCCTTCCGAGCGGAACCGGGCGTGGGTGGCCTGGCGAGTCCACAGCGAATAGACGGTGCGGTTGGGACGGACCGTTCCGCGTGGTGGGGGGCTCGATCGTCTGGTAAACTGGCCGGTCATGATCAACGCCGAGATAGCTCGGGCCTTCGGGCGGATTGCGGACTTGTTGGAGATTGATGGGGCCGATGGGTTTCGCATCAACTCCTACAGGCGGGCCGCGCGGACGCTGAAGGACGCGGCTGAGGATGTCGCGGTGATGGCAGCGGAGGGTCGGTTGACGGATTTGCCCGGCGTCGGGAAGGGGACGGCGCAGCGGATTCAGCAGTTCATCGATACCGGCCACATCGACGTGCTCGACGAACTGGAAGAAAAGCTGCCGAAGGGCCTGCCCGCGCTGCTCGAAATACCCGGGTTCGGACCGAAGAAGGTGGCCCTCGCACATGCGGAACTGGGTGTGCGGGGGATGGCCGATCTGAAGAAGGTCATCAAGTCGGGTGCGTTGGCCGAGCTTCCGGGACTCGGAGCGACCAGCGTCAAGAAGATCGCCGAGGGGATCGCGTTTCTGGAAAGCAGCGGCGGACGCACGATGCTCGGCATCGCCCGACCCATCGCGGAAGCGTTCGCGGAACGTGTCGGCAAGTTCAAAGGCGTGAAACGTGTCGAGATCGCCGGGTCTCTGCGACGAGGCGTCGAAACGATCGGCGACATCGACATACTCTGCGATGCGGCGAAGGGCAAGCAGATCGTCGAACAGTTCGTAGCGATCGACGGCGTGAAGCGCGTGCTCGCAGCCGGCGGGACCAAAGGGTCTGTCACGGTCGTGACGCCTGAAGATCGCGAGCTTCAGATCGACCTTCGCGTCGTCGAGAGCGACTCGTTCGGCGCGGCCCTTCAGTATTTCACTGGCTCGAAGGAGCACAACGTCCGTCTGCGGGAGATGGCCGTCAAGAAGAAGTGGCGGCTCAACGAATACGGTTTGTACAAAGGCGACGAGCAGCTCGCCGGCCGGCGCGAGGAGGACATCTACAAGAAACTCGGCCTGCCGTGGATACCGCCGGAGCTTCGGGAGGACCGAGGCGAGTTCGACAAGAACGCCAAGTTCGACAAGCTGGTGACACTCGATGACATCCGTGGCGACCTGCACATGCACACCACAGCCAGCGACGGGCGATGCTCGATCGAGGAAATGGCAGAGGGTGCCAAGGCACACGGTTTCGAGTACATCGCCATCTGCGATCACTCCAAGAGCAGCACGATCGCGAACGGTCTGTCGATCAAGCGGATGGAAAAGCATATCGAGGACATCAAAGCCGCCAACGAGCGGGTGTCCGGGATCACGATCATGGTGGGGTGCGAGGTCGACATCCTGACGGACGGGTCGCTTGACTATCCGGACGACATCCTCGAGCAGTGTGAGTTCGTGATGGCCAGCATTCACGCTGGGATGGGGAAGAGCAAAACGCGCAAAATGAGCCCCACCGATCGCACCATCGCGGCCATGGAAAGCCCATACGTGTCAGCTATCGGGCACCTGACGGGGAGACTCATCAACAAGCGTGCCCCGATGGAGATCGACGTGAGCGCCGTGATCGAGGCGGCTAAGCGGACGAAGACCATACTGGAGGTCAACGCTGCATGGCAGCGTCTGGACCTGAAAGACATCCACGTCGCCCAGGCGGTGTCGGCCAAGGTCCCGATCGCCATCTGCACCGACGCGCACGACACCAGGCAGTTCGGTTTCATGCCTTACGGCGTGACGACGGCCCGGCGGGGCGGGGCGACGAAATCCGATGTTGTCAACTGCCTGTCACTTAGTGCGTTGCAGAAGCGTCTGG
>JASFUW010000125.1:0-11820 GCA_050050135.1 Phycisphaerae bacterium
GATCCGGGATATGCTCGCCTCGCCGCGTGATCTGGTGCACATCAAGGAAAACGCGCTGTTTTTCCTGGGGGCGAGCCGGGACCGACCTCAGTTCGGACGGTTCAGCTATATGGAGAAGTGCGAGTATTGGGCGTTGATCTGGGGTTCGGTCATTATGACCGTGACCGGCGTGCTGCTGTGGTTCGACAACTACTTCGTGGACCGGTGGAGCCTGCCGAAGGGCGTCCTCGATATCGCCCTGGTGATCCACTACTACGAGGCGTGGCTTGCGACGCTCGCCATTCTGGTATGGCACGGTTACTCGACGATCTTCGGTCCGCACGTCTATCCGATGAACCCGGCGTGGCTGACCGGCAAGATGCCCAAAGAGATGTACACGCACGAGCATCCGCAGGGTCCGAAACTGAAAGGGTTCGTCCACCGCAAGCTGTTCGAGGAGGAGGAAGACGACGAGACACCGGGGACAGGCCCGTCGCAGTACGTCAGTGCCGGTGTGTCTTCGACGGAGCCCGAAGACAAGGACAAGTAGGCGGGTGGTGGTTCGCGGCGCATTTCTGGTCGTGGCATCAAGCCCGGTCGGTCACGGTTCGGGATGCGTCACCCCACGCTGGTGCACAGGAGGCTGTTGAAAAGGGGTACAGGTACCTCGAGGGCGGGCACTCACGACACCGTGGACGGGTCGGTGCTCGGAGCCGGTCCCCTTTTTCAACGGACTGATAGGGCTTGTTCAAGGTTGCCGCCTTATTCGGAGCAAGCCCGAGTCGTGTACGGATGCGGCGGGCGCCGACTTTTCAGCCGTCCCTACGGGACTGAGGCCATGCTCGACGCCTAGCAACCCAGCGATAGAATCGCTGGGCTAAACTCGGTAGTCCCTACGGGACAGCCGCGGCGGGTTTCTCGGTCGGCGCGATTCGTTGTCACGGTCGCCGTTCGGGACGTGTCACCGGACGTTGCCTTTCCGCTGCGTCGCGGTTCGGGGCAGGTCGCGCGGCGCAGGTGCTCAGGGCGCATGCCGCTCTCCCGGCGCGCCGGGATCGCGGTTCGGCATGCGTCACCTGGCGTATGTACTGCTCAAAAGCCGTCGCACTTCTGGTTCTTTATGGTTCGGGGTAGATCATCCGGCGCTGATGTTCAGGCGTCGTGGAGGTTGGCCACTCCCTCACCAACGTTTTGCATTGAGCTTTGGCGAGGCTGAGAACGCGGTTTTTGGCGTTCGTAATTCCGCGTTTCCAGCATTGAAGTCGCTGCCTCGCATCGTTGATCCAAAATGTTGTCACGGTCGCGGTTCGGAACGCGTCACTTGGCGTGTGCACCGCTCGAGAACAGTGGCACCTCCGGAAGCGCAGGCGGTCAGTCGTGGGGTTCGGGCGGCGTCGGTTGATCGTCGACGATGGCGTGCGGTCGGCCGAGCAGGTCTATGTGATACCGCTTGCCGAAGAAGGTCACTTCCGTCTCGGAGATGTGGCCGAGATAGCCTAAGAATATGGCTGCCAACAATCCGAGGATGCCGATGCCAACAGCAATCGGCCGTCGCTTGGGATGCCGATGCTTGCCGCGGTCGAGGAAGGGCCAGATGAAAAGAAGAATGAACGGTACGGAACAGGCGATGATGCCCAGAATCGCACCGTACGGTCCTTCAAAGTACTTGAGTAGCTGGTAACTGGGCAGGAAATACCACTCGGGCTTGATGTGTGCGGGCGTGGAGAGCGGGTCTGCGGGCTCACCGATCTCCCACGGCGCGGCGATCGAGAGCGTCACCAGCACGGCCAACATCAGCACGACGACCACCGCCTCTTTCGCGACGTGCACCGGGAAGAACGGGATGCCGCGTTCGGGCGGGATCGGCGTTTCTTCATCGACCGGTTCAAGCGTGGCGAGGTTCTTGAGACGCATCAGGGCCAGGTGCGCGACAATCAGACCGGTGAGAAGCCAGGGCAGGATGATGACGTGAACGACGAAGAAACGCGACAGGGTCTCACCGGTTACGGCGTTCCCGCCGCGGAGAAAGTACTGCAGCCAACCGCCGATGACGGGCACCTTGTTGGCCGACTCGGTGCCGACGGTCGTGGCCCAGAAGGCGATCTGGTTCCACGGGAGGAGGTAGCCGGTGAAGCCGAACGTGATCGTGAACATAAACAACAGCACGCCGGTGACCCAGGTCAGCTCGCGGGGTTTTTTGTATCCGCCGGAGAAGAAGGTGCGGATCATGTGCAGGAGCACGGCGAGGATCATGAGCGACGCGCCCCAGGCATGGACCTGGCGGTAAAGCCATCCGAAGTGGACCTCGGCGGTGATGTATTGGATCGATTCGTGGGCGGCTTCGGGCGTCGGGCGATAGTACATCAGAAGCAAAATGCCGGTGATCGTCTGGCTGACAAACAAGAGCAGCGACAGACTGCCGAAGACGTGAAACCAACTGATGTGCGGCGGCAGGCGCTTGTACATCTGTTTATCGAGCCACGCGCGCGCGCTTTGGGTGTCGAACCGGGCATCAAGAAAACGCTTAATCCAGTTGGTATCGCCCATCTACTGCATTATCCCACAATCAGACACCCGACGCGGGTGGCTACTCACGGAGCGCCCGACGCTCGCTTCGTTGGCGAGCATTCTAGGCGGAGACAAAGACCTTATCGCCGATCTCTTTGACCTTGTACGGCGGCAACGGTGCGGGCGGCGGTCCGGAGACGACCGCGCCATCGGAGTCGAACACCGCCGCATGGCAGGGGCAGAGAAACTCCCGTTTATCCGTATCCCATTTGACCAGGCAGCCCAGGTGCGTGCACGCGGCCGAGAAAGCCTTGAAGCCGGTGCGGTCACGGATCACGATGACCGCCTTGCCGCCAACCTGGATGGTCCGCGCCTGTCCGGGCGTCATTCCCGAAGCCCCTTCGACCTCGATGTTCTCGGTGCCGCCTCCTCTGGCGGCGGGCCAGAGGTACATCAGGCCGGGGATGGCCATCGCCAGCGCGGTAATGCCGGAGCAACAGCCGATCATCCAGTCCAAAAAGCCGCGTCTTGTCGTTGTCCGGTCTGTTTCCATGATCACGTCACTACATCAGAATCGAGGCTACGGGCTCACGTAGACTCGCTTCAGTTGTTTGTATTTCGCGTAGAGCAGGGCCGAGAAAAGGACCGCAAAAGCCCAGATCGGAACCAACGAGGCGTAGCGCAGAGACAGACCGCGCTCCAGGTCATCGAGCTCACCCTCGACGCGCCCGCGTGTCTCCTCGAACCTCTGAATCCGTTGGACGAGCGCGTCCTCATCCAGCGCGTGCAACAAGGGGGCGAGACCAATGAGGTCGGTTTTGGCGTCTTCAAAGGTGAAACGCTGGGCGTCGACGAGCAAGACGCCGTGGCTCAGCCGGTTGAGTCGCTCGCCGGTGGCGGCGAAGCCGCGTTCCGCGTCCGCGATCCGTTCGAGCATCGCGAAGAGTTTCTGGAGACCTTCGTCGTCCTCCAGCTCGTCGTGGCAGTCGGTACAGGAAGGGAGGGCGTCGCTCATGACTCGCCGTGGTTCGGGGTGGAGGGTGGTCGAAACCTCGTCAGGTGACGGGTCGGGGTTCTTCGAGACAAGCTGCGTGTATCTCCGGATGAGCACCTCGGGGTGCTGCGTGATCCGCCCGATTCGATGACCGTGTCGGCCCTCGCCGTATCCGCCGTGGCACTGCACGCAACCGCGGAACGCCTCCTGGTCAGCGTGAACGGTTTTTTTAAACGCCTCCGCGGCGTTGGCGTGGCACTTTCCACACACGGCTCCGACGGTGGCGTAGCCGGGTGGCATGGCCGAGTGGTTGCCGTGGCAGGTGGCGCAGCTCGGCGCGCCGGTGTCCTCATGCTCGAGAAGCTGTTTCCCGTGGACGCTTTCACGGAATTCGGTGACGACCTCGATGGGGAGCCCGAAATCCGCCATCAGCTCGGCATCCGCGTGGCATGTTGCGCAGGTGTCCGGGACGTTCAGCGGATGTGTCGCGCTGCGCGGCTCGGCGCCGGGCAGCACGGCGTGCGAGCCGTGGCAATCGATGCAGACGGCGACGCGTTCGTCCCCGGTCTTGGCGAGGGTCTTGCCGTGTCCACTCGTCCAATAGCGTGCCAGTTGATCGGTCCGCAAGCCGTAGGGGTTCATGAGCTCGACGTTGCTGTGACACGAACCGCAACGCTCGGGGATCTGAGCACGCGACGGTTTGCCGAGGAAATCGCTTCCATGATCGAAGGGCACGGGGGTCGCGTCCGAACGGTCCGTGTATCTGGCAAGATCGTCGGCCGGAAGATCGTAGGATGAAGGGCCGCCATGGCAGTCCTGACAACGCAGGGCGGCGTGGGCCGATTCCGCCAGCAGAGCGGTCTCAGGCGAGTGACAGGTGTCACACGTAACCGGCTGCGCAGCGACGCGCGGTGGAAGGAGGATGGTCAACACGAACAGGGCAGATGCCCAGAGCAGCCTGGGGGCGCCGCAGACGGCAGTACCCCACGAGGGGCTTCTTCCGGTCCCCACCGCGCAGTGGGAATGGGATTCGATACTAATAAACGTGCTGTGACTGTCGGCATTTCTCATTCGACGAAGGTTCCGGTTCGACTGACGGCTCCCGTAATCGTGCGCCGCGCCACACGCCGCCCGCGTTCCGAACAGGCGATAGGGTACCGCTTTGTCGCGTTCGGGCAAGCCCGCGTTGTCGGAATTCGATGGGCCCGCAACCGTAATCTTTCTGACAAACGACGCCTACTGCACGCCTCGAACGAGCCCGCGTGGCCCGGTCATGTGACGACGCCCGCTGCAACGCAGGGCGTACGTAGCCGGTATCCGTCAATAAAGGGGACGGGCCGGGTGCCCCGGCTCCGACGCTCGAACGCTTCGTCAGGGCGTGCAACCCGCATGCCAGGGCGGATCTCGCATTTGAGACGACAGCGTGGTCCGGCCCGGTTTTGCAGGATCTGTTGCCGGCGGTCGCACGGCTGACTGTGTCCCTGGCATCCGATTTGCAGTCGTATTGCTGGCGGGAGCCGGGGCGTTTATGCTAGCGGTGAACCACGGAGCGAGGAAGCTCGAGTATACTGAAAGCACTGGGATCTAATCAGGTGAGGGAACCTACTATGAAGATTCGAGGGACCATCTTGTTGTCGGTCGCCGCCTTTGCGACCGGGTTCGTATTCTGGCAAGCCGGAGCGATGTCACCGGCTGTCGCGGATGATGGCGCGCTGACGGCTGCGACCGTGTCCATGGCGCTCCCCGCCGTCGGGGGGGACTATGAGTACGTCGGGTCGAAGAAGTGCAAGATGTGCCACATCAAGGAGTACAAGAGCTGGGAGAAGACGAAGATGGCGCAGTCGTTCGAGACGCTCAAGCCGGGCCAAGCGAGCGAGGCGAAGGCGAAGCACAACCTCGATCCCGCGAAGGACTACACCAAGGACGAAAGCTGCCTTCCCTGCCACACGACCGGATACGGCCACGCGGGCGGATACGCGATTCCGCCTGCGGGCGACGATAAAGCGGCCAAGAAGGCCAAGAAACTCGAGGGCATCGGTTGCGAGAGCTGCCACGGACCTGGCAGTGCCTATATCGACGTCTTCAAGGAGATCCAGAAGTCCAAGCGCATGTACAAGGTCGAGGAGCTGTACGCGGTGGGTTTGACCAAGATCGACAGCGCCTCGTGCACGAGCTGCCATTCGGACAAGAGCCCGACGCATGATGCGAGCAAGCCGTTCGACTTCGAGAAGCAGAAAGACGAAGACACGCACGAGCATCAGCCGCTGAAACAGCGGGAAGGTTAGTCTCGAACCGGCAAGGCGAGATTCGTCGGCCGGGACCGACTGACGCCGGCCGGCGACAACGGTGCAAGCGGAAGCGAGCACGGCTTGTGCGCTGATACCCTGTCGTTGTGGAGGCTGGAGGCCTGCCCACGCCAGCGAAGGCTGACTGCCATGAAGAACTCTCGCGCAACCCTCCTTGTCGCCATCGCGGTATCCGCGGTCGGCGTGAACGTGGCGGCGCAAGCGCCGCCGAAGTACCAGGGCAACTGCACCGACGCGGGTTGCCACAACACATACGGCACGAAGGCGGTTGTGCACGATCCGATTGCGCAAGATGCCTGCGACGTGTGCCACGAGGAAGCCGACGCGGCCCGGCACAAGTTCGGTTTCACGGAGGGAGGAGTCGAGCTTTGCCAGCAGTGTCACGACGAGCCGGAGGGCAAGGTCCGGCATGACCCGGTCTCAGGCGGTGAATGCACCGCGTGTCACGATCCCCATGCGAGCGCGCACCGGAACCTGCTTGTCGCGGGGAGCGAGGCGGAGCTGTGCGGCGAGTGCCATGACGAAGTCACGGAAGGACTGAAGTATGTCCACGGTCCCGTCGCCGCCGGTGCGTGCACGGTGTGCCATGATTCGCACGCTTCGGACCATCCGGCGATGCTGGTCGGCTCGGACAGGGCGGTGTGTGAGAGCTGTCACGAGCCGATGCGTGATCGTATCACGGACAAGCAGATCAAGCATTCGCCGGTGACCGAGGGGTGCCTCACGTGCCACAACCCGCACGGCGCGGACAACAAGATGAACCTCACGGCGGAAGCGCCCGAGCTGTGCCTCGACTGCCATGACGACATCGGGGACACGATCGACGACGCATCCGTGACGCATGACGCGGTGACGACGGGTCGGGCGTGCGCAAGCTGCCATGATCCGCACGCGTCGGACGTCCAAGTTCTGCTGTCGGCGGAGCCGATGGAGCTATGCCTGTCGTGCCATGACAAGTCTCTGGCATCGCGTGACGCGAAGCTGACCGACCTCAAGACGCTGCTTACGGAGAACACGAACCACCACGGCCCGATTCAGGAGAATAACTGCTCTTCGTGCCACAGGGTGCACGGCGGGTCACATTTCCGGCTGTTGACCGAGGCGTACCCGGCCGACTTCTATGCTCCGTTCGAGGAGAAGCGCTATGCGCTGTGTTTCGACTGCCACGAGCCCGACCTGCTCGCGGACGCGGAGACGGAGAAACTGACCAACTTCCGCAACGGGAAGCAGAATCTTCACTATGTGCACGTTCACCGGACGCCGAAGGGACGGACCTGCCGGGCCTGCCACAACACGCACGCCAGCCGCCGACCGCGGCACATCACCGAATCGGTGCCGTTCGGCTCGTGGGACCTGCCGATCAACTTCGAGAAAACCGAAACCGGTGGGAGCTGTCAGCCCGGCTGTCACCGGGCGTATCGGTATGACCGGGTGGCCGCGGTGACCAACGTGGGATAGCCACGGTCTGCCGGGCGGGACGGGGTCTTGAGCGGATATGAGTGCGCACGGCGTATTCCGAGTTGCTCCCATTGTGCTTGCGCTATCGGCCGTGCAGGCCGCGGCGCCGCTCAGCGCGGCGTTGCGGAACGTGAAGGTCGGCGACCAGGTTCCCGATTTCGCGGTCAAGACGTTGGACGGCAAGGGCGTGACCAAGGCCTACTGTAAGGGGAAGGTCCTTTTGCTCTTGTTCGTGAGGCCGGGTCAGGCGAATTCCGTCGAAGCACTCATTGTCGCCCAGCGCATTGCCCGAGAGTACAAAGACACGAAGCTGACACTACTGGCGGTGTCGACGAAGCCGGACGCGGGCGATCAACTCAAAGCGATCGTGGCGGAGCATGGGCTGCGTTTTGGCGTCGCGCTCGATCCGTCCAGAAGAATGTACGGCGATTACGGTCTGATCGTGTCACCGACCACCTTGTTGGTCGACGAGACGGGCGTTCTTCGATACGAGCTCCCCCACATGCCGCCCAACTTCGAGCGGAGGCTCCGCACGCACGTCGATTTTCTGCTGGGCAAGATCGCTGATGAAAAACACGACATGCTCCTCCAACGAATGAAGCGGAACGCACCTTCGACACTGAGCGGTGACGACCGGCAATTTGCCCTGGCTGAATCATTGATCAAGAAGCGCCATTTCGAACAAGCGGCGACCGTCCTGATCAAGCTGAAGGACAAGGAGGACTCCGCGCGCGTGGCGAATGCGTTGGGATCCTGCTATCTGGCGATGAACCGGGTGGATGAGGCGGCCAAATGCCTTGAAGCGGCGAGTGATACCGGCAAGGTGACTCCGGAGCTGAAGCTCGCACTGGGGAGGCTGGAGGTGCGACGCGGCGATGATGCGAAGGCCGAGAAGCACCTGCTCGAAGGTCTGAAACTTGCGCCCGACGACGGCGCGATAAACTATGAGCTGGGGCGCCTCTACGAGCGCCAGAACAGGTTCGAGCAAGCCGCGCGATGCTACCGCAGGGTGCTGGACAGTACCTATGACGCCGGGCAATAGGCGCCCTTCCCGGAGCCCGGCGGATGGTTGCCCGATGGGCGCGACGGCCGTCGCACGGGGGTGCAAAAGCTGCAAAACACGCTGTGGAACGCGGTTTTGGCTTGAACGATCCGGTTCGCGCTGGTAGCGTTTTGCAATGAAGATCGGTTGAGGGCCATCGCGTGGCGGCGCGGCGCGCGCGATCGGCCGGCGAAGTTCGGATGCTTGTCAAGGCACGGTCGGTCGACCGCGCTGAACCTCGAGGATGGAGTAACAGGATGCAGTCGACTCGAACGAATCACACCGGTAAGAGGGTTCCGGACGACGTGTCTGACGGGAAGATGGTTCCCACCGCAGGTCGTTTTTGCCGCCGTGTCACGCGGCCGCGATGGGGTGGCGTCCTCGCTGTGTTTGTTTTGCTGTGCGGGGCGTCGGGCTGCGGCGTGAACCTCGAGCAGATCATCCAGAATGCCCTCAGGGCGACCGCTCAAACGAACCTCGACCTGTTATTGACCAACCTGGCCAACGAACTGGCTGACGCCACCGACGCCGATGATAGCGACAACGGCGATTCCGATGCGGACGGCGACGGAACGGACGGCGACGGGACCGACGGGGACGGAACGGACGGCGACGGGACGGACGGAGACGGGACGGACGGAGACGGCTCGCCGGACGGAGCCGCTTTGTTCGCCGCCAACTGCGCGGCGTGCCACGGCGCCGATGGGGCCACTGGATTCGCACCCGACATCACCGGCGCGACGGCAGACGACTTGCAGACGGGTCTCATGTCAGCCTCGCACGGGTCCATCATGCTCGAGGGCGCGGACATCGAAGCCCTTGCGGTGTTTCTCGGCGGCGCCGCGGGTTCGCCGACGGGCGACGTTGCGGCGGGTGAGGCCTTCTTTGCCGGCTCGGGCTGCGGTGCGTGTCACTGCGCTGATGCAACCGGAGGATGCCTTCCTAGCGCTCCTTCTCTGATCGGCGTCGGGGCTGATTCACTCGAGGCGAACCTGGTCGGCGATGATCCGCACCTCGGCGGCAAGGTGGACGCCAGCGTGGCTGACCTCGCGGACCTGGCCGCGTTCCTCGGAAGTCTGTAAGGAAGGCGCGTCGAATCAGTCGACACCTCGTGGACGCAGTATGCGCCGCCCAAGTGCAGGGCCTGTGGCTCGGACTGATGGTGCGGTGTGCTCCACGGACGCTCGCGGTAGGGTGCTACGGGGCATCCGCGTCGGGCTCAGGCAGGTCGACTTCGCCGGGCAGAATATCAGCGAGATGGCGCGCGACGACCTCGTGTCCGCGTGGTGACCAGTGCTGATTGTACGTGTAGTAAACCTGTATCCCGCGCTCTACCGCGGCGCGTAGCGGTTCCGTGAGGCTGACGAACGGAATCGACTGCTGCTCGCACCACCGAGCCACAACTCGCTCCCGGGCATCGATGCGTGTCAGAAGCTCCGGAAGGAACACCTCGGGCGGGGGCAGTTCACGTTTGTAGCTGATGGCGGTGAAGGCCCGCACCTTCTCGGGCGATAACCGGTCGCTCACAAGAGGAAGGAGCACGT
Organism: Phycisphaerae bacterium; assembly: GCA_050050135.1. Classification (GTDB taxonomy): domain Bacteria; phylum Planctomycetota; class Phycisphaerae; order UBA1845; family UBA1845. Next base: position 9,832 of record JASFUW010000125.1, read on the forward strand.
GGGCGTTGGTGGGGGCAAAGATCACGGCAAAGCGGCAGCCCGCGCCCTGACACAGTTGGTTCATCCGCTCCAGAGCCTGGCGGGCCACCAGCCACCGCCGACCGCTCGCGAAAGCATCGTCGTCCTGGCAGAGGTCGCGAAGCTTTTGAGGCTCGAAGGCGTAATGCTTGGCGTTCGGTCCGGGCGGAATTCGCAAAGGAAGCCAATCGAGTATCTCCGCACCGGGGACGTTGTGGCGGCAATTGAGGGGGCCGAACGTGCGAATCATCATCGCGTCCAGCGCCTGGCGGATCGGGGACTGCTTGAAATAGACCTTCATTCGCTTGGAGAAGCTGACCTTCTGCTGCGCTTCGATGCTCCGCGAGGATCTGAAGTCGTTCCCTTCATACAGCATGCACAGCACGGTGCGCGGCTCGAGCGGCAACGCATATCGCTTCAGAGCTTCGAAGTAATGGGCCGGGGCGTAGCCGGACATTCCGAAGTTGGTGACTGACCGTCCGAGGTGGTCGGCGAGGTGCACCGGCCAGACACTCTCGTCGGGCACGTTCGAGCCTTCCGCGAAGGAGTCTCCGAGCACAACGATATCGGCGTCGTCGCGGTCGAATCGGTTGCGAAAGCCTCGCATGTCGGTGCGGCAGACGCCGCTGACCTTGCCGAACCCGGGTGGGGCATTCGGATAGGTGCAAAACGCCTCGGGCTTGTCCTCGAACTGGAATTCGAAGGTGCCGTTGGCGGGGCGGTGGTATGCGGGGTTGTCGCGGACGTAGTGAGCACCGTCGAAGGAACGCAGAACGAAGTCCAGCAGACCGAGCGCGGGGACGAGGACGAGGAAGGTGGCCAGCACCTGGAACCAGCGTCGCTTGTACTTTTCACGGGCGGACCAGTCGATGTAGAAGCTGACGACGGAAATCACCGCGACGAGAGCAATCCAGGTGAAGTGCGTCCGCGAGTAGCGCCCTAAGAGCGTGTGACGGTCTTTCGCGATCAGCTCGACGACATCACTCGGGATCAGCCACAGCGCCAGGTTGCCTGCGATGACCACCGCCAGCCAAACCTTCTGCCGAACCAGGAGCTTCATGGATCACCTGCCCTGTAGGTTTGTCACCTATCGTCGAGATACCGGCCGCTCTGTCGTACTCGGATGCGGCGAGTATCTCACAATTCGGGTCGGCTGGTAAGGCCTGGTCAGGTCTTGGCGAGCGGAAGAAGGGCGGGGTTTCCGGTTCGCCCCGAGGTGACAGCCGCGGGGTAGAGGAAGCGAATGGAGCTTATGCCAAAGTCACAGGCGGACCGGCGAGGGTTTCGAAGTCTTCCATGGCGGATTTGTCGCCGCTGCGAAGGACGGCGATGTCGCGCTGGATTGTGGGGAGGTTGGTTTCGATGAAGCGGCGGGCGACGCGCTTTTTTCGATCGTCGGCGTCGGCCTGTTCGAGCAGCAAATGCCCGACGAGCACGGCGATGGCGGAGTCGACGAGTCGGCGGCCGTGCAGGTCCATGTAGTCGACGCCCTGCTCCTTGACGAAGGCGACGCCGTCGAGGACGAGCTGCTTTCCCTGCGCGAGCTTCTGCTTCGATCCGTGGAGTGATTTGTCGAAGTATTCCCTTTGCTCGAGGCGGGCGATTCGCTTTTCGAACGCGCCGCCGCAGACGCCGCGCACGGCTGCGACGACCTGCATCTGGCTCGTGCCTTCGTAGATCGTGGTGATCCGAGCGTCACGAAGGTGTCGCTCGACGGGGTAGTCCTTCATGTACCCGGAGCCGCCGAGCACCTGGAGGGCGTCGTTTGCGACGCGGACGCACATCTCCGAGGCGTAATACTTGCTCATGGGCGTGAGCATGCCGTTTAGGCGCTTCCAGATGCGGGCGTTGTTCTTGCGCTCCTTCAACTCGTTCTGGTCGGCGGGCGGGTTCGTTTCCAAGACGCGGAGGTTGTTGTTTTCGAGGTCGCAGACCCGTGCGGTTTCGTAGGTGAGGGCGCGGGCCGCTTCG
>JASFUW010000126.1:0-11791 GCA_050050135.1 Phycisphaerae bacterium
TCGCTCAGGACCGCTCGGCGGACCGCGTAAACCAGAATGGGAACCGCGGCGACGAATCGCGCTACACGCTCGGCACGCGCGTTTGGGGCAAGACGTCAGGGTTCGACTATGAAGGTATGGTCGCCGGTCAGTGGGGGCGCTGGGCGGGCGATACCATCTGTGCGTGGGCGTGGACGCTTGATGGTGGATATACGTTCGGCGACGTGGCGCTGACGCCACGGCTCGGTGTCGGGTTCGATTTCGCCAGCGGCGACGGTACGTCTCGCGACGGACGCGTCGAGACCTTCGACCAGTTGTTCCCGCTCGGTCATGCTTATCTGGGGTATCTTGATCTCGTCGGGCGGCAGAACATCAACGACCTGAGGTTCCACGTATCCGCCTGGCCCGTCGAAAAGAAGGTGAAAGCGGCGCTCGGGTATCATACCTTCTGGCTGAATGAGGACCGTGACGCCCTCTACAACGCCGGCGGAGGCGCGGGTCGACGCGACCCGACCGGGCGCAGCGGTAAGGAGGTGGGCCAGGAGCTGGATGTCACGCTGCTGTGGAAGCTGAGCGCCCAATCGTCCCTACTGTTCGGGTATTCGCACTTCTGGGCCGACAACTTTATTGCGCGTACCGGTCCAAGCGAAGATCCGGACCTCTTTTACTTCCAATACATGTTCAAGTTCTGATACGCGTCACGCGCGGGCGGAAGAGTGGGCCCGGCGGTCGTGCGTTTCGACCCGGAGGACGGTCTGAAAGAGGAGTGAACGCGATGAAAAGGAAAAATGCCAAGTTTTGGGCACTCGTGCTCGTGATGGCTCCGGGGATGTCGATGCTCTCGTGCAGCGGCACCTTGTTCCAGGAGTTCCGTGACGCGTTGATTCAGGGTGCGGCGGGGGCGATCGAGACGGCGGCCACCAACGCGGTCGCCAACTGGCTCCCGGGTGCGGGGCAGTAACGCGGGCGAGAGCAGCGTTCTGGTTCATCGTCACATATAATCATGCGGGTCCGCCTCACCGAACGTGAGCAAAGTAGCGGTGTGGGCTCCGCTCCCTTCCGGTCGCGGCTCGGAACACGCTTGGCATGAAACCCGCAAGGTCAGAGTCGACGATGCACTAGAGATTCGGCTGGGATGAACCAACCCGGGCGCGGTCGGTCGCAATAAGCGCTGCGGCCAACCGGGCGAGTTCGAGAACGGACTCGACCTGCATCTTGGACATCACGTGTCCGCGGTGTACGTCTACGGTCTTGCGACTGAGCCCGAGCTCAAAGGCGATCCGCTTGGCGGGTTTGCCGTCGACCAACATGGCCATGATCTCGCGCTCGCGCGGCGTCAGCTTTTCCGCCCTGGCGGCTGCTTCGGCGTGGCGGGCGGCGTCGCGGCGCAGTGCAGTATCGCGCTCAAGAGCTGTTCGGATGCACGCGAGGAGCTGCTTGCCGTTGTACGGTTTCTTGACGAAATCGACGGCACCGGCCTTCATGGCCCGCACCGCCTTCTCGACGTCGCCGTGCGCCGACATGATGATGATCGGGATCGGCACTCGATCGTTCAGCAGGCGGTCCTGGAGTTCGAGCCCGCTTATTCCGGGCATACAGATATCGAGGACCAGGCAGCCGGGTTGCGATGGGTGGTAGGCGACGAGAAACGCCTCGGCGCTCGGGTAGGTGGCGACCTTCAGCTTCACGGATTCGAGCAGGCGCACAAGCGACTGCCGCATGGCGAGGTCGTCATCGACCACAAAAACCGTCGGTTCAGTTGTCAAGGGATGGTGCTCCTGACTCCGTGGGAAGTAAGACCTGGAACGTCGCACCGCCGAGACCGTTGGTTTGTAGCTGAAGGCGGCCTCCATGGGTCTCGACGATGGAGCGGGAGATGGCCAGCCCCATTCCCATTCCGTCGGGCTTCGTACTGAAAAAGGGCTCGAAGAGCTGCGTCAGATGCCTTTTTGGAACACCGGGGCCCGAATCACTGACGAGCAGCTCGATCCACCCGTTTTTCCCGCGCGACGTCGAGACGGTCATCAGGCGCTTATCGAGGCTGGTGTGGGTCATCGCCTCCAAAGCGTTCTGGACGAGGTTCACCAGGACCTGCTCGATCTCGATCCGCGTGACCAGCACCGGCGGAAGCGAGTCGGCGGTCGAGAGACTCACCCGAACGCCGCTCTGCCGCATCTCGGCGCTGAGGAGCTCGAGTGCGTCTCGTGCCAGTTCGTTGATATCTGCGAGTGCACATTCGCGGTCGCCCTTTCGGACGAAGTTCCGAACGTGCTCGACGACGCCCCCTGCGCGCTCCGCTTGCAGCGCGACCTGCATCAGGTCCCGGCGCAGCTCGGCCGGGTCTTCGGCGCCGGCGTCGAGCCGTTCGAGGCACGCCTGCGTGTAGTTCACGATGGCGGAGAGCGGTTGGTTGAGCTCGTGGGCCAGGCTTGCGGCCATCTCGCCCACCGTTCCCAAACGGGCCATGTGGGCAAAGTCGGCGTGTCGCTGCCGGGCGTGCTCCTCGGCACGTACCCGCGCCGTGATGTCGCGTGACGACTCGATGATCTGGATGACCTCGCCGTGCTCATCGAACACCGGGGCGGCGATGATCTCCAGCAGCAGCTCGTCGCCGTGGTGATCGGTGTGGGCATGGATCACGGACACGGGCTCCCGCCGCGAGACCACCAGGTCCAAGGGGCAGGGTTGATGGTCGCCGTTGCACGGGGTCGAACAATGGTGGGACACCTGGTGACAGCTCAGCAAACTCGACACGGGATCGACGCCGCCGGCCATCGCCCGAACGGTACGATTTGCCAAGACGACCCGATGGTTGCGGTCGATCACCATCAGCGATTCCGGCACCTGGTCGATGATAGTCTGCAGGAAGCGTTTCGAGTCGCTGAGGGCTTTCTCGGCCGCCTTCCGCTCGCGGATGTCGCGGACGATGGCCGCGAACAGCCTTCTGTCCGGAAGGGCCACTTCGCTCACCGCGATCTCCAGGGGGATGGTGGTTCCGTCTTTTCGGCGCCCCGTCCGTTCTCGTCCCTTGCCGATCCCTTTTGAGACTCCGGTCTGCAGATGGCGCGCGATATGCCCGTCGTGCTGCTCACGGTCGGGGGAGGGCATCAACATGTTGACGTTTTTGCCGATGACCTCGTCCAACCTGTAGCCGAAGATGCGCTCGGCCGCCGGGTTGAAGGAGTTGACGACGCCCTGATCGTCGATCGTAATGACACCGTCAACCGCCGCTTCGACGACGAACCGGTTGACGGCCTCCTCGTTCGCGGCTTGACATGTGTGCATGGATAGATCCTCGACCATCGCACCGAACCGGGCATCAGAACGGACGTCCGGTGCTCGAGTATGCGCCCAGGGAAAATGACACACATTGACCTAGATCAAGCCCGCGTCGTGATCTTTGAGGTATTCTTGGAGGAGAAGGCGACAACCACACGCCCGACGGTCCTGGTCGGATCCATGCGGGCGGACGGCGACGTGGCGCGTCGGCCTGAGGAGATGCGTTCCCGATGATCGACGGATGCGGACGAGAGATCGACCATCTGCGGCTTTCCCTGACCGACCATTGCAACCTCGCCTGCCGCTATTGCGTCGAGGGGGGTGGAACCCGCCTGGGCCGGATGATCGACCCTGCGTTCGCCTTCGAACTCGTGCGCTGGTTGTCCGAGGATCAGGGAATCCGCCATGTCCGGCTTACCGGCGGTGAACCGTTGCTCTACCCGGACCTGATTCCGCTCGTCCGTCGGCTGGCGTCGCTCGGTCGGATTGTCGAGATCACGCTGACGACCAACGCACAGGCACTGGGCTCGATGGCGGAGGCACTCCAGCAGGCGGGTCTGGCGCGCGTGAACGTGTCATTGGACACGTTGGATCCTCGGCGATTTGCACGCATGACGCGCGGCGGACGGCTTGGACACACGCTGAGAGGGATCGAACAGGCCGTCGCGGTCGGGCTCACGCCCGTCAGGCTCAACATGGTCGTCCAACGCGGAACCAACGATGACGAAATCGTAGACGCGGCGCGTTGGGGGCTTAAGCTGGGTTGCGTCGTGCGCTTTCTCGAAGTGATGCCCATCGGCCCGCTGAAGCATGTGGTTGAGAAGCACCTCGTCCCGGCGACCGAGGTTTTAGAGCGCCTGTCCGCGGCGTTCAGGACGGTGCCGATCCTCCAGCGCGTCGGGCAACCTGCGGTTGATTACGCCGCGACATCCGGCACGTTGCGCGGTGTCATCGGCATCATTGCGCCCACCACGCGCCCGTTCTGTGATCGCTGCAGGCGAATCCGTATCACGGCGCGCGGTACGGTTGTTGCGTGTGTTCATGGCAACCACCGGCTCGAGCTGGCGGACTGCTGGGACGGGCAGAGGCTCGAGCGGGCACGTGCCAACCGAATTCTCGGCAAATCGATCGCACGAAAGCCCGCTCGCGGGTCGGCTCAACAGTCGCTTACGATGATGACGCTTGGTGGGTAACGGACCTCTATGACCGAGCGAGGCTCGTCCTCCGGTTCGTGCGGCCGGTGAGACGTCCAGCGGGCGAAGCTCGATTAACGCCCCAAATGCTGACCGCGCCGATCGGTTGCCCTTCCGAGCGGGCGAGCCGCACTCCCGTCCGTATGTAATGCTCGGCGCGGTGATCAGTGGGGCCGGTCGGAGGACGCGTGGAGCAGCGCGTCATACTCGGTTTCGATCCCTCTGAGGCGTTTCTGCAGGGCGTCGTCGCGGCCGGTATAGGTTCGCCTGGTGCGGGCGAGGGCGACGAACCATTTGATGACGTTGTCGTAGTCGGTCAGGTCGATGTATTCGTGGGCGATCTTGGTTCGCTTCTTGTCACAGTTGTGGTAGTTGCCGAGGGCGAGGCACATGCCGGTGGCTTCGTATCCGAAGATGCAGTAGGCGCTGGCTTCGCACATGCCGCCGTCCATAAGCCGACGCTGAACCTTGAACCGCTTGTCCGATTTGACGAGATCGTCAGCCACGTGTTGGCAGTGGGCGGTCGCGGCTGAGAAATAGGTCGTGGCCCGGTCGCCGACGCGCAGGATGGGGCCGTCGCCCATCTTCGCGTGCGGCAATTCGGAGCTGGTCTCCATCGCGATGACCAAGCACTTTTGGGGAATCGTCTTCAACCGGCAAGCGGCCATCGCACCCGCGAACCCGACCTCCTCCGCCCTGGTGAAAAGAAAGTAGGCGTCGCAGGCGCGTGTACTTTTTGAAAGCTCGTCGATCGCACCGAGCATGGCCGCGACACCGGCGAAGTCGTCGCAGACGGGTGCGTGGAACCGCGCCCCCTTCACTCGAGGTGCCGGCAGGTCCCACACGCCCATCGAGCCGGACGGAACCTGTCCGCTGACGTCGACCGCGGCCGTGTCCACGACCTTGCGCCCGCCCTTCGTGACCGTCTTCACCGAACGGACGCGACCGCGAACGCTGGTGTTCTCGAAGAAGAAGCGCACGGGGCTGCCCACGAAGTATTCGGGCGGGACGCCGCCGCGCCACTTGGCGCGAAGCCGCGTCTTCGAAGTCATCTTCTCCGCGACGAACCCCGGGTGATCGAGATGGGCGGTGATACAAACGGGCTTCGCCACGCGACGCGTGCCCTTTCGCACGCGAGCGAGCATGTTGCCTACGGCGTCGGTGCGCAGGGTGACACCGCGTCGACTTCTACAAAAACGCCTCACAAATTCGATGACGCGATGTTCGGCGAACGGCGCGGTCGGTATCCGCGCCAGTTCCTTCAGTATACGCCGGTTGATCGAGCGTTGTGTTGTCCTGGCCATCCGGGTTTCCGTCCTGAGAGTTTGCCGCGCGGTGTTACCGTACTCGATAGCGTCGGCACTGTGAAGCGCAGCACCGGGCGACCTGGCACAAGGCGTTTACTTGTAATGGTTCGCCAGCGCATCGATGGCCTGCTCGAGTCGCTGAGCGAAGACGGGGTCCACGTTCTGTTTGGTCTTCATGGCTGCGACCATCACCGCGTGGTGGTCGGCAAGCTTCTTCAGGTACGCGTCGTACCCGTCCGCGCCGGCAGAAACGGGCTTTACTTTCTGCGTGAGGAAGTATTGAGAGACCACCTCGATGATGTGCGAGGCGTGCGCCTCTTTCGTGTTGATCCATCGCGTGGCCTGGTTGAATGCCTTCGCGTCATGGCTGGCGGCAAGCTGCTTGATGTTGTCGATGGCTTTGGCGATGGTGGTGGCATCTTCGTGCAGCCGGTTGATTCGCGCCTGATCGTCGTAGATTCCGCAGGGCACCTGGCAGTGTGCGGAGGCGGCGTTCGGTTCGGCGATCCAAAGTGCGAGTGTAGCCATGAGTGCGAGGCCCACAAGCGATCCGCCAGCCATGAAGAAATAGCGTTTCATAGTCAGACTCCCCAATGTCAACGTGTTTCAAGGCCCGTCCCTTCCGCCACGATGCGCAAGGTTAAACCGTGATTCTGGAGCGGTGTCGTTGAATGTCAAGGCGAACGCCGCGGCTTGGTCCGTCAGAGCGGGACGACCTTCCGGCAGAGGCGCCGGCTGAGCTTGTCGTAGAATTGGAGGGCGACGGCTTGCTCGGCTTTGATTACTTCATCCGCACCGAGCTGCACCGCCTGCATGCCCTTGGAGGAGTAATTCGTTCGGGCGATGATTTTGATATCGGGGCGAAGGCGACGCACAAGCTGTATCGTGGTGAGCACGGCGTCCTCGTCAGGAATTGTCAGTGCCAGGGAGGATGCAGTGTTGATCCCGGCTTCGACCAGGGTATCAGCGTGGGCCGCGTCACCCTCGATGATGTTCCGGCCGAGTGCACGTTGGGTCTCGACGGTAACGGGGTTCTGCTCGACGATGGTATACGACAGACCCAATCGGTCGAGCAGGTCGGCGACGCACCGCCCTGCGAGCCCGAAACCCACGATGATGAAATGCCCATCGGCGTCGTTCCATGCGTTACCCGGCGGCAGGACCGGCGTCACGGTCAATCTCGTTCCGTCGGGCCAGGCTACCGGACCTTCGAGTTGGACGCGACCGTCCTTGAAGAGGGCATCTTGGGGCATTCCCGCCATCAGATCACGCTCAGCCTCCACGCGAGTCGTCGCCGGTCAGGATCGCCCGTTCCCGTTCGACGACCGGGCCGACCCGCGAACGCATCGACCTCTTTCTTACCCACATTAATCGGCACCGGTGCTGGGCGGGGCGAGAATCTAAGTTCTGTTTGCGGAGAACTTGCGGAGGGCTTCGGCGACGAGGTAGAACGAGCCCGTAATGCAGATCACGTCCTCTCGGGTTATAGCGCTGGTTGCGATGTGCATGGCCTCGTCCAGCGTGGGGGCGACCTGCGCCATTCTTCCGGAGTGTTCGGTGAACAGCGCAGCCAAATCGTTCGGGTCGGCGGACCGCGGGGAACCCGTCGAGGTGAAGATCATCTTGTCGGCCCCGATCTGCACCCGCCGGATCATGCCGCTGATGTCCTTGTCTTTCTGGCAGCCGAAGATCACGATCATCGAATCGTAGGGGATGTGCTGCCCGATGGCCCGCATCAGCGCGTCGACGCTAGCGGCGTTATGAGCCCCGTCAACGAGGATGCGAGGTTCCTCGCAGATCATCTGGAGCCGTCCCTCGAGATGAACGTTGTCCAGCCCGGACATAGCCTGCTGATCGTCGATCGCCAGACCGCGAGACTTCAGCACATCCAACATGTTCAGGGCTAGTGTGCAGTTGGTAGCCTGGTGCTCACCGTAAAGCGGCACATGAAGGTGTTCAAAACGGCTGTTGGGTGTTGTGACGCAGATACGCGCGTGCCGGCCGGCCGAACGCGAGAACTCGAAACGGTAGCTGAAATCCACCCCCTCGTCGGAGAACCGCAAGGATGCGTCGGCCGATTCCGCCGCCTGGCGAAGGACCGCCTTGACCTCCGCCGGCTGCGGGGCACTGACGACCGGCACCCCCTTCTTGATGATCCCGGCCTTTTCCCGAGTGATCTTACCGAGGTCGTTTCCGAGTTGTGCGGTGTGGTCGAAACTGATGCTCGTAATTCCAACGACCTCAGGTGTCACGACGTTCGTGGCATCCAAGCGCCCGCCCATCCCGGTTTCGATGACGGCGAGATCGACCTCTTCGTTATGAAAATGGAGGAATGCGGCGGCTGTGAGGACCTCGAAATACGTCGGTGGCGATACGCGAGCTTTCGACGTCACCCTCGCGACGGCAGACACCGTCTTCGCGAACGCCTGCTCGGAGATCATCTGGCCGTTCACCGCCACGCGTTCTCGGACGTTCATCAGGTGGGGCGAGGTGTAGAGCCCTACCTTCAACCCACATGCCCGGATCATCTCGGCAAGCATCGTGGCTGTGCTGCCCTTGCCCTTCGTGCCCGCGATGTGCACCGTCTTGTAGGAGCGATGGGGATTGCCCAGCGCGGCCAACAACCGGGTCGTCCGGGCGATTCCGAAGTTACCGGGCGTGTACTGGGACCGTGGGACCCGCTCGTAGTTGACGAGCGAGTCCAGATAATTGACGGCAGAGCGAAAAGTCCGGATCTGCGGCGTTGTGGATTTAGTCTTAGCGGACCTTTTGGGTCTCGCGATGGTAGCCTTGCTCATTTGGGGGCGATTATAACCGGACCTTAATATGGCGTCAACAGCAGAATAACCAGCAAAGCTTGCGCCGTTTCCCACCCCGAGAACGGCGGAATCTCTGGAACCATTTGTGAGGAAGAACCTTAGATCAGCGCCCGACGCGGAAACTCAAAGCCATCCCTGCCTCCAGCGGGCGGTCTTGGCGGCCGACACGTCGCCTGGTGATCGTTAACCAAACAGTTGCGAGCAGCCTGTAGGCCGGCGCCTCGGAGGTCGCGTGCACCGCGGACGCGACGTAGATGGAGCAGGAGGCTGCAACCCAAGGCAAGTATCGCTACAATGCCCTGTGCTATGGCCGAGCTGACTATCCATGGCGGGAATACGCCTAGCAATATTACAGTCAAAGTTGACGTTTTGTCTTCTTTCGGTGAGTTGCTGCGTGGGCAGGTCACCCGGTCGGGAGACGTGGTGGTCGGGCTGATCACGGACTCGCGTGTCGGCCCGCTATACGGCTCCACCGTCTTACGTTCGTTGCGGGATGCGGGGTTTAAGGTTTTCACCCAGGAGGTACCCGCCGGCGAGTCCACGAAGACTCTTGATACCGCTGGGTCGCTGTACGAGTTGCTGGCGCAAAAGCGATTTACGCGAGACGGCGTTCTCGTTGCGCTCGGCGGCGGGGTCGTCAGTGACCTGACCGGATACGTTGCGGGAACCTGGATGAGGGGTTCGGGCTTTGCGATCGTCCCGACGACGCTCGAAGCCGACATTGACGCGTCGATCGGCGGAAAGACCGCCGTCAATCTCCCGTCGGGCAAAAACCTGGTCGGGGTGTTCCATCAACCCTGTCTCGTGGCGATCGATCCGAAGTGTCTTCGAACGCTCGACGTGCGGGACGTCCGGGCCGGTATGGCGGAGTCCGTCAAGCACGCGCTGATCGCGTCGGACGAGTTCCTGCGTTGGCACGAAGAGCACGTTGACAAGATTCTGGCACTCGAGGCCGGAACGATCACCGAGCTGATCCTGCGAAACGTCCGAATCAAAGCTCGGATCGTGGAGCAGGACGCATTGGAGCAGACGCGCACGCGGATGCTCCTGAACTTCGGCCACACGATCGGGCACGCGATCGAGTCCTGCGCGGAGTTTGCTCTGCGCCACGGTGAATGCGTCGCGCTGGGCATGCTGGCCGCGTGCCACCTGTCACAAGCGATGGACCTCTTGGATAGGTCGGCTGTTCGGCGTGTGGGTCGGGTGCTCGCATCCTTCGGCCTGCCGCCGGTCGTGGATTCGCTCCCCGAGACGGATCGCGTTGTCGAGATCATGCAAAACGACAAGAAGGTTCGGGGCGGGCAAGCGCGGTTCGTGGTCTTGCAGGGAATCGGTAGACCGGTCGTGCGCGACGACATCCCCGAATCGCTCGTGCGAGAGGCCTATGAATCACTGATCCGGTAGTGCTTGTCGCGAGGTGCTACGGGCAGTTTCCGTTCCCTGTCGGCAGCACCGTATCGCGCCAGACCGAAAGCTGGTCACCGCCGTTGAGCAGGTCGATTGCGCGAAGCATGTCTGCCGGCGTGACCTTGCCGCTCCGGTTGACGTCGCAGCGGTACGGGGTCTCTTCGGTCGTGGCACCAGGCTGGCACTGCTGGTTCAGGCAGCAGTCGACCATGGTGACCAGGTCATCGGCGTTGCTCGCGCCATCGGCGTTCACGTTGGCGGGGTGGGCTACGTAGGTTCCGGTGGAGGAGGTCCCGCCGTCACCGGAGTAGGTAATCGCGGTCAGACCTCCGGCGGAGATCGGCCTGAGCAACGCGAGGATGAACGTGCCGTCGAGGTTGTCGACGACGGCTGCGACATCGTTGGGGTTTGCGTCGACGACCGTCTCGCAAAGGCTCCAGCATCTGAGGTTGTCCGCGCCGGGGGGCGCTTCGACGGTAATGACGTCTATGCCCTGTTTCACCGCGGCGTTGGCTGGTTCGTGGGGTTGGCGGGCATCCACGATTCCGTCGGGTGGATCGATGAACGTCACGGCGCCATCCGGGCAGGGATCGCCGCACAGCGCCGGGCAAAGCAGCTCCGCGCCGCACCCGTCCACGCCTGTACCGGCGCAGTTTTCGTCCCAGGTGACTTCACAGCAAAACGGATCGCACGCGCACACGGTTTCGCAACAGAGTTCGTCGACACATCCCGGGGAACCGGCTGCGGCGCAACAGTCAGCGGCGCCGGGACACGCGGGATTCCGAGGCAGTCCGCAGGTAATCGTGAAGGTGCCCGGGCCGGGTTCCGCGCCGGCGTCGGGCTGGAACGGCGTTCCCACGCGAATCAGATAGCTTTCTCCCGCCGAGGCGTCGAACGACACCTGCGATTGATCGGCGGGCCGCTGGGGCACCTCTTTGAGCCCGCAGAAATCGTCGTTGCATCCCAGTAGCTCGTTGCCCGACGGGGGGCAGAGGTCGCAGCCTTCGTAAACCGCGATCTTGGTGTCGACGCGGTGGTCATCGGTGACGGGCTGCTGACACGTGCTGACGTAGACCGTGCTCGTGCAGGTTGCCGTCCAACAATACCAGACGTCGTCGAAGATCTGCTGGCCTTCGTCGCCTTCGCCGCATTCGACGTGCGGGGGCCCGTCGGTGGTGGCTTGGCTGTTGTCGAACGGGAACTCAGCCTCGCCGCTGATCACTTCGGCCTCGGCGCAATGATCGTTCATCAAAGGGGGCGGGCAGAGTTCCAGGGCGTCTTCGGCACACGCCTCGTCCCAAAGACCTGCTTCCGCGCAGCAGCTCGGGTCCTGGGCGCACACCTTTTCGCAGCAGAAGGCGTCGTCGCATCCGGGCGTTCCATTTGCGGAGTGGCAGTCGCCCTGTGCACCGACACATTCCTCGCGCGGGCATTGAATCTGAGAACACAGTGCTCCGCGGGCCACATCGCCGCCGATTCCCTCGCAAGTCACCGGATCGGTGTCGTGGCTACAATTGCTCAGCCAGCAACACGCGCTCGCGCCGCACCTGGGCGCGAACGGGGATTCATCGCACGTTGCCGACGCGGTCCATCGCCCGTCACATTGCGCTTGTGTCACATTATCGATACAAGTGCCGGCTGCGTCACTGCAGCAGGCACCGGTCGGGCGAAGCCCCTTGCACCAGACGTTGATGTGGAAGCTGCCGGCGGGGTTGCAGGCGGAGTCGGGATCGGGACAGCCCTCGGGGTCGAACCCGCCCAGCCAGAAGTTGTCCGCCCATACATCCGGGGTATTTGGATGATTGAA
>JASFUW010000127.1:0-11780 GCA_050050135.1 Phycisphaerae bacterium
ATCTTACGAAACCGGTGGCGATGGATCGCGAACGCACGACTGCGGAAGACTTCGTCATCCTGACGCATCATCAAGATCGCCGGCCTGCGGTTCACCCGGGGAATGGGTATCCGACACACGCCGTCCGCGTACCGTGTCGCCACGTGCGCAATGTACTCAACGTCGGCCCCGCGCAGATATCCACCCACGTCATCGGCGTACAACGCATCACGAAACGCATAGCCGTTGGCCTTCCCGTCAAGGTTGACCGTTACACGCTGCGAGAAATAGCTGAATAGGCCGGCATCCTTGATCGCGAAGACCGTATCCGGCGTCGTCTCGGCCCGTGCCCAACGAGCACCTTCGAGCCAGGCCGCGTGCTGCTCAGCCTTACTGCGTAGCTCGAAGACCTTCAGGCCGACACCCGGCACGACGAGCCCAACGATGATGATTCCGACCGCGGCCGGCTCGATGCGTCCTCGGTCGAGTGTCCAGCGCTGAACGGCTTGTGCCAGCCCAACGGCAGCGGTCAGACCGTAAAGTGAAAAGTGCCACCAGTAGACACCCCATGTCAAAAACAGGAAGGCGTGAACGAAGTGCAGCGTACACGCGACCGCCAGCAGGACAAGCGGGGATTCGAGCCACCGGCGAACGCTTCCGGGACGGGTACCGGCCAGCACCACGCCCCACACGACCGCAAGCAGCAGCGCGCCGAACAACCGGTCCCCCGTCAAACTCAGCGTGTCCCGCAGGGCGGGAAAGGAGCTTTTCATCCCCCCGCTGATCGGCATGACGTGCCCGAAGGTCGCGATGTTCCAGATGCAAAACGGCCCGAACAGCACGGCGAAACCGAGACCCAGCAGCAGACCGCGCACCACACACCGCCGAATCGTGACCGCGCCGACCAGAGTCAGCAACAGTGTCACCAAACCGGCTGCGACCAAAAGAAACGCGCTATCCAATCGGCACAGCGTGATGAACCCCAGAAGCACGCCGAACAGGAACGTCCGACCCGGGCTCGCACCCACGGCGTGCAGTTCGAACCGGTAGCACAACCACAACAGCAGCGTCCCTGCCCAAAGCAGCAGCCCCGTCTCCAGTCCGTTCAACAACGCACCCGAAACCGGCGGGAGCGCGCAGAACGCGAGGGCGATCCATTCCGTCCCACCGCCCACCCACCGCCGGACCAACCGAAACAACATGACCATAGTTACGGCGGCGAGCAGCCCGTTCCCAGCCAGCACCACACGAGCAGGCAGCTCCACACCCGTCGTCAAAGCACTGAAGACCGGAAGTATGCAGAGCATCCACAGCGGATGAAATCCGTTGGTCGAGGCGATGCCATCGAACGTGCACCCCTGGCCGCTGACAATGTTCCGCGCGATCTTGAAGTAATAGAACGCGTCGTCCGAAGGAATGGCAAGCAACCATCCCAGCGGAAGCACCACCACCACAAGCGCGGCATAGACCACCCCGGCGGCGATGATCGCAGCACTGACCGCGTTGCATGTGCGTTGGTCGCGTTCTCCGGTTAACCCGCCGTTCATCCTGATCCGTCCGTGCACGTCAATCGCAACGTTGAGCCTCGGTGGCAAACCTCAGAAGCGATTGCAGAATCCGTTCTATAGGTCGTCTATCGGCTCTGACTGCTTGATCGCATTCCGCTTCCCGCAACCGGCTGTGCCCTCGAGCGCCGATCGTTACGGTGCGCCGGGCGTATCGACGTGGTCAGGCTGCGGAAGTTCCTCAAAAGGCAGCGTGCGCGCCTCAAAGAGCGCAGTCTTGAACGCGGAGTGGTACCGGAACAGAAGCGCGATATACCAGAGGCCGAAGATGACCCCGGCCACTCCGAACAAACACGTCCCGAACGCGAGCCCGCCCGTTAGCAAGGCTGGACCCACGGACGGCGGTGCCCCACCTGTGGGTCCGAACGCGCTCCCGCCGCCCACCGCGCCCGCCAGAAAGAAAACGCCGACGACGCCCGCGATGACCCCCACGACCCCGAGCGTCACGAATGCCCACATGACCACGGATGTGCTGCGGGCCAGCTCCTCGTTCGGGACCCGCCGAGCGAACCGCCTGAAATATACGAATTCGCCGAAGGTCGCGACGATGCCTATCAGCCCGAGGGCGCCTCCCACGATCGAAAGCACGATGGAACCACCCGTGCCGGTGGCCACGGCGTGAAGCTGGTTCCCGACGAACCCGAGCACCGCCGCCGTCCGAATCACTCTCCGCAGTGTGACCACGTCTTCCATCAGCCCGACCGTCGGTTCGGGCGAGGTGACCAGAAACAACGCCCACAGACCGAGGCACGCCGCGACAAACCCCCCGACCTGACCGACCGCCGCTGGAAGACCGAAGGCTGCGGCCGCTGCGGTTGCGCCGACCAGCAGGGCAACCAGGAGGTTCCACAACTTGAGCACGATCCCCAACCGGACTTTGTCAAGCCACGCCGGGTCCGCGTATCTGAGCAGGTTTCCGTGGACGGATCGACCCACCGGAGTGCCGCACTCCGGGCACCGTCCGTCGGTTCGAAGACCTCGAAGGTTATACCCGCACCGGGCACAAGGCATGTCGTCGGTTGTCACGACACCGGCACCCGACGCCGCCTGACGTGCACTCGTCGACGAGTTTTCGGATGGCTCCATGGCTTGGAGAGATCCTACCCGCTGACCCGCGGCGTTGCCTGTCAATCGTCGAAAATCGGGACGGGCTCCTTGTCCGGACCGACCGCCACGAACACGACCTCGCCCTGTGTCACCTCGACGTCTTCATCCGGGTCGTGGCGGCGACGAGCGCAGACGCGAACCTTGATCGTCAACGAGGTGTGCCCGACGTGCGTCGTCTCACCGTAGAGGGTCAGAACATCGCCTACGTAGACCGGCTTATGAAACTCCACCTCTTTGAACGACACGGTGACATAACGATGATACGCCTGCCGCATCGCCTCGATATACGCCGCCTGGTCGATCAAAGACAGAAGCACGCCGCCGAAAATCGTCCCGTCCGGGTTGGTGTCCCGCGGCATCATCACCAGGCGGATCGCCGGAATCTCCGTGGGTGGTTTCGGTTGTCGACTCATGGTCTTTGGCTCCGAACGCGCCGGGAAAAGCATCTCATCATCCAACGCCAATGTATCACAACGACATTCTCTTCGCACGTCAGAGGTGTTGCCGACCGGACCTAAACCAGAATCCTGCCCACCAGCAACACGGCACCCGCAACCAAAAGGACCATGACCAGAACAAGTATCCACGTCAGCATCGGAAACCTGAACCGGTAGAGACGCCCCAGGTGTCGCAGGTAACGTATCTGCTCTTTCATGTTGAGCTTGCTGGCTCCGGCGACGCGCTTCTCGAACTCGATCGGCACCTCCGCCGGCTGACGGCAGCCACCTTTGACGTACAACTCGAGCGCGATCTTGTATCCGATCGGGTCTACGTTCCGAGCCTGTTCCCACGTTCGACGATGCAGGGCGAAGAACCCGGACATGGGGTCGCTCAGCGGCACAAGCGGGCGGGCCAACCCCGTCGCCACCGCGCTGACCAATCGACGCCACACCGGCCAGTCCTGCGCGATCCGGCCCGCGCCGCCATACCGCGTGCCGATCACGAAGTCACACCCTTCCTCGTCCAGCCGGTCGAGCAGCGTCGGGATCATCTCCGGCGGGTGTTGCAGATCCGCGTCCAGAACCACGAATCGGTCATTCTTCGCACGTCGGAAACCGGCGAGGACCGCCGTGGACAATCCACGCTCCTCCTTTCGCACCAACACCTGCACGGGGTACGCTTCGCTCGCCGCCGCAACCGCTTCGACGGTCCCGTCCCGCGAATCGTCGTCCACGATAATGAGTTCCGCCTCGCGCCCGGCCGCATGCAACGCCGCGAACGTCCGTTCCACCAACGGCTTGATGTTCAGTGCTTCCCGGTACGTGGGCACCACGATCGACGCGGGTGGTGGTGAAGTCGGCATGACGCCGATGATACGAACGCCGCTGTCAAGAGCAACACGCGGACCGTTTGACAGGACCAGGCTTCCTTTGTACATACGCGCTCGCGGGCCTGCCTGCATGCGACGCACAGGCGGGCCGCCGGTGCCGAATGGATGTGCCCTCGGCCCGGTACGGAGACGCGGCTGCAAGGACCGATGCAGGGGCAACACGGATGATTGCGACGATCGGTGCCAAAACGACTTCCTCCATCGGCGCTCTGGGCCAATTCGGCATCTTCAACTACCAGATGTTCCGCTGGCTCATCCCCGGACTCCCCCAATGGCGCACCTGGCGGCGGGCCATGCCCCTCTTTTACGAAGTCGGAAACCGGACCCTCCCCGTCATCATGATCACCGGAACCTTTGTCGGTCTCGTGCTCGCGGTCCAGAGCTACGACCAGCTCAAAGCCGCGGGGTTCGAGGACCGCATGGGCGTTCTGGTCACGCTGAGTCTGGTGCAGGAGCTAGGTCCCGTGCTCGCCGGCGTCATGGTCGCCGGGCGTGTCGGCGGAGCGCTGACGGCCGAACTCGGAACCATGCGCGTGACCGAGCAGATCAACGCCCTCCGCGTGATGGGGGCTGATCCCGTCCGGCAGCTCGTCGTTCCGCGTTTCCTCGCGTGCCTCATGCTGACACCGCTGCTCACCTTCTTCTGCGATCTTTGCGGATCGTTGGCCGGTTGGTTCATCGCCGTCATGCTCAAGGGCATCCCCTCCGCCCCGTACTGGTATTACATAGCGGACGCCGTCGAAAAATGGGACATCATGGTCGGGCTCATCAAGAGCATCGTGTTCGGAGGGGGGATTGCCATGATCGCCTGCTTCAAGGGCTTTCATTGCCGACCCGGTGCCGAGGGCGTCGGGCGGGCATGCACCGAGTCGTTCGTGGTCAGCTTCATCGCCCTCTTGGCCACCGACTTCTTCATCGGAACGTTGATGTCCGGTTTGTACATCGGCCTGTACGGATTCAAATCGCTCGTGTGAGGCTTCAGCAACCGCGGATGATCTCTGAGAAAACACCGATCGACCGAGACCCCGTCGTCCGACTCAGTGGCGTGCACAAGCGCTTCGGTGATCTCGTCGTGCTCGACGGTCTCCACCTTCAACTTCAACCCGGTGACACCACCGTGATCATCGGCGAATCCGGTTCGGGCAAGAGCGTGATTCTCAAACACATCGTTCGCCTGTTGAAGCCCGACCGCGGTGAGGTCTACTTCAGGGATCAGCGCATCGACGATCTGCCCGAGCGCAAACTCGTTACCATCAGACCGCGCTTCGGGTTCCTCTTCCAGCTCAGCGCCCTGTTCGATTCGATGACCGTGGCCGAAAACGTCGCCTTTCCCGTCCGCGAGCACACAAAAAGGACCCGCCGCGACATCGACGAGATCGTACGCCGGAAGCTGACCATGGTGGGGCTCGACGGCATCCAGAACCAGATGCCCGCCGAACTCTCCGGTGGGCAGACCAAACGCGTCGCGCTGGCTCGTGCGATTGCACTCGATCCCGAGATCATCCTCTACGACGAGCCCACCACAGGGCTTGACCCGCCCCGCGCCGACGTGATCAACGAATTGATCATCAAGCTCCAAAAAGAGCTGAACGTGACCAGCGTCGTCGTCACCCACGACATGGCCAGCGCCGCAAAGGTCTCCGATCGCATCCTCATGCTCTACGGGGGAAAGTTCATTTTCGACGGCACAGCCGAGGACATCATGCGATCGGAAGATCCCCGCGTTCGCTGTTTCGTCGAGGGCCGCTGCGCCGAGGACGATCTCGCGGCCCTCCAGCTAAAGAAGAACAACTCATGAAGGAAACCACGCGTAACCTCCTGGTCGGTGTCTTCGTTTTGGCAGCCATGATCGTGTTCGGCGTCATGTCCGTCTGGTTCGGGGAGACGCCCTCGTGGCTGCGTCGCGCCGAGTGGACCCTCCGCATCAAGGGCGTCGAAGGACTCAGTGGAATCAACGAAGCCAGCCCCGTCAACATGAACGGCGTCCAGATCGGTCGCGTGCAGAGCCTCGAATTCAAAGACCCCCAGCGCCCCGGTCTCGGCGTGGAGATCGTCACCCGAATCAAGGATCAATACACCGTCCCCGAGGGTGCACACGCCCGCGTCTACGGCGCGACCTTGGGAATCGGAACCGGGCACGTCGAGATCGTCGTGGACCCCGAGGCCCACGGCGAACCGCTCGATCGCGAGGTCGCCGCGATTCCGGGCGAAATGCGCAGCGTCATCGGTGAGATGATCAGCAAGGAGCTGATCGGCTCCGTCGAGCGCACCATCGTCCACATCGGCAACCTGGCGGAGGCAGCCACGCCCGTAGCGGACAACCTCGCCACGCTGCTCGAGGAAAGGACCGTCGCCGACGTCACCGTCCCGGATGCCGCGGGGCGAACGCCTCAGCCCAATCTCTCCACCGTCGTCGAGCGCATTGACAAGCTCGTGGCACACGTGAACGCCGTGCTCGGCGACGAACACGTTCAGGGTGAGGTCAAGGCGGCTGTCAGCGATCTGAAGACCGCCACCGAAGGGCTCCGCGAGACCGTCGCCATCTGGCAGCGCGAAAGCATGCGCGTCAGTGAGAACGTCAACACGGGAATCGACCGCACCGAGGAGCAGCTCGAAGAGTCCTTCGCACGCCTCCACCGCGTCCTCGGCAACCTCGACGACGCATCCACCAGCCTCGCCCGCGTCCTGCGGGACGTGGAGGAGGGCAAGGGGACCGCCGGGCTTGTCGTCAACGACGCCCGATTGTACGAAGCCGCGGTCCTCAGTTTCGAGCGATTGGCGGAAGCGGTCGGCACGCTCCAGCGCATCCTCGGTAAGATCGAGGAGGACGGCTACATCAACGTCGGAAAGGTCACGCCCGTCGGCACCATCACCAAGAAGTTCCCCGTCCGCCCGGACGATTCCGCCGGAAACTGAGAGCGTCTGGCGAGTCCGAGCCGCGACCGTGAGCGCGCGGGGATATCACATCTCCCGCACCGGTTCTTTTGGACCGTCCCAAGAAAGCTCCGACTCCCCCGGGCAGCCGGCGGAACCTGTCCCGGCGCGCCGGGAACCTGCGGGGCGCTCCACTCGGCGCCGGTGCACCAACGACCTCTCCCGGGTGCCGACTCCGCTGCACCTGAACCGAAAACTCACAACGCCGCATCGACCATTTCCGATCACGTCGATGTGCCCTCGGCCCGCATTGCACGCTCAGCCTGCCCCTTGCTATACTCCGTGTCGCCGCTGCACGGTGAATCCCGACGGGTCGGGATCGCCGCCGCGGTACGCCTCGGTTCGTGCACTCGGGGAACCACCCCATGAAGCGAAAGCTTTCGGAGAACTGGAAACGCGTCGAGCAACGTATCGCCGATGCGTGTCACCGCGCGCACCGCAAACCCGAAAGCGTCAAGCTCGTCGCGGTCACCAAGTATGCAAGCCTGGATGTCATCCACACCATGGTTGATCTCGGCTTCACCGACCTTGGCGAAAGTCGGGTACAGGAACTGAGCAAGCGAGCCGCCGCCGTCAACGAGTGGCTGGGTCGCCGTCCACGCGACCGCTCCGCAGGCGCAAGACCCAGACCGCGATGGCACATGGTCGGGCACCTCCAACGCAACAAGGTCAAGGCCGTCCTGCCCTGGATCGACCTCGTCCATTCCGTGGACAGCCTGAGATTGGCCGAGGAGATCGACGCCCAATCCGCCAAGCTGGGCCGGGTGACGCCCGTCCTGCTCCAGGTCAACGCCGCGGATGACGCTCAGAAACACGGCGTCGCGGTCGCAGCCGCCACCCACCTGGCCGAGCAGGTCGCGTCGCTCGAACATACCGAGCTGCGGGGTCTGATGGCGATGGCCCCCCTGACCGACGACGAGTCCCGAATCCGTCACGTTTTCGGACGCACCCGCGAGCTCTTCGACGAGATCGTCGGCGAACGAATCTGCGGAGCGCCCTTCTGCGAGATGTCACTGGGGATGAGCCAGGATTTCGAACACGCCATCGAGGCCGGCGCCACCTACGTCCGCATCGGATCGGCCCTGTTCGAGGGCATTGAGCTCGCTGTGGTCTAGAAACTCGCCTCGGAAGCCCGTCTCTCGACCCCGTAGTCGTCCCGACACGCCCCAACTCAAGCACACACGTCCCCACTCCGACGGAACCCGAGCGGACCGTCATGGTACAATACTCGGGACTCCGAGGGTGATCGCCGGGCGTGACGATCACGGTTTCGGATAGACGCCCGCAACAAAAGGCAGGTGAGCCATGGACTTGCGACGCATTCTTGGACCGCTCACGGTCGTGACAGGGTTTCTCCTTTTGGCACCTGACCCAGCGCACGCGCAAGCGGGCGACAGACCCCGTGACGGTCGCTCAGACAGTCAGGGACCGGAATACGAGGATAGGGGACCCACTCCCCAGCAGATGCGCGACTTCGGCTTCCCCGACGCCGACCGCCCGTTTGGGCGCCCGCGCTACCTCGATCGCCCCTACCGACACCGTCGATCGTATCTGAGGCCTGACTCACGCCTCCGACGCGACTACCGCTACTACTACGACGACTACACCTACCGTTTCGGCCCGGGTCGCTATGGCTATGGATACGACGACGACCTCGAACGCGCATACCGCCAGGGTGTCTCCGATGGCCAGAACTACGAACGATTCGACATTCAGGCGGAACGCGGTCTCGCAACCTACCAAGGCGCCATGGCGGAAGGACATGCCCAATTCGAGGAGGGACACTACGCGGCAGCCGCACGGCAGTTTCTTCTGGCTGCCACGGTCAACCAGGGCGATCCCGCGTCGAGACTTTGTGCAGCCCACGCACACTTCGCCCTGGGCGAGTTCGAGCCGGCCGTCAGACTTCTTCACCGGGCCTTCGAGCTGCAACCCAAGTTCCTCTATCTGCCCTTGGACATCCGCGGAGCATACGGAAAACCGGCTGGTTTCGACGACCACCTTCGCACGCTCCGCAAGGCGGCGTTCACGCACGAAGGCGATAGCGGGCTCTGGCTGTTGCTGGGGTATTGTCGCTTCTATTCCGCGGACCTCAAAGGTGCTCGAGTCGCGATCCGTCATGCACTCGATCTCGCGCCGGACGACGAGTTGACCCGACGCCTCGCCGCACTCGCCGGTGTCGCGACCGAGCGGTCAAACCGGATCGATCCGCCGAGCAAGAAATCACAGCGCACGGCCCACGATCTGTAAGCTGAGCGCCGGACGAACGACGTGGCCTGTTCCGCGAATCGCCCGCCGTGTTTTTCATGTCCTCCGAAGTTTGGGCAACGGGTGGCCCATGTCCTCCGGGCATGGAGGAGCCGATGAACGCGACACGAGCCGCCGCGGTATTCCTATCGTCGTCCGCTCCGGATCGCCCGTGATAACAGGTCGCCCGCTCGAACAGTACGTACTCTCAGGATCCACCTCTTCACAGAGCGGTCTATTCACCGCACAATCCGCGTATGCGGAGCTCGATGAACGACGTCGCGCGCGGCACGCGCAATCAATGTTGCGAAGAAGACCCCCATGCGCCGCCGCGCAACGGTCGGATCACGTTCCTCACCGGATGCATGTTCAGCGGTAAGACCACAGAAATGCTGCGCCGGCTCGAGGCGTTCGACACCGACGCCGTCCGCACCTTCAAGCACACCATCGACCGCCGCTACCGCGCCGAGGCGGTGGTCACCCACGGCGGGCTCATGCGTCCGGCCGTGCGCGTGGACTCGGCCGACGCGATTTTCCCCCACGTCGAAGGGACCACGAAGGTCGTCGCCATCGACGAAGCCCACTTCTTTGATGATCGGCTCGTGGACCTGACCAGGGAGTTCGCCGAGCGCGGCATGGGTGTCATTTTGACGGCACTTAATCTCAGCAGTTGGGGGCAGCCCTTCGCCGTGACCGAGCGGCTGCACGAAATCGCGGACGAATCCCTGGTGCTGACGGCCGCCTGTGCGAACTGCGGGGCCAGCGCCCTCCACACGCAGCGAATCACCCCGCTTGTGGGCACGGACATCGTCGGCGGTGCGGAGAGCTACGAGCCCAGGTGCACCCGCTGTTGGCACCCGCCGCCCGAGCCGCCTCCCTCAGGGATGTAGTAAGGTCAAGGCTGCGCATCCGGGTCCCAGATCACCCGGGTGGCCTCGAACACAGGCCCCTCCCGGCAGCAGAGTTCGTAGCTGAAATCCGCGGGGTCCGCGTCCGCACGCACCGCGACGACACACGACTGGCACAAGCCCGTTCCACACGCCATGTCCCGTTCGAGGCACGCGTGGCATTCAATGCCCCGCGCGCTGCAATAGTCCGCGACGAAGCGCATCATCAGTTCCGGACCGCAGGTGTATACGACGAGTTCTTCCGCCGCCGTGGGGTTCGCCGCGTGGTAGGCTGCCATCGCCGCCCCGACGTGTCCGTGGTACCCGTACGAACCGTCGTCCGTGCTCATGACCACCGGCGTGTCCGTCGACGCGAACTCGATCGCGGAAAGCGTCGCCCGACTCGCGTCATGCAATGGTGCCACATTCGTGGCGCAGGAAACAGCGAGAAGATCGACGGTCTGAGCACCGTAAAACGCGACGGTCTCTTTGTTCTGCTCGCTCAACGCTTCCGCCAGCCAGAGCATCGGCGGAAGTCCCACGCCGCCGGACACCAGCCAGGCGTGCGACTTATCCGCCGAAATCGGAAAGGCGTTCCCCAGCGGGCCGATTACGCTGACCCGGTCGCCGCGCCGCAGCAACGCCATTCGATGCGTCGCCACCCCGACCACCCGGTAGATCACGTCGACCTCCGCCCCGTCATCGTAGCGACGAAGCCCGGCAATACTGAATGCCCGTCGGAGCGTAGGGGCTTTGCATTCCGCCAACCAGTCGTCGTGTGACTCACCACCTGGCGCATCCGCTGATGCGCGGGTCAATGACGCGACGCTTTCGGGGCGGATGTGTACGAATTGTCCCGGTCGAGCCGGGGGGAGTGAGTCCAACCGAAGGACCAGGCGCAGGTGCTCGCGGCAGAGCTGTGTGTTCTCCACCACTTCCGCCACCTGAATCACGGCCGTTGATCGACGCGCTTGCGTTGCCCAGTCCTCGACACGGTGCCCGACCGTGCAAACGTAACGTAAAAAACTTCCGGGACCGAAGCTTAGCTACGATCCCGGAAGTCCGCCACGGCTAAAAAAGCCGCTATCTCGTACGCGGGCGTCTGTGAATTCCCCAACGCCCGCCCGATATTCACAGGGCTCATTATCTACGTCGCTTCTACATCTGGAGGTCGGACCTGTCAAGAATGTTAACAAAATTTAATATTCTAAAGTGTATTTTCACTGACCATTGGCAAGCTGTGGTGGTTTTCGTTTTCCGAAAGGCCAAGGACGACCGAATCCAAGTGCGCCTGATAACGCGCGCTACGCCGGGTGTTGAGACGGGCTGGCCCGGGCCCGGCGACGGGCAACCCGCGGCAGACGCTCGCCCGGTACGAGTGCCGGCGGTTCGTGCTACACTTGTCGGTCGGCTCGACCCGGGTACGCTGGCTATCGTCCGGGGCGCCGCGAACAGCCGGCGGAGGTCCTATGATTGATTGGCTCCTTTGAGGGTTGGCATGGCTCAAGAAGAACCGAAGCGCTGGGCCGAGTGGGTCGACGGGGTTCGCACCCAGATCCCGGTTCTCAGAGAGCGCTTCGAGAACTGGCTCGCAACCATTCGGGGCGAGCCGCTCCTGCTCTGGTACACGCCCGCGGTTCGGTACACAGCCTATGTTCTGGGAGCTATGGTTGCGTTGTGGATCGCCAGCGGTGTGCTCGGCACATTGGCTCCGGCGCAGCCGGGAAGCGC
>JASFUW010000128.1:0-11771 GCA_050050135.1 Phycisphaerae bacterium
CGACTGCTCTCCGAAGACCACCTGGACGATGGCCATCCGCTCAGCCGACATCGCACACCGGATGTCGCCTACCATTACGATAATCCGCATCCTGACTATCCCCTTCTGGGCAACACCGCAGGGCGGCTCGCCTGGGTAGAGGACCTCACCGGCGCACAGATGCACGGCTACGATCCGCGCGGCCACCTCGAAACCGTCGTAAAACGCATCGAGCAACCTACCGGCAGTACAACCGACTACACGATGCGCACGCTGGCCAACAACCGCGGGCAGGTATACCGCACGATCTACCCCGGCGGCGAAGAACTCACCCACACGTACGACGCGCGAGGTCTGCTCGAGACGATTCCGGGGTTCGTCAACCAGATGACGCACACGCCCAGCGCCCAGCGGGATACCTGCGTGCTCGCCAATACCGCAACCACGACCTACACATACGACCCGCGCCAGCGACTCACGGGGCTCAGCACAGTGTCAGCCTCGGGCACCCTGCAAGACCTCGCCTACGACTACGACCAGGTGGCCAACATCGTGGGCATCACCGATCACCGCTTGACCTGGCCGATCGACCCACGCAGCCAGACTGCGGCCTACAGCGTTGATGATCTCTACCGCCTGACGTCGGCGGGCAATCCCGGTTGGGGAACGATCGAATACGACTACGACCGGCTGGGGAACATGGCCAGCAAGACCAGCCCGACCATCCCCGACGACGATATCAACGTCGGCACGATGACAAGCGGTGGCGCCGGCGGCACGAGCGGGCGCGTCGGACGGGGTTTTGGCGAGCCACCTGGCCCACACGCACTCACCCGCACCGACAATGGCCAGGTGCAACGTTCCTTTGACTACGACGCGAACGGAAATCTGATCAGTTGCGGTTCCACCACGTACGTCTACGACTTTGCGGACCGGCTCGGCCAGGTGACAGGGACCGGCGCTGATATCCGCTACCTATATGACTACACAGGGCGCAGGGTGATCAAGCGCGTGGACGACGTGCAAACAAGTTATGTAAACAGCAGTTTCGAAATTCGCGACGGGAGAACCATCAGATATATCTTCGCCGACGGCACTCGTATCGCGCGCGTGGACGGGTCGTTACCGACGCCGGGCACCATCGCACAGAACGTGGACCTGGCCGTGGGCTGGAACTTTGTCAGCTTCCAGGTCGACCCGGGCGCTGCCGATCCTGCCACGATCCTGGCATCGATCGACGGCATGTACGCGGCGGTGTTCGGTCACGACGGCAGCGATTACACATACTATTTCCCCGGCGGAACGGGCAACACGCTGACGGCAATGTACCCCAACCGGGCATACTGGATTCAGATGGTAGTGCCTGGTCAGTGGCACATCGAAGGCCCGATCAGCGAGACCGGCGTCAGCGTGCCGGCGGATACCCCGGTCATGGTCGCGTTCCCCGGCGTGTCCGGACAGACCATTGAGGCATGGCACCAGCAGTATCCGGAACTCCGCAGCGTGTGGGGCTACTCAAGCGCGCAGAGCGAATGGGCGAGTTTCAACGCGGACGCACCGGCATACGTCAACACGCTCACGACCGCGGCGGTGGGTGCAGGCTATTGGATTGTCAGTGACGCAGCGATCCTCCTCACGATCCCCCCGGCGGGCGACGTGCGGTACTACCACCTCGATCACCTCGGCTCCACCAGCGTGATCAGCGACGCAGGTGGTGCCGTCATCTCCGAGTTCTACACCTACCCGTACGGCTCTCCGCGCCACGAATACCATGCCGGCCAGCCCTATGACCCGTATTACCGGTTCACCGGCAAGGAGCAGGATGTGGAGACAGGCCTGCACTACTTCGAAGCGAGATACCACGACAGTGTCATCGGGCGGTTCCACACGGCGGATCCGCTCCGCGCGACAACCTTTGCACTCGCTTTTCCGGCCAAGCTGAACCTCTACGCCTATGCAGAGAACCGGCCGCTGCGGTTGACTGATCCGACAGGCCTTTATCCGTTGGACTCGGCGTCGCCGTTCGGCCCGGTGGACGACGTTCTCGGCTCGCTGAACGACGCAGCGGCCGCCCTGCCCGGCCACGCTCAGGACGCGGTCGACTCCGCCAAACAGATGCTCGCCGGACCGCTCCAGCAGGCAGAGGAGGTGGTAGAGGAGGGCCTCGGTGAGTATCGCAAGGCGACCGCGTTTGCGCGTCGCATCGCCGACCTGACCAAAGCCAACAAGATGCCCGACAAGAACCCGGCTGTGGTCGGCATGGCACGAAGCGCGGTTGACTTGATCACCGGCTTTGGCGACAGGAGTGTGGAAGCGACGGTCAGCCGCTCAGCCGGTCTGCTGGTCGCCATCTATGACATCGCATCCAGCGAGGACGGCCTGAAAAGCCTGGGTCTTGGCGACACCGCTCTTGGCTCGGTGATCGGAACGTTTAAGAGCGCTTACGAGAACATCATGGAACCGCCGGAGGGCGATGCGCTAGACACGGCCATGGCGGTTTCGGAAACGGTCGCCGGGGCGGTTGGCACGGCACGGTCGCTGATCGACCGCATCAGCAACCTGGACTCCGCCGAGGGGGTGATCACCCTCGTCGTCGAGGCGGCCGCAGTGACCTTGGACTACTTCCTCAGTGATGACAGTAATGAAGAGTGAGGCAATGCCGTATACCCAACAGCAGCATCAGAGTCGACTTCGGCGGACCCCGAGCAGCCGGGCCGGTCTGGGGATGATGCTTGTGTTGCTGGGCAGCTTCGTGGCCGTTTCACTGGCCGGCATTCCTGAGCCAAGTCTCGTCTTGTATGGCACGCTGACAGTGGATCAGACTACGCTGACCTCGTCCGATCAGGCCACCGTCATCGCCCGGGTCAGCGGCGTGACACTACCGGTCGGCAGCTACACAATGGGTGACAACCCGGCCGCGCAGAGCAACTACGTGCTGCGGATCCGGCTCGAGTCCCTTGCGGACGGGAGTAGCCAGAGCGACGACGCGGCCGTGGTGGGCCAGACGGCCCAGTTGTTCGTTCACCAGGGTATCGGCCCCGAGCGCCCGGCGGGGACGTACCCGATCACGGCGTCAGGCATCGTCGCGCGTCTCGACCTGGCCGTTCAAGGCGGCATCTCGTGGCACCGGGCCGTCTACTATGACAACCGGTACCCGAACATCTGGACCGGCGGAGCCGCTATGCGTGACCGCCTGGTCGGCGCAGGCTATCAGTTGTTGGACGCCGACGCACTAAAAACCTGGATGGATGCCCGCATCGCCGATCATCAGCCCAGCGTGGTGGTCTTCACCCGGGACGCGGCGCCGGCGACAGTTGCTGAGACGATGTCACCGGACTGCACGATGCGACGCTACCTGGACGCGGGCGGGAAGGTTGTCTGGTACGGTGACATCCCCTTGTATTATCGAGGCAATGTGGATGGTACAGCCACGGTGTGGGGTGTGGACGGCTCCATTGCGGTGCTCGGCCTCAACGCCGCAGGCGGCCCCTGGGGAGTGGATCAAGCGGTTATGCTCACCACCGAGGGGCTCAAGTGGGGTTTGCAGCGTTCCTGGCTGTCAGTCCGACCGGCGAGCGCTACGGAAGACCTTCGGGTTTTGGCACGGGACGTTGGTGGTCATCCCGCCGCATGGATCAAGCACTACGTGGCAGGCGACACGTACCGTGGTTTCGTACGGGCATACGATCGACCCGGTGTCCCCAGCAGCCGTGATATGCGCCGCTTAGCGGATTTCGGTAACCTGCTCGACTTGCCCGATGACGGGGACTTCGATGGTGACGATCGAATAGACCTCGGCGATTACGACGTGTTCAACGATTGCCTCGCCGGGGACGGTGCCGCCCCGAACCCTACGATGCCCGGTGTCGACGAACTCGGCTGCCTTGAAGTGTTCGATACGGACGGTGACGGTGACGTTGACCTGTCCGACTTCGCTGACTTGCAAGACGGATTCACCGGTTGATGCAACCCGTGTCGATCCCGAAAAATCGATCCGGGATTTCAGGCGAAGGGATCGCCCGATGACGCATGGACTCGTCATCCGTCAGAGCGAGTAGGCCAAGGCAATCAGGACGGAAGAACCCTGCCCCTCCGGAAAACCTCATCCAGGCCTACGATGCCCTTCCATCTTGCGACTATCCGACTGTTCGTTCCGTCGTTCGTCTTGCCAACGCGTCCCTGGCCGTCCATATTGCATCGACGGTGCATAATGGACCATGAGCAACGCTGATGTTTCTGGCAGGAACCGTGACCGAAGTAGCGTCAAGTCCTGTGTCAATTGCCTTCGGGCCATCCTTCGGGAGTTTCACGCAACATCGGCTTTGGCACCGCGACATGGTGTACATCGCGGTCAGTCGGATGAGTCGATCCGGAATGGTTGTCCTGTTGTTGTGCCGTCTCTCCCCAACCGGATGATCTGCCCGCGGACCCAGCGATCCCATGGCTCGTCGCCGGGGATATGTGCGAGCTTGTCAAGCAGGCTGCCGAGCTTCTCGTCCTTTCGACCCACCTTGACGTACGCACGGGCCAGATGTCGCATGGTAACGGCGTTTTGCGAGTCAATTTCGAGTGCGTTCTCGTATTCACTGATGGCTTCGTCGAGCCGACCGAGGTTTTCGTACAGCAATGCGAGGTTCTGCCGGGGCTCGACGGCGTGCGGTGCCAGCTTGGCTGCGTAGTCGAACTCCCAGGCGGCCTCGTAGTGCCGTTCGGTTCGCATCAGGACCAGTCCAAGGTTGTTGTGGGCGGGCGCGTAGTAGAGATCGTGCTCGAGTGATTGCCTGAACTTCTTCTCCGCTTCTTTGACCCGGCCCTCTTCGATCCATTGCAGCCCTGCGTCGTTCAACCTCTGGGCACTGCGGCAATCTTGCTGCGACCTGTCGGCAACGGTCCGATAGCGCATTCCGCTCCGGGACGCGCAACCGCCGACGGTGACGCTGAGCACCGCGAGCGCGACGAGAGTCATGCACGGCGTTATTATCGCGCCTCTTATGGCGTGCTCATTCATCACGTTCTCGTATGTGCCTGCAAAACCGCCTTGGCCAGCCGGATCGACCCAGATTGTCGTTCACAAACGTCATCGTCCGATGTGGGCGCGGACCTTGGCAAGTTCACCGAAGCAAACTAAGTCCTATAGGCAGGCAGGAGCCAAACTAGGCGCACGCTTCCCGATGTCAAGGTTATGACGCCAAGCGGCGATATGTTTTCCAGAAGATAGAGAGATCGATCTTGCGGCAAATTGGTGCGGGCACGTATCCGGGAGTCTGAATGCCCTGTTGCGTGCAACTCGGGGAGTTCTCGGGCGATGGCGCAGGTTCGCAGCCGGTCGAACATACGTTGGACGATGGCGGCAGCGCTCGGCGCGCTCGTGGTGGCATCATCTTCGTCCGATTCCGAAGCCCAGAAGCGTCCGCGTCCTCGCCGACCACGTCCGACGGCGCGGGGGCCGATCCGCGAGGCTGATGCGAACACGGTCACAATCAACTATCCCGACTCAGTAAGGCTTTCCTCCTTCGTGGACTACGTCAGTGAAAGCCTGAACGTCAAGATCCTTTACGGAGACGAGGTTCGGAATCAGGCCGTCGTGTTCCGTCCCTCGGAAGTGGACGTACCCAAGAGTCAGCTTCTCGATCTCCTTCGGGCCATGCTGCGCATGCAGGACCTTGCCCTGGTCGAGGGCGACGTCGACGGTTGGCTCCGCATCGTCCAGGCGGGTGACCTGCAACGACACGCGTCTAAGATCCGACATCGACCCGTTGAAGAGCAGGACGTGAAATCCAACCGGGTCATCACGCAAGTGGTTACCATTGCATCCGAAGACATGCAGCGCGTCGTCAAGCATCTGCGGAGCTTTCTGTCCTCATCGAAGGCTTCCGTAATCGAAGTGCCCGACAAGAACCTGGTCATCGTTACCGACTACGAGTCTGCCATCAATAAGGCGCTGGAGATTGTCAAACTGATCGACAGCGCCCCGACCCCGGCCGCGATTGCGACCGTACCAATCAAGCATCAGAACGCTACGACGGTTGCCAAGCGAGTCGCTCAAGTGCTCAGTGACAAAGCCAAGATCGAAGGCGTCAAGGACGTTCGGGTCGCCATCCATCCCGATCCGGAGACGAGCATTATCCTGTTGGTGGGGCCGGAAGAGTCGCTTGCCGAGGTGAAAGGCCTCATCGCGCAGTTCGATGTTCCGACCGAGGAGCACCGCTTGAAGGAGACTTACGCACCCCGGTACATCACAGCAAACCGCCTCATGCATCTCTTTGAGGGCGTTGTGGCGAATCCGAAGCCCAAGGGCGAGCTGACGAAGCTGTTCTTGGATGAGCAGGCCAACAGGCTGTATGTGACGGCCCCAGCCGACGTGCACGAGGGCATCCGCGCGCTGCTCGAGGCCGAGGACCGACCGGGGATCGAACCGGCGCGCCCCTTGCGAATCTATCACCCTAAAAATCGGTTGGCGCGTGATTTGATCGGCACACTCGCGGAAGTGCTCCCGAATGTGACCGCCTCGCTTGCGTCCGAAGACCAATCGGACGTCGCGGAAGTGGAGCAACGACTCCCCCCGGGTCCGAACCGCCCTCCCGGGCTCACGGGACCAGGCGAGACGCCGCCGATTCCGCCTGCTCGGAAACCGATCGAGACGACGAGACCCGCGCGTCAGCACGTAGCTCGTGTCCAGGGTGACGACTTTGTGCTCTCCTACGACTCACACACCAACTCGATCATTACGGTCGGTCCAAGGGAGTTCCACGTCAAGTTGCGCGCGTTGATGGAGGCGCTCGACAAGCGGCAGCCACAGGTGCTCATCGCGATGACCCTCGTGGCGGTCACGTTCAACGACTCGTTCAGTCTGGCGGTCGAACTGGCGAACGAAGAGAAGACCGGTCGCGTTCAGTCCCTAGCGTTTTCCAGTTTCGGGCTGTCGAGCATCGATCTGACGACTGGAGAGCGAGCATTCAATCCCGGCGGCGGACTCAACGGTGTCATTCTCGGGCCGCATGAGACCCCGATCCTGATCCGCACGATAGCGGCCCACGGCGACAGTCGGATTATCACGACGCCCAAGATCATCGTGGCCGACAACACCACCGCTTCGATCAGCAATGTGGAGGAAGCGCCGTTTACCAGCATCAATGCGTCGGACACGGTCGCGACGACGTCGTTCGCAGGCTTCGAGTCAGCCGGGACAACTTTGACGGTAACACCCCATATCGCCCAGGGCGATCATCTGAGGCTGGACTACTCCTTCAACTTCAGCAACTTCACGGGCGGCGGATCGGTCGGGGTGCCTCCGCCGCGGTCCACGAACACGTTCTCGGGAACCGTGGAAATACCCGACAATCACACGATCATTCTCGGCGGCATGGTCACGGAGAATGAGGCGGACTCGGTGACCGAAGTTCCCGTTCTCGGTCGGATTCCGGTAGTGGGGGCGCTGTTTCAAAGCAGCGATCGGGCCCGTACGAAATCTCGCATCTATGCTCTCATCCGGGCGACGGTGTTGCGAGACGATCAGTTCGCGGACCTGAAGCTCATCACCCAAGGAGAACTCGAGCGGGCCGACCTTGCAAGTCATGACTACCCTGCGAGCGAATACGCTTGGATGCGATAACGGAGTGTGGGTGACCGAGGCCGCATAATCAGGAATCCCCATGATCGACCAGCTCAACACGCGCATTCTCGATTTCCTTCGTGAGCGTGGCATCGCGGAAACGAGCCTCGTAGAGGCTGAAAAGGGACTACGTGAAGGCACGAAAGCGCCGGTCGAGGTTGCTCGGGAGCTGTGTCGAAAGCAGCAACTGAGCGAGTCCGACTACCAGGCCCTTCTGGCAGAGGTGGTGGGCTTCCCGATCCGTGACACCATTTCCGTTGAGGAAGTGGACCCCGGATTTACCCGAAGGATTCCCATCGCTTTTGTCCGCCGTCATCGCCTGATCGGGCTGATGCCACGGGATGGAGTTATGCCCATCGTCACGGACGATCCGGCTGATCCGACCGTCATCGATTGCGTGGCGGCGATTCTGAAAACACCCGTCATTGTAGAGCTCGCCTCGACCGAGGTGGTGCGGCGGGCAATCAACGAGGCGTATGCGGAGCAGGAGTCGGATTTCGACGAGGTACTCGAGGGTGTCGATGCGTCCGGTGCCGTCGGTGAAGTTGAATCGCTGGAGGAGGGTGACTTGCTGGACACTGCCTCGCGGGCGCCCGTCGTCAAGCTGGTCAACATGATTCTGTTCGAGGCGGTCAAACGCCGGGCAAGCGACGTGCATATTCATCCGCTAGGATCGCACGTGCAGGTCAGATATCGGATCGACGGGGTGCTGTACGACTATCTGGAGTTGCCGGCCCACCTGTTGGACGAGGTGACCAGCCGCATCAAAGTGATTGGCCAGATGGACATTGCCGAAAAGCGTCTGGCTCAGGACGGACGGACCACGGTGGCCGTCGGCGACAAGTCGATCGACCTGCGCATCAGCATCATCCCGACGAGTCACGGCGAGCGGGCCGTGCTCCGGCTGCTCGACAAGTCCGCCCGACTGTATGAGCTGCCTGAACTGGGAATGGCGGTCGAGGACCAGCGGACCTTCGCAAGCCTGATCCAACGAACTCATGGGATCATACTGGTGACCGGCCCGACCGGCTCCGGCAAGTCCACGACGCTGTACGCAGCACTGCAATACCTCGACTGCAAAGAGAAGAACATATTAACACTCGAGGATCCGATCGAGTACCAGTTGCCGGGGATCAGCCAGACCCAGGTCTCGACGAAGAAAGGAATGACCTTCGCAACGGGTTTGCGGGCGGTGCTGCGTCAGGACCCCGACATCATCATGGTCGGCGAGATTCGTGACGAAGAGACCGCGCGGATGGCGATACAGAGTTCACTTACCGGTCACCTGGTGTTCAGCACGTTGCACACGAATAACGCGGCGGGGGCGATCTCCCGCCTGCTGGATCTGGGCATCGAGCCCTATCTCGTCGCGAGCAGTCTTCTGACCTCGTTGGCGCAGCGGCTTGTCCGCGTCGTATGTCCACACTGTTGCGAGGCGGTGTCCCTCTCGACGGGGGACGTTCGTGCAGCGCACCTGGATGCCTCGATGGTCGGTCAGCCCGTCAAGATCGCCCGTGGGTGCGAACGGTGTGGCATGACCGGCTATTGCGGAAGGAGGGGGATTTTCGAGTTGCTCAGTGTGGACGAATCGATTCGTGAACTAATCGTGACGCGGGCGAAGACGAGCGGCATCGAGGCTCGGGCCATGGCCAACGGCATGACCACACTGCGACAGGACGCCTTGCGTAAATTGCTGGCCGGTGAGACCACAGTCGAAGAGGTTTCGCGGGTTACCCATCAGGATGTGTCTGCGGAGCAGGATGCACACTCGACAGATGAGGACCGAGAGGGGACCGAGGTACGGAGCGCCGAGTGCTCTCGGGCTTTGGAGGAGTGTGTCAGCAGAGTTGAACAAGCGCTCTGAGGTTCTTCATGCCGGTATTCGCGTACAAGGCGTACAATGGCGTGGGTGACTGCATCAGCGGTTCGCTCACGGCGGACACCCCGGCCGCGGGACGCCGCTCGCTGCGCGATCAGGGATTGCAGCTCATCGAGTACCAAGCCGCCGGACCGGGCGCGAAGCGTGCGTTACACTTGCGTTGGGGGCGGAGTAGAAGACAGGACCGCACATCCGAGTTCGCCCGCCAGCTTGCCATGCTGGCTGCCACGGGTGTGTCGGTGGTGGAGGCGTTGGATGTCTTGATCCGGCAGGAATCGGGTCCGCTCGTGCCGGTCCTGCGCGAGGTCCGTGAGAAGGTGGCTGCCGGGTCTTCACTGAGTGAAGCACTCGCCGCGCACCCCACGTGGTTCGACGGCGTCTTTTGCAGCGCGGTCAAGGTGGGGCAGATGTCCGGCCAACTGGACGTCTCCTTGAAAGAACTCTCCAAGTATGTCCGCGCGCGCCAGACGATCAAGACGAAGCTGTTGACCGCGCTGGCCTATCCGATCCTTCTCGCGGTCCTGGGCACATGCGTCGTTCTTTTCCTGATGTCATACGTCGTTCCGCAACTGCTGACCGTACTGGAGGCGTCGGGGCGCTCTCTGCCCGCGGCCACCGCGCTGTTGAAGTCGATCAGTGACTTCATCGTTCGGCATTGGACGGCGCTCGTGCTCGGTGCGGTGCTGCTTATCGGGAGCGTGCTTGCTTTTTACGGTTGGAAGCCGGGGCGGTCATGGTGTCACGGCGTGTGGCTGCGACTGCCTCTTATTGGCGCTTTGGCACGCAGAACGACCATCGCACAGTTCGCTCAGATGATGTCTTTGCTGCTGCGGAGCGGCGTGCCCTTCACGCAGTCGTTGCGCCTGGTGCGCGAGAACGCCCGCAATCTCGTTCTGCGTAATGAACTCGAGGGCATTGAGTCGGCCATCCACCGTGGCAGTGATATTGCCCCGACGTTGGAGAACTCGCGAATCTTCCCGCCCTTGGTAGTGCACATCGTGAACGTCGGACAGAGAGCAGGTGAGCTGACGGAGATGCTGGCACAGCTGAAGGAAGGCTACGAGACCGAGGTGCGCCTGGCCATCGGCAAGTTCACGGCGGTGTTGGAGCCGGTATTGATCGTGATCATGTCGGCCGTCGTGGGCTTCGTCGTATTCGCGACGCTGATGCCGATCCTGGAAGTCACACGAGCCATTCAATAAGGATAACGAGCATGGCAGGTTCAGGGCGAACGAAAACGGCGCGGGGTGCCTTCACACTGGTGGAGTTGATGGTTGTGGTGGTCATTGTGGGAGTCATGGCGACGGTCGTCACGTTGTCGGTGACGGACTACCTGGTGTCCGCAAAGCAGAACGTGGCCCGGAGCGAGATCGCGACGCTTCGTAACGCGCTGAGTATCTTCTTTATGGAGCACGATCGGTTCCCGACCAACGACGAGGGACTGGCTGCCTTGAAGAAGAAGACGGCTCAGCATCCTGACGGAATGTTGGCGAACGACCTGAAAGACCCGTGGGGAAACGGATACATCTACGTTTATCCCGGCACCCACGGGACCTACGATATCGTCAGTTACGGAGCCGACCGGCAGGAGGGCGGCACGGGGGCCGACGCCGACATCGCGAGCTGGGACCTCGAGGAAACAGAGCGGTGAGCGGCAGCGTGAAGAAGTCGGGCCTGACACTGTTGGAGCTGGTGATCGTCATGACCCTGATGGCTCTTGCGGTCGGAGTCTCAACCATCGGGCTGCCGGGCCTGTCTGATCAGGGAAGATTGGAGTCCGCCGCCGCGCAGCTTGGAAATGTCATCAGGCTGGCGTCGTGCACGGCCACGCGATCGGGGTTGCCTCGTATGTTGGCGTTTGACGACCACGGGTGCACGGTCAAAAAGCCTGTTCGTCGCGACGGCACCTGGGCATGGTCTTCGGGCTCTAGAATCGATCTCATCCCGAAGGTGCGGATCACAGGTGTTTCTGATGACGGTGCGGACCGGGATCGTCGTGCCCCTCAACCGCCGTGGATGGTGCTCGTGCAACCAGGCACCCGACACGTTCGTCATGTTTTCACGCTCGAGCTGTCCAACGGCAAAAGGGCAGCCGCACGAACCGACGCGCTGACCGGCCTTGCCCAGGTAGAGCTCGAAGCGAGAGACTGGGACCAATGAAGCGCCGACCGCAGCCAAGGCACTCCGGGAAGAAGAGGAGACGCGTTGGTCTGACGCTGGTCGAGGTGCTTGCGTCGCTGGTTATCCTCGGCGGGTCCGTAACGGCGGTGCTCTTGGCGCAGGCGAAGTGCCTGCAACACA
>JASFUW010000129.1:0-11737 GCA_050050135.1 Phycisphaerae bacterium
AGGCTGAACGTTTCCATGTTTGAATCTCTTCAGGGCGAGGATTCCCCCTTGGTGTATCGGTCGCAGGCAGCGGCGAATCCACAACGGCGGTGTCACGCCCGTGGTGGGCTCGGAATCCGGAAATCTGCCCCCTTGCCGGGGCACGCCACTCAGACGTGGGCGAGCGTCCGATTCCGGCCGGAGCTCACGGTCCCATATCTGAGTCAGGTGACGGACGCAGGCTTGCGTCTGTGGAACGCTGCAAGCGTGAATCATAGAGTTAGGAATGGTATTCCACCGGGGTGCACCTGCCGCGAAAGTGGTGCGCGAGGCGTCGCGTCCACGAATCGATTTGAGTGCCGCCTCAGTGTTATGGGCCTCGTACGTTGCGAGGCGTCCATAGCGGGAAGAGCAACAGGAGTTCCCGAGGAGGGCGTCCATTGAAACGATTGCTACAGCAGATTCGTGGTCACCGGCGCCGCGGTGCGGTCGTGGTGTTCGTGGCGGTTTCCATGATTACGCTTCTCTTGTTTGCCGCGCTGGCGGTTGACGTGGGGTGGATCTGCACACTGTGTGCGGAGATGCAGAACACAGCCGATGCAGGCGCCCTGGCGGGTGCCATCGCACTGAGGGAGGAGGATTCCGACGCAGCCCGTGCGCGTGCCTACGAGATTCTCGGGGAGAACCTGCGGCGACTCGGGTACGGCTCGCTGGAGGACCAGGTTGTCGAGATTGGCATTTGGGACAGTGTCACTCAGAAGTTCATGGCGTTGGATCCCGCAGACTGGGGCGATGCCTTCGCCGTGCGGGTCCGGGCGAGGTGGCCTGAAGCTCCCCTATTCTTTGCGGCGATTGCCAAGCGGTATAGCACCGACGTGTACCGCGACGCCGTGGCGGTCGGGAGCGGGCCTTGTGAAGGGATCTGGGGGATCAACGGCGTCACGGTGGGCAGCGTTCACACCGACAGCTACGACTCGACTGAAGGACCTTACGACGAGTATACCGCGAACCGCAACGGAGACATTTGCAGCGGTCGTTACGTTACCATCGGCGGCTCGAAGGAGATCGAGGGTGAGGTCATGGCCGGGTTCGGCTATGGCGTGACCGTGAACGGCGGTTCGGGCTACATCACGGGGATGACCAGCTCGAATATACAAGGCATCGGTCCGCCCAACGTGGACCCCGGGGACGCTGCGTTCATCAACGACAACGAGCTCATCGACTCCACCGAGCGCGGTGACTCGCCTTGGAAAGGTGCCGGCTGGGCTCTCGACACGGCAGCCAATGACACACTCGAAGTTCCGCCAGGCACGTACTGTCTGGACTCGATCCGGTTGACGGGTGGCTCTACGATTGCGATCAGCGGCCCGACGACGATTTACGTTCGAGACACCGTCGATGCAATCGGAGGAGCGTTCGTAAACGAGACCGGGGATCCGGCCAACCTCACGATTATCGCACTCGGTCCGGATGTGAAGATCAGCGGCGGTGCCGGCTTCTACGGATCGATCATCGCACCGAATGCCGACGTGACACTGTCAGGAAATGACACCGGCTTTTGGGGCGCCGTCATCGGAGATCGGGTTATGCTGAAGGGGGACTTCGATTTCCACGTCGACGAGTCCCTGGCTTGGACGAAGATGTTCACGCCTCCCCCGCCGATGCTGGTACGGTAGGGCGAGGGGCGTGATACCGGGTCCGGGCGCGGGCTAGCGGGCCGGGTCTGGTGCCAGGGTCGTGGCTCGACCATCAAGAGATGCGGCGTATGCAGTCTGCAGAACAAGAACGCAAAGTCGGTGGTCACCCCGAGATCGCTCGGCTGCTCAGGGCGGTCGGGAAGGGCGGCGCTAACGACATTTACGCGGGGAAGCGACGAAAACCGCGGGTTGCGGACAGGATCCAGCTCGAGATCACAACCGATCTGACCAAACCGGCGTTGTCCTGCGCGGTGACCATGCAGGACGTTTCCGAAGGCGGCGTCTCGTTCTGGTCCCGGCGGGATCTCGAACCCGGAGACGTGGCTTACATCCGTGAGTTCTCTTCAGACAACCGTTGCTCTTGGATACGGGTGCGGGTCAGGCATCGAACCGCTGGGCTTCGCGGTTACCTGGTCGGTGCCTGCTTTGACAAGGACGAGACATCCAAGCCGGGGGCTGCTTCGTCGACGCAAAGGGCAGGACCGGCGGCACCGCCGCAGATGCTCCCGCCGGGGTGGAGGACCCCTCGCCCCCGATAACGTGTGGCTCGCCCGGGCGGTCGCACACGTCGAGGTGAAAATGTTCGCGCCGGAACATCTCATAATGGCGCGGCTTCATGCGGCTCGATGAGCGTCGGTCACCCAACATGAGTACGCGGGTTCCTGTTATCGCCCGGTCGGGTGTCGATCCAACGCGCGGTTTTTGCATGTCGTGTTTTCGAATCGTACCGTTGGGATGTGATCCCGTAGGGGCAAACCAATCGCGAGATTGGGACGCAAAGCGTTGAGTCCACGGACGCCGTGGATTGTCGCGCTGCCCGAGAGGTCGCCAGGACGACTTCTCGGAGGGAAGCAAAGAAGCGATTTCCCGGAGGGCGTCCCATGAAGCGCATACTCCTCGACAAACTAACCCGTCGCCGTGCAGCAGCGGCGATCATGACACTTATCACGTTGCCGGTCATCATCGGTTTCGCGGCGCTGACCATCGACGTGGCCGTTCTCTATGGTACTCGGGCGGACCTGCAAAATGCCGCCGACGCGGCTGCACTGGCCGGGGCATCGGAGCTGGCCTCGGATGCCATGATGCAGGTGCGGATGGGGGTCGAATCCGGCTCGGCGTCCACCCTGTTATATGCTAGTGCTCTGGACCGGGCATCGGACGTTTCCGCGTTGATCCAGTCCTTCGGGCGGACACGGACACTGATCGAGGCCAAGGACGTGGCACTCGGCACGATCAACCTGAATTCGGGCACCGAGCCTATGCACACCGGTGTTCCGGCTGGCGCGTACAACGCAGTTCGAGTGATCACGCGCCGGGAAGAGAGAAGCTCGAACGGTCCGGTGGAGTTTTTCTTCGCCCCCGCGCTCGGCCACGTCACGGGTGACGTCTCCGCGTCAGCCGTGGGCGCTTTTGACGATCGAGTCAGTGGATTCGACCCCGGGTCAGAAGGTGGGCCTTACCTCGTACCATTTACGATCGACAAGGACTACTACGATACGGAGTTCGCCAGCGGCGCGGACCAATACGAATATGACTCGGGGCTCGGCACGGTCAACTCGGGTGCTGACGGCGTCCGAGAAATCAATCTGTATCCGCTCGACCTCGTGCCCGGCAATTTCGGGCTGCTGAACATCGGGCGGGGTGACGAATCCTCCGGCGGGGTCGCGGACCACATTGTAAACGGAGTTCCACCCGAAGACCTGGAGGCGGAGATCGGAACCAGCGAACTGACCTTCTCCGACGGAGCCGGGAACCCCGTGACCCATTCCATCACCGGCAACCCGGGGATGAAGAGTACGCTGGAGTCCGATATCGAGTTGCGCGTCGGTGACGTGGTCGCGTTCCTCTTGCACGATCAGGCGGTCGAGTCGGGGAGCAACGCGACATACAGAATCACCAGCATCCGGTTCGGTCGGGTCATGGACGTCATGATTCAAGGGTCCAGCAAGACGCGCGGGTTGTGGATTCAACCGGTGAGTTTCTACGGGGCCGGAGTGAAGACCAGCCCGCTGGCAGCGAGCACCGGCGGGACGGTGGGACGGATCGTGCTCGTGCGATGAATAGAGGTTGGTTGTCCCGGGCCGGCACGCCCGGGGGATTGAAGCAGGAGATTGGGTGAAGGAAGCACACGTCGAAGCGCCGCTGCGCAGTCGACGTCGCGCTCACGCCCCATAAGGAGGGCAGTGGACCATGACAGTACACACCGGAGAGGAAGTGGGGAGCCTCAGGTCGCTCGTCAACAAGATCGACGAACACCCGAGTGTGTTGATCGCGGGTGAACGGCGCAATCAATCGCGTCATCCCATGCACACCAAGTGTGAACTCCGGCTGTTTTATGGGCCCGGGGTGCGGTGTTGCACGGTCGACGGGGTTGTTCGCAACCTGGCGTTCGGCGGTGTCTCCGCGGTGTCAGGGTTAATCAAGCCGATCCGTGCGGGCCGGCCTGTGGAGGTGCATGTGCCCTTCCTTGACGGCCCGCAAACTTTTTTAGCGGGGACGATCGTGTTCTGCCGCAAAGTCGAGGACGACTGCCACGAGGTGGGCATCGCCCTGCGGGCGTCGAACTGTGATGCGATCCTCTCGCGCGACCCGGACACGGCGAAAGGCGCCTACGCGTGGTTCGCCGAGGCGCTGGAAGCGTAGGGACGTGTACGATAGATGAAGCGAAGAGGGTCCGCGTGGACCGCACTTCGCAAGAGGGGGGACCTGCGGTTGGGGAGTCTGCGACCGCACGAGGAGTTTTGCCAAGGAGCAAACAGATGACCAGGGAAAGTAGCTCGGATGTCGTAGCCACCACCATGGAGATTGCGCGGCTGGTGGCGGCGGCCAGGAAGCATGGCGAGACCGATGCGTACACGGGTAAGCGAAACGCGGCCCGCGTGTCGGAGGGGATGCAGCTCGAAGTTACCACCAACGCCAACGACCCGTCGGGCGTGTGGGCCGTCTCCATGCACGACGTCTCGAAGGGCGGCGTGGCGTTTTGGTCCAAGAAGGACCTGAAGCCCTACACGTTCATCTATATCCGCGAGTTCTCCGGCCGCACCGATCGAGTCTGGGTCCCCGCACAGGTAAAGCACCGGACCGTCGGCATCCGCGGCTTCTTGATCGGAGCCTCCTTCCTTCTCGCGCCGTCGGCCGATCAACCAGCACCCGATCGGCCACAGTCCGCCCCGCCGACCGGTCCGCCGAACCTACTGCCACCGGGGTGGCGTGGACCGAGGCGTTAGCCGAAGCGATCGTTGTATGGGCGAGCGTCCGCCTTCGAGAAACGTAACTGGACGGGTCGATGATGCATTCTGTGAAGCTCCCCCAGCCCCACCCCCGACGTGGTCGGGATCTCCGACTTATGAGGGAGGGTAGCTAAGCGTCCACGGAGGCGTCGCCTTCGCGGGGGATGGGTTCGCCATGGGGGTCGAGTTTGGGGTGGCCTAGGACGACGTCGAGTTCCTTGGCCAGCTCGTGGGCGTGCTCGAGGCGCTCGGCCATGTGGTGCAGGTCCGGGTCGCCGATGTTGTGCTCCGCGAGGTAGGTTTCCCATAGTC
This sequence comes from Phycisphaerae bacterium, assembly GCA_050050135.1. Lineage (GTDB taxonomy): Bacteria > Planctomycetota > Phycisphaerae > UBA1845 > UBA1845. The sequence goes on from JASFUW010000129.1 coordinate 5,219, forward strand.
GGTGGGCGCGGACCAGGCCGACGGCGCGCTCGCGGCCTGAGTCGGTCAGCGCACAACGATTGTGCGTGCGCGTCAAAAAGCCCTCCTTCTCCAGACTACGCATGGCTCGGTTGACACCGCCTGCGGGCGTGGGTGCCAGCATGCGGGCCAACTCGACGGTCGGGGCTTCCATCCTGGCGAAGCGGCGCACCAGCGCTTTGAGGACGTCCTCCTCGACGATGTGGTCTCGAACGCGGCGGCGCCTTTGCCGCTCGGCCAGGACACCTCGCTCCGGGGCGAATATCATGGCTACGGCGAACATGGCTGTCGCGACCAGGACCATGGCCGGGCCAGGCGGGCAGTCGACCTGAAACGCCAAGAACATTCCGACCAGTGCTGACAAACCTCCGGCACTAGCGGCCACGATGATCATGGTCTGCAACCGGTTCGTGAGCTGATAGCCCACGGCCGCCGGGGTGATCAACATGGCGACGGCCATGATCACACCCACGGACCGAAGCGCAGCCACCACCGTCGCGGACAGCAGAATCATCAGCATGTAATGCAGCACGGTGACGTTCAGTCCCATGGTCGAGGCCATCGTCGGGTCGAAGCTCATCAGCTTCAGCGGCCGAAACAACAGGAAGATCGCACCGAGCACGACGGGCACGATGACGATGATGCTGATCAAATCCGCACGCTCGACCGCCAGCGGATCGCCGAACAGAAAGCACTTCAGGTCGAAGTGCGTTCCCGCCGGCAGCCAACTGATGAGAATCACACCGAGTGCGAACATCGCGGTAAACACGATCCCGACGGCTGCGTCTTCTTTCACACGGGAAAAACGCGCGACCACGTTGATCCCCACGGCTGTCATAATCCCCGCGAGCAACGCACCGATGAACAAACCGGTGATTCCCGTGCTCACCAGGAGGAAAGCCACGACCACGCCGGGCAGGACAGCGTGTGAAATCGCGTCACCGATCAGGGCCATCCGCCTGAGCACGACGAAACAACCCAACACGCCGAGCACGCCGCCGATCAGAACACTTCCCAACAGGGGTTGCCAGTAGTACACGAACGGCATCATCAACCGTTCATACACGGAGATGCTCTCACCGCTCGCCAGAATTGCGAGGTTAATGTCCATGGTCCGGCGCCTCCCTCAACTGGCGTTCGGCCTCGTCCAAGAATCTCATCTGCCCGCCGTACGTCCGCTGCAGGTTCTCCTTGGTGACAGTCTCTGACACGGGACCGTAAGCCATGACCGATTGGTTGAGCAGCAGGACGCTGTCGAAGTGATCAAGGGCCTCGAGGTTGTGGTGGACGACGACAAGCGTTTTGCCCTCGTCGGAGAATCGTCGCATGAGCTCGAAGATGGCTTCCTCGGTGCGGGCGTCGACGCCGGCCATCGGTTCATCAAGCAGCATGATTGATGCTTCCTGGGCGAGTGCCCGGGCGAGGAAGATGCGCTGCTGCTGCCCGCCCGAAAGTTGGCGGATGTGGCGGTCTACGAAGTCGGCCATTCCCACCGTTTCGAGGCTTTGCGTGGCCATCGCTTGATCGCGACGGGAGGGTCGCCCGAAATATCCCAATCGTCCGTACCGTCCCATGAGCACCACCTCGCCCGCGGTGATGGGGAAGTCCCAGTCGACGCTTTCGGTTTGGGGGACGTAGGCCACCGACTGCCGGTTCCCGTCGAGCGCCTGGCCGAAGACGTATACGTCGCCCGAGACGGCCGGCACGAGACCGAGCACGGCCTTGAGCAACGTGCTCTTGCCCGCCCCGTTCGGCCCGACGACCGCAAGCAGTTGGCCCGGCGGTGTTTGAAACGTCACGCTGCGAAGGACGGGCTTGTCATGGTAAGATACGGTCAGCCCGCGGACATCCAGCGCCTCTGCGGCGGTGTTCGGCGCGTCAGTCGAGCATGCAGCCGCTCGGGTCGTGTTGTCTGAGGCGTCGCCTTGCAGCATCACTCACCTTCCGGTTTCCCTTGCGTGTCATCGAGCGCCCGCCCGGACAAGGCCTCGACGATGATCCGCGTGTTTTCCGTCAGCGCCCCGACGTACGTCCCTGACGGCGTGCCGGGTGCCCCGAGGCTGTCACTGTACAAGGGTCTGGAGCCGATGGTCACGGTGTGCCCTTGCTTCGACGCGATCTGGACGACTCGATCGATCATCTGATTCAGCGCGGCTGACACGGAGGTTTCATGAAAGACGGCCGGCACCTTGCGGTCGACGACGAGCCGTGCCAGCTCGGCCGCCCGCAGCGCACGGACCTCGGCCTCGGTGCTGATCCCCAATACCGCATCGACCGTCAGGCCGTACGCCTCGCCATAATAAAAGAACGCATCGTGACTGGTCACCAGCACCCGCTGCATTTGAGGTATCTGCGTGATCGCGCGGCGGACCTTCTCGTCGGCTTCGTCGAGTTCCGCGAGAAACGACGCCGCGTGTTCGCGGTATGTTTCGGCACCTGCGGGGTCGATTCTGATCAGGGCGTCTCGGGCGCGCTCGACGTAGACCTTGAAATACCGGGCATTCCACCAGCAATGCGGGTCCGGGGCGCCTTCCTGGCCTGCTTTTCCTCGCAGCTTGATGCGGGGGTCTTCGGCCAGGGCGACGGCGGTCGCGCCGGCGTTTTCGATCATATCGAGAATTCGGCCTTCCAGATGCAATCCGTTGTAAAGGACCAGATCCGCTTTTTTGAACCAGATGACGTCGTCGGGCGTGGCCTCGTAGATGTGGGGGTCCATCCCCGGTTGCATGATCCCGACAACTTGCACGCGGTCACCGCCGACGTGCTTGCCTATATCGCTGATCATGGTCGTCGTACACACGACCACCGGCTTTGCGCTTGCCTTGCCCGCCACACCAGCGCGTTGTTCAGACTGCTCCTTGCACCCGCCGAGCACAACGAAGGGAAGTGCCAGCACATGCACAACACAAAACGCCCGGCACGGCGATGCGCGATACGCCGTCCGCCGGTTGCACCGCCGACTTCTGGCATCTGCGAACCGACTGACTCGACTGCGTGTTTCATGTTTTTCGATCGGCATAGGTTCCTCTCACATACTTGATGACGCGTTACGGCAGAGCTGATGCTCGCATCGGCGTGAGGCAAAGCTCTGCACGTGGCGCGTTCAAATTCCAATCTCGATCCGCACGCCGGCCACAACAGCGTCGCGCCCGCTTCCGCCGGGGTTGACGATGTAATGCAGATCAGGTTTGACGCTAATCGCGTCTGTCACGATGAACTTGTGGAAGAACTCGACGGCCGTCTCCGAGTGTCGGTCTTCGAGTGCTTGCACGTAACGACTGAGGTTCACGTGGTGAACAGCAAAGCCTGTCACATCCGTGTCACGATTCGGGATCAACCCGGTATATAGCAGACCACCGCCGTAGTGTTGGGTGATCTCGTTATGGTCCGACGGGGCCCAGCCGAACTGGAGGAACGCGCCGAGCCCCTGACCGTCGTCGACGCCCCGCGAGCCTTCCCGATAAAGCGCCTGATCGAACACCAGATAGAGCCCGGCATTGCCGACGTGCACGTCGGGCTCCTCGTCGTCGGCGTCGCGCGGCAGCCTGTCCCATTCGCCGCTGTGGTAAAACCCGCCGATCCGATAGGCGCCTGGCATGTCCGATTGTCCGAAGAGCGTCAGCCGAGGCCGCAGCCCGAGCTCGAACATCGTGATACTCATGTCCGGGCGGTGGAAGGCCGTGTCGAAACCGCAGCGGGTGCCCGTGGCCTCTGCATCGTAGACCGCGGCACGCAGATACAGCCATTCAACCGGCTCCGCGCTGAGCATCACCCCCAGCGCCGGGTCGGGCCAGGTCGGGAACGGAATGGTCGGGGAAAAGCCACTGGACGAGTGCACGAACTCGCCGCCGTAGTCCGGTGCGGCGAACTCTTCGTTGGCATCCATCTTGCCCAGCTTGATTCGCAGCGCGCCGTCCCACAGCACGTGCTCGTACCAGAATTCGTATAGCCGTGCCCGATTCGGCGCGTCGGCGTTGTTGACGGCCTGCAGGTCACCGACGTGTCGCTCGGTGATGTCGCGGCCGTGGTTTTCCAACACGCTGACGAAGACAGTACCGTCGTGCCACAGGCCCGCAGCCTCCGTATCCAGCTCCAGACTGAGCTCGAGAATCGCGCGGTATTGATCTGCGTCGCTCGTGTTCAGACCGCCGCGGAGGTTATAGAAGAAGTCCGCGGTGTACGCGAGGCCGAGCGTGACACCATCCCCGTCGAACCAGGCTTTATCGCGCTCGATCGCTTGGTTCGCCTCCACGGACTCGGCGCGGGTCGGGTCCGGTTCGCTGCAAAGGGCTGCCATCGATATCACGGCGACCATCGATCTGAGAGCGCCTAACGAACCCGAGCCACGACCGTTAAGGAGCGGGGATTTCGCCCGACCGAAGCTGGTTCTCCCAAGCCGACTACAAACCGCGGCTCCCGGCGATTGACCGGTCTTCCGACGTCCTATCGTTACCCTGCTGCACGCTTGCGCAGCGGTCGAACTCGCATCGCGCTGGCCCTTGTGCGTCCGTGTTGCCCGAATCGTTGTCGCCATCAACCAATGAACTCCGTCATCTTTTGTAAGGTGACCGCGCTGATGTGGTGCTCGATTCCCTCGGCATCGATCGCAGCCTGGACGTCCGGCACGCCGATGGTGCAGAGGAACCGTACGACCACTTCGTGTCGATTGCGGCTTCGCGTTGCGAGGTTCTTACCTTCCGCGGTCAGGAACACGGCGCGATACGGCTCCTTGCGAACGAGCCCGGCACGCTGAAGTCGGCTGAGTGTCTGGTTGACGGTCACGGGTGATACGCCCATGTGCTTGGCGATGTCGACCAGCCGCACCTCGCCGCGATCGTCGGACAGACGGTCGATCAGCTCGACGTAGTCCTCCGCCGTTTCCGTTGCGTGGTCTCTGCGCGTCTGCCGGAACGCCTGCTGGGACGCACGCACGGCTGTCATGTTTCTGGCACTCGATTGCGGCGTTTCCTTTGCTGACACCATCGAAAGCGCTCCTCGTTTCCCGGCGGATCGGGCGCGCCGACCTTGCCCGACCCGGCGTGCGCCCGCCTGTCGTGCTGCACACGTCGACGGGCGTCGCATATTTAGTCGGCACTAAAAAGAATAGTCAAGCCTAAAAATACGGACATCGTCCTAAACTGGCTTTTTCGATGCAGCAATCGTGTCTGTTGACCGCTGTTTACCGGCGGAGTGTCCGGATTTGTGGCGCCAATTGGCTCCGCGTACGCGTAGGGCGTGGGGGCCCGTAAAACGCGCTGGTACGCATCGCGCTTCGGCTGGCGGGCTGAGGAGGCCCGATGTGTACTGGACCGTGCCATTTCGCGGAGCCGCGCTTGGGGATGGGGTCCGTGCGGCCGATCGGCGGCCCGTCGACCCGTGGACCGCGCCGAACGGCGGAGGATGATCCCGAGCGTCGCACCTCGGGCCGTCCGGTGTCCGTCCGAGCGTGTCTTGCCTACGGGCACGGGACGCCTATAGTCTCGCCTTTATGGCTTATCTACGCTTTCTAGATGACAACGGGCAACTGCAAACGCAGGTGCTGGACTCGGAACACTTCGTCATCGGGCGCGCCCCAACCTGCCAGCTCTCCTTCGACTCGGACATGATCTCGCGCGAGCACTTGCGCATCGACATGGAAGGCGACGGGCGCTTCCGTGCCAGGGACCTGGGCAGTCGCAACCGCAGCTACGTGAACGGCGAGTTGATCACCGAAACGCTGCTCACGCCCGGGGCGGTGCTCCGCGTCGGCGACCGGGTCTTCGAGTTTGTTGACGATTCCGCCAGTCCCGAGAAGATCGACCTCGAATTCCTGACGCCCGACCGAACGGAACCGCCCGATTGTGAGTGGATCAAGACCAAGACGCCGCTCTCACTGACCTTGTCCCAGATCGAACGTTTGTCGCAGCTCATGGGCGACCAGGCGATCACCGCCCGACCGGAGGATATTGCCGACGCCGCGCTGGGGCAGATTCTCCTGGACTTGCAGGCGGAACGCGGGCTCATCGCCCTTCGCGGGCAGAGCAAGTCCGACTTGCGGCCCCTCGCTCATCGCGCGCTCAAGCGCCCGTCCGGCGGATCGATGACACCGGTGAGTCAGTCGTTTGTCTTCGCGCCGATCCTGCAGAGCGTGGCCGGTCGGTACCCGAAGACAGCCGGCCAGATGAACACGAAGCTCGGGTACGCGGTCACCGCGGTTGCCGCACCGGTCACGTTCCGCGGTGACGTCGTCGGGACACTTTACGTCGATCGCCCGTCCGCGAAGAAGCCGTTCGCCTCTTCCGCGCTTCAGTACTGCGCGGCCGCCGGCGCTCAGGTCGGCGCACTGATGGGCGAGTCGACGCGCAAGCTGGCCCGTTTCGCGGGGCGTGAGGGCGCGACCTGGATGACCATCGTTCGGCGCCTGCAAGCCGGTTTGACCACGCCCGTCGCGTCGACCGATGCCTTCGACGCCGCCATGAAGTGTTTCCCGGGACGCCTGCGGTGTGGCGATTTCGGCTGCGT
>JASFUW010000130.1:0-11699 GCA_050050135.1 Phycisphaerae bacterium
CGAGGGCGACGGGCACCACACCCTTGCTCTTCGGATTCAGCGGGTTGGGGCAGCTGCCCGGTTTGATATCAAGGTTCACAACCTTCGGAGCGGTGAGGCACGAGAACACATACGCCGCCCCACATCTTGTACCCGCCGCGCAGGGCCGCGCTGGCGCGGCCACAACGGCCGTGTCGCCACTCACGGAGACTGAGGCCCCGAACAGGTCTTCCGTTCGGGTGTCGGTGGTGCTGAGCTTTTGCGTTTCAACCCAACTGGTTCTGTTGAAGCGGAACACGTACGCCGCCCCGCACACGCTGCTAGCCGGGCAATCATCCCCAAACGCCCCAATGACGGCCGTGTCACCGCTCACCGAGACGGCAGCCCCAAAAACGTCTTCGTAGGCGGCATCGGAGGCGGTCAACTTCTGCTCCTCGAACCAGGAGGTCCCGTTGAAACGGAACACGTACACCGACCCGCAGTAGCTCGCCGCTGCGCAATCATCCATGTATGCCCCAACCAAGGCGGTGTCGCCACTCACGGAGACGGCGAAGCCAAAGCTGTCCCCGCTTTCTGCATCGGAGGCGATCAGCTTCTGCTCCTCGACCCAAGTGAGTCCATCAAATCTGAACACATAGGCCGATCCGCAGTTATTTCCTGCCGCGCGGTCAACTGTGCGCGCCCCCAACACCGCCACGTTCCCGTCTAGGGAGACGAAACCTCCCAGATGGTAAGCCGCCTCCGCGCCAGTTGCGATCAGCTTCTGCTCCTCGACCCAAGACCACCCGTTGAAGCGGTACACGTAGGCCGATCCGCAGCCGAGGCCCGCCGGGCAGTCATCCCATAATGCCCCCACGAGGACTGTGTCCTCACTCACTGAAACGGAATACCCGAAGGCGTCGTCGGGCGCCGCGTCGGAAGCAGTCAGTTTCTGCTCCTCGAACCAGGATGATCCGTCGAACCGGTAGACGTAGGCCGACCCACAGAAGTCGCCTGCCGCGCACCCATCCCTTATTACGCCCACCACGGCCACGTCACCGCTTATGGAGACGCGACCTCCGAACCGGTCGTCCGCAGCTGCGTCGGACGCCGTCAGCTTCTGCTCCTCGACCCATGACGTTCCGTTGAACCTAAACACATACGCCGACCCGCAGCGTTCGCCGGCCCAGCAGTCCTCCCGGGACGCCCCGATCAGCGCCACGTTCCCGCTCACGGAGACTGCGACGGCGAACCGGCCATTCGCGGCCATGTCGGACGCAGTCAGCTTCTGTTCTTCGACGCACTCGGCCTGCGTCTGCCCAGAACCCAGATTCAAGACGATCCCCGCCAAAGCGACAAATGCACGCGGTAGGCCATGGTTCAGCCCGGCCCGGCAACTCTTCCATTCGCTTCTCATCTCTGAACACATATTTCGTCCTCCGCCGTGATACAAAATGACGCAAAGTACGCACCTGTCTCCAGGCCGCGTTCGGCCAGCCGACTCAGGCCACTCGCAAGACAGATGGGAGTCGACGTGCCCGCCGACTGAGCCTCTACTATTTTAGACGGCAGGAGGCAATTCGACTGTTATAATAACCCGGAGAATTCCTACTCAGGTCTTAGTCGGGATTTGTCATATGCCAGACCTCGACCGGCCATTGCATCGGGTTACGCTACCCGACTCCAGTGAGAACCGTTCCAATCAGTTCCGATCGTCCTCGTCCTCTCCATACAATGCACGAAGGCCTCACCGAAAGCCCCATCCAGCCGACATCTCCCGGATACCACACAACAAGGACCCACTATGCCCGGACGTTGCTCTCCGGTTCAAAGCCAAACGGACATCTCCGTCCTGAATCGCTCCCCATCGGTCGGTGGCAACGCGTTGCTCGTGCTCCTGACGGCTTGACGATGGCGTCGCGGGCGGTTTGCGCGCAGCGTCAACCCCAGCTCCCGCACGAATCATACCATCGCGAACGCTCGATCTGGGAAATCCGGACTCAAAGAGGCACACGGGCGGCGCAGTGCATCGAGGGCCGGCCGCAGTGCCGTTTGTACGGACTTGTGTAGATCGGGCGGGCGGGCAGGAATAGTCTTCCTGCAAGTTTCGTTTCGATGCTGAACGGTGTATAATCTTCGGTTCGACATTCATCGCCTTGAAGGAGACCAGCCATGCCACGGATGTCGGTCTGCATCATGATGATCGCCGCAGCACGCGGTTGCGGTTCGTTTCCTTTCGGCGGTCCCTGTGAGTATCAAGATACGCCGGGTGTGGCGATCATCGTATCGGTGGAAGCGGCCGATCCTGCCGATCTGAACTGCCCGAACGACGCGGTCGAAGTTGTCTTCGACTTCGCGCCGGACGATCCGGACGCCGGACAACCCGCGGCCACGGGGCTTTCCCTTACCATCTCGGCGGGTCTCAACCCACCGGTTGCCTGGGTCAGACAGGAGGGGCTCGAGGTGGGCACGCAGCATCCCTGCATGCGCCGCGATATCGTGAGCGGGAGCTGCACCCCGATCACTTACCGGTTCACGGAAGCTGATTATGACGAAGTCTTGGAGCTTTGCTATCACGAGAACGGGACACCGTTCACGATGTCCGTTGTCCCGCTCGAAATGAACGACACCGTTGTCGGCCAGCGGTGCGTAGTGCTTGTGACAGTCGACGACGACACGATCAAACCCGAGACCGGCGAGCCGGCGACTATCACGGCCACAGCCAACGACTCGGGGGTCAGCATACACCCGCAAGAGATCACGGTGGGCGAGGTCTGCGAGATCACGGTCATACCGCAGGACGTCGGCGAGATCATTCCCGAGATCGATCCGGAGTTCCCGTATGGTAAGGGGCACGAGATCCTCGTCGAGATCAGCGGGGAACGGTCGGGGATTCGGGAAACCGCGTCGGTCAGCCTTAATCTGCTCCCGGGCGAGGACTTCTTAGAACCGTATGCCGCCGACCTGCGCGACCGGTTCATCCCGTGGCTTGCAGCAGTTCATCCCGAACTCGGTATCGACAATGACACCGAATGGACACCTTCGATCGTCAAGCCGCATATCCTCGTGGTCTCCCACTACCTCTTTTTCAGCGAGGAATGGGAAATGGGGTTGATGTGGCACGTGATGATTCCCCCACACGACTGGGCGAGAATCTACCTGCGACATCGCTACGATCACGCGACACCGCAACACGGCTTCGAGATATCGTCCGTCTCCGCCGACCCGCCACAGCAGCCGCACGAGTCCGACCCGCCGGAAACGGTGGATCGGTGATCGTGACCCGTTACGCCAGCGACGGTATGAGCAGGACCAAGGTGCTCATGCTTGACGGCGTTGCACGCGTGTGAGCGGCGTGCGTAACCGCCTCGCGGACCAACTGACGGTCGGGGCGTTGAAAAAAAAGCCGGCGTGGTGTTTCGCCCGAGGGGGCGTCACCACGCCGGCTCGTAGAGGTATTCGGGTCGCGATCGGACGACCCGAGATAGCCCACGTGCTATGGATGTCCCGCCGGTTTCGGAACCGGGAACGACGGAACACTCGTGTTGGTCAAGATGACATCGAAGCCGACGATGCGACCGTCGCCGTTGATGTCACGCCGCTCGTCGTCCGGAGCGGCAAACGTCGGGATACCCGTGTTGATCACGCTGACGTCGAAGGCGAGAACGCGCTTATCGGCGCTCGCGTCGCCGACCTGCACCACGTAGTGAAGGTCGAACGGAGAGACGCCGGCCCATCCGCCGAGGTTGGCCATCGAATACCACTTGCGGTGGTCCAACGTGTCGGCCACGTTCTCCCAGATACGCAACACGCGCGGCTGCCCGCCGCCGTTGTTCTCGACCGTGAACGTGAAGCGGCTCGACAGGTCCGGTCCGAACAACCCGCCGGGTGCCAGCTCGCGGATCATGATCTGCCCCGCGGCCGGTTGCGTGATGTCATCGTCGAACTCGACGCGGACGATGTTGTGGTCGGACCGCCACAGGCTGCCTTCGTGCTCCGGTCGGGCGCGAACGATCCTCGCCGGGAAGGTCGAGTGATCGGCTGTCACGAGGTTCGCCACAAGTCGCGGCTTGACCGGCGACAACGGCGGCACGTCGTACAGCGGGATGCAGTCCCGCGGGTGGATGTACGTCGTGTCGGGCGGCAGACAGTCGATCTTCGCCTCGACACGCAGCGCCCGATGGTTGTAGGCGTAGGTGTTGTTTCCGAGATCGACCTCGAAGAACACGTCGAAGAAGCTGTCGGCCAATGTGATGTCCGCCGGTTGCTCGGCGATGACGCCGTAGGACGGCGGCAAGACCCCGCCCTGTCCCAAGCCGGCGCCCGCGACAAGCGTGACACCGCTCCGGGTCAGAACCATCGAGACGATCTCGGTGTCGATCACATCCCGGTGGCCGTCGATCGGCCGGGTGCCAGGGTAGTTGAACGAGTCGTCGCGCGGGTTTGAACGCATCACCGTAACGGGACCCGTGAGTCTGAAACTCGAATCCTGCTCGCAGTCCAGCGTCACGTCGATACCGACCAGCGCGGCGGACGGCATGTTGTCCAGGCCGCCGGGACACTCATCGACCCAATGCTCGCCCGGACCGCAGATCTCGCACGGTTCGTCGAACTCGCACGCATCGTCCACGTTGTTGCCGTTCGCGTCACCTTCGCACCGGCTTGAGGGCCCCTTCGGGACGCCGTCGAACTCCTCCTCGCAGAGGTCCGGCGGCAGGTCCGCACACCGACCCTCGGGCAGGCAGCAGGCCTCCAGACAGATCTCGCGGGCAAGGTCGGCACACCCCGGACCCCAGAAGTCCTCGCAGCACCGGGGCTCGCGGTCGCACACCTTGCGGCAGCAGTCTTCGCTATCGCAGTACGGCGAAGTATGTGCCTCGAAGCAGTCGCCCGTGGTCGGGTCGCCGCACTCGGGGTGTGTCGACTGATTCGCCCGGACAAGGCGTGCCACAATCTCGTCACCCGTCCCGGGGAACGGTGAACGGTACAACGGGATGCAGTCGAACGGATGAATGTACACCGTGTCCGGCGGTACGCAGTTGATCTTGGACCACACCCTCAGCGGCGTTCGGTTGTAGACGTAGTTGCCACCGCCGAGGTCGAACTGGAAGAACACGTCGAAGAAACTGGTGCCGAGCGTCGGGACAAACGGTTGCTCGATGATGACGCCCAGCGTGCGCTGCAGGATTCCACCCTGACCGAGACCGCCGCCCGCGACCATGCTCATTCCGCCGCCGTTTAGGTGCATCGAGAGAATCTCGGTGTCGATCACCTCGCGGTGCCCGTCCACGGGGGCGATGCCCGGGTAATGGTTGGAATCGTCCAGCGGCGCCGAGCGCCCGACGTTCAGGAAACCACCCAAATGGACCGTGACGTCTTCCACACAGTCATTGTTGAGGTCGAGGCCCATGAGCCCCGTCCCGTTCATCTGGTCCGTGCCCGGATCACATTCGTCAATCCAGTGTGGATCGGGCCCGCAATCCTCGCAGGGCTCGTCGGCTTGACAGATATCGTCGGCACCGTCTCCGTCGCCGTCACCCTCGCAGAGCGTGCCGGTCCCTAGCGGGGTGCCGCCCTCCGCGGCGCAGATGTCCGGCGGCAAGTTGGCGCATCGCCCCTCGGGGAAGCAGCAGGCCTGGACGCAAATCTCGCGGGCCATGTCCGCACACTCCGGAGACCACATGCGCTCGCAACAGAGCGGCTGAATCTCGCACACCCGTCGGCAGCACGTCTCATCGTCGCAGTACGGCGTGTTGTTCGGCGTGAAGCAGTCACCCGCCGCCGCCACGCCGCAGTCCAGGTCCGTCGAGTGATCCGCACGGACGAGCTGGGCCACCGCCTCACCCGTGCCCGGGTAAGGCGAGTTGAACAGCGGGATGCAGTCGAACGGGTGGATGTACGTTGTCGCGGGCGGTACGCAATCGATCTTCGAGCTGACCCGCAGCGGGGCGTGGTTGTACAGGTAGTTTCCGCCGCCGAGGTCGAACTCGAAGTAGACGTCGAAGAAGCTGTCGCCAAACGCCGGGTCGGCGGGCTGTTCGACGATCGCACCCAGCGACCGACGCAGCACACCCGCCTGTCCGAGCCCGCCGCCGGCGACCATGCTCATGCCGCCGCCGGAAAGGTGCATGGAGAGAATCTCCGTGTCGAGCACGTCGCGGTGCCCGTCCAGCGGAGCCAAGCCCGGGAACTGCGTGGAGTCGTCCTTCGGTGCCGAGCGCACGACATTGACCGGACCGGTCAGGCGAACGGTGGTGTCCTCCTGGCAGTCGCCGGTGGTGTCGATGCCGATCAGGGCGCCGGTGTTCATCTGGTCGGTGCCGGCGTCGCACTCGTCGATCCAGTGGTCGCCGCGCCCGCAATCCTCGCACGACTTCTCGGCCTGGCAGGCCTGGTCCACTCCGTCTCCGTCCGTATCGCCCTCGCAACGGGTGCCGAAGCCTTGCGGGATGCCGAGGAGCTCGATCTCGCAGAGATCCGCCGGAACATCCTGGCATTGACCCGTCTGCGGTCTGCAGCACGCCTGTGTCTGGCACAGATCGCGGGCTAGGTCCGCACAGGCCTCGGCCCAACTCTCGCTGCAGCACCGCGGTTCGATCTCGCAGACGCGTTCGCAACAGGCGTCGTCGTCGCAGAACGGCGACTGATGCGGCTCGAAGCACGGACCGGTCGACGGGTCGCCGCAGTCCGGGTAGGTCGAGTGATCCGCGGTCACCAGGTAGGCGACAACGTCCCCTTCACCGGGAATCGGTGTGGTGTAGAGTTTCACGCAGTCGATCGGGTGGATGTACGTGGTGTCAGGCGGCAGGCAGTCAATCTTGGCCACGACGCGGAGCGGCTCCTGATTGTACGCGAGCACGCCGCCGCCGAGATCGACCTCGAAGAACACGTCGAAGAAACTGTCCGCCCATGCGGGCAGGTAACGCTGCTCGACGATCGCACCGAGCGAGCGGCGAAGCGGGTTGGTTCCCAGACCACCGCCGGCAATCATGGTAACACCGCCCCCACTCAACGAGAGCGAAACGATCTCGGTATCGATCACCTCGCGGTGACCGTCCACCGGGGCGATGCCGGAGAAGATGTTGGAGTCGTCCAAGGGGTCCGAGCGGCGAACCTGGACCGGACCGCTCAATCGCAGCGTCTGGTCCTGGACGCAATCGCCCTCGAAGTCGATCCCGATCAACGCGCCGCTGGGCATGCTGTCGATCCCGCCCAGGCATTCGTCGACCCAATGCGGACCGGGGCCGCAATCCTCGCACGGCTCGTCGGTTTCACACGCGTCGTCGAATCCGTTCTCGTCCTGATCGCCGAGGCACCGTGTCCCGGGGCCTTGCGGCGTTCCGCCGACCTCGATGCAGACATCGGGGACCTCATCGATGCATTCCCGGTTGTCGGGGCTGCAACAGGCTTGCGTCTGTCCGGTCGGGCAGACGAAGTCGCGGCAGTCCTCCCCGAAAAACCATTGTCCGCCCTCTCGGAGGCAACTGATTTCATCGGAGTTGCCGACGCAAGCCCCGCCGATGCAGCATGCCCCGAATAACGTGCAAACACCCGGTCCGCAGAGCGTACCCGGCGGTCGCGGTTCGCCGCCGAGCGCCACGCACTCGTCCGCCAGCGCGATGACACAGACACCGTCTTCGAGGCAGCACGCCCCCGGTGCCGGGCAGGTGGTATCGAGACAGACGGTGCCGTCGCCCTGGTAGTCGGCGCCCAGCACCACACAGGAAAGCTCGTCCGTTTCGACACAGCCGTTGGCGCCGGTGCCACCGCCGCGGTGCTGCGGTTGGATGGTGCGGTCGCCGAGAACACCGCGTTCGCCCGGCTCGAGTGCTCGATCGGGCGGGACAGGACCGGGACAACCTTCAACGATGCAGGTCGGCAGTCCGTCGTTGCAGCAGGAATTGAGCACACAGGCGCTTCCGGGCGGACAGGCGGATGGTCCGTTGAGGCATGCCTCTCCACATTCTTGGAAGCCGTTGGCACACGTGGTTCCGCCGTCGAATGTTTCGAGGCAGATGCACCCGAGCGTGCCGCCGCAGGAGTACCGCCCGGGCTCCGGACTGTTGCATTCAAGCGTTTCCAGACAGGCATACCCGGGGCAACATGCACCTTGCGCGGCCGGACACGTAATGGTCGAGCAGTCCTGACCGTAGAACCACTCTCCGCCTGACAGCTCACAGTCGTATTCGGTCGACACGCCGGTGCATGTCCCCTCGACGCAGCACGCCCCCAGGCAGCGGCTGTCGTCACAGGGCACGCCGTCGCCCTGGTAGATTCCACCGGCGTACGCACAGATCGACCTCGTGACGTCGATGCAGGGTGTACCCAGCCCGCGTTCGCCCGCGTTCGGCGGGGTGGTGCCCATAGGGGTGAGAGACAAGTCAACAGCGTCCATGTCGGCCGCTTTGAGCCCGTTCTGAGGGCACGGCAGACTACAGACCGGACCATCGCAGCACGAACCGACCCAACAGAGTTCCCCGACCGCGCAATCGCTGTTCCCGTTGGGACACGGCGTCAGGAAGTCACAAAGCTGGAACCCGCCAAAGCACGCGCCGTCGCCGTCAGACGTGAGACCGCAAATGCACCCCTCACCACAGGCGTTGAAATCACCGCAAATGCCTGGCGAGCAGTTGCCCGCACCGTGGACGCAGCAACCACCCAGCGGATCGCCGCCGCAGTCCACCGCACCGGTGCAGAGGACTCCGTCATCGGAGACGTCGAGCACGAAATCCCCGCTGCTGCCTCCGAAACCATGCACCAGAATCAGGTAGCTTGCGCCGTATTCCGAACACCAGCTCACGGTCGAGAGCAGTCCGGAGTGCGTATTGCAGTTGTCATCGTTGTCCGCCACGCATTGCAGACCGCCGAGGTTCGCACAACCGCCGCAATAGACGGATATCTTGGAGTCGTAGTTCGGGTCCGTTCCGGCATTGCAGACCGACGCGGTCATCGTTCGGCCGGTACCACGCACCCGGTACCAGACACCGGGTGACGTGACGCCGACGTTGCAGTCCGGCGCGTCATCCTGGTCCGCGCAGAGCGTCGTGCCGGGCGTGCTCGAAGGCACACCGACGAACCGGGCCTGCACGCAACGATCGTTTGCCGGCACCGAATCGGGTGTGAAACCGAAACGGAAGCGGAGGAACCCGCCGCCCGGCAGGTTGTAGTCACCCACTTCGATGTAGTAGGTCTCGCCACCTACGACGGGGAGGTTGGCGATTCGTGACTGCAAGAACTCGCCGCAACTGTCGTCGTCACACGCGACCTGGCTGAGGTCGCCGCAAGAACCCGTGTACACGGTCAGTACGGTGTCATAGTTGCTGTTGCAGGTTTCTGCGGTGACCGTGCCATCGCAGGGCGGTGTGTAGGTATACCAGACGGTGTTCGAGTTCGGCGTTGCGGTGCAGCTCGGTTTGGGATCGAGTTTGGCGCGCGTAGCTCCGCGGGTGTCGATGTCGCTCGCGTACGGCGTCGAGAAGATGTTGAACGCCGCGTTGCATTCGTCGTTGCCTGGCGGCGGCGGTGGCGCGTCGCGCTCACGACCGAACCAGATGTGTCTCGGCTCGATGTCCCCGTTGCCGGTACCGCCTTGCAGCGAGAAGCACGAGCCGATCCAGGTCTCGTCGAAGGGCGCATGTGGTCTGGTCGCGAGGTAGTCGCCCCACTTGTCGCTCGCCGGACCGTCGGTTCCCTGTACGCCGAGGTAGGACTCGATCGGTGCAATACTGGGGAAGCTCGGACTGAAATCGTCCGAGACCCACACGTCGCATTGCGGATGAATGTTCTCGCCCGCAAAGAAGATCGTCCCGGCAAGGTGCCCGCGCGAGTTGACGCCGACCGACGGATAGATCCATGCACCCTGGTTATACCAGATCGCTTCATTGGCGATCAAAGCCCGGTCACTTTCTTGGAATCGGGCGATGCGCGTATACGGGTAAGGGTAAATACCGTGCGGGGCCGATATCCACATGAAGCCCAGTTCACCGAGCGTGTTGTTGTAGGCACCCAGGATGCGGGTGTCCGCTCGGGCGCACGAGTCGTTCCCGTCAGGACCGGGACACGTCATGTTGGCATCGTTCCAGTCGAACGGATCGTGGGCGACGTCGTCCCAGGTGATCGATCCTGCGCCTTCCTCCCACCGGAAGATTCGGATCGAACTGGTTGTGTTGTGGGCGGCCCAGTACGCGACCGAACTGGTGCCGTGGCAAACGCGCCATGAGGATCGGCGGTCGTCCGGGTCGAAGCCGAGCTGGTTCCAGTATCCGAATCCGAACCCGGTACACTCCGACATCTCGGTTAGGGGCAACCTTGCGATAAGGCTGGTCAGGTACTGGAGCTTGCAGGGGAAACCACCGCAGTCGGCGTCGGTCGTGCAGGAGTTCCCATCGGACTGACCGCCGGAGCAAAACGTGTCCGTCGTGAAGACATTGGTGGTCCAATAGAGCGAGTTGTTGCCCACGACCAGGTCGGGGAAGTCGAACCAGTACCCGAGGGGAATGCCGACGTCCGTGGGGCTGAAGTCATACAGACACCAGGCCAGGTTCTCGAGGTCGGAGACCCCTTTCGCGATGGCGAACCGATGCGTGTTGTCATCCGCGTCGCGACTGTACTGCAACAACCAGATCATGATGTCGCGACTCGGCTCGTAGATCACGATCTGATCGCAGCAGAAGCCGCCGTTGACCGAGGGGAAGCTCGTGGCCGGGTCCACATGGGACCAGGTGCTTCCGTGATCGGTCGAGATGGCCGCGTACCAGTTTCCGCTCTGAAAGACGAGCTTGCCGTTGTTGCCGACGCTCGGTTCCGCGACCACGCTCGTGGAGGCACCGGCCGGCGTGACCGCCGAATTCACGAAGTACTGCATGTCGCCGGGTGCACGGGCCTGTCCGAGACGCGAGGCAGGAGCCGTTGGCGCGGTTGTCGGAACCGCCAGCTCCGGCGACCCGGTTACGGGCAAAGGACGACCGCGATGCAGCTCCTCGTCGCACGCCTTCTCGACCATGGCGCGCAGCTCCGGCGTCAGCTTGGGCGGTTCGGCGAGCAGTTTGACGTCAACGTGTTTGGGCTCGACCCACCCGATCTGCGCGTTCACCTGTCCGCCGGGTTGCGCTTTCGCCAGGATCTGCGGCTGCACTGTCGGGCGGCGCTCAACGGTACCCGATATGCCCGGGGCCCCTTGGAGGTCCACGGCGCGTTTGAGTTCCTCTCGGGCGGCGAGCCCGGAGGTCGCTTCGTCGGCCGTGGGCCGGTTGATCTGTGGCCGGGCTTCGCGTTCAGCCGCGGCTTGACTGTTGGCACGCCCTTCCGTCGCGAGCGAGACTGCTGCGGTCAATACCGCCAGCACCGCACCCGCTGACAACGTTCCTGCGATCGCCAATCTCCCGGCGCACCGGGAACGTGGCTGACGACGTGCTCGATTACGGCCCTGTGTGTTCATCGACATTTTGAAAATCCCTTAACTATGGGCGGGCTCCCCCCACCGCGTCCAAAGAGAAGCACGAAAGAAATCGGTTCGGCCTACTACCGGCAGACCTGTCGGAAGATGCACGCAAACCGGCGTGGCGCGTGCAGGCTCGTTGCCCCGCAACCGGAACGAGCACCCACCCGCCGTTCATCTGCCTGCGGGTCCCCCGAGGTCTGCGTTTCGTAAAGGTGTTTACTTGACTCTCCCCTGTCTCCGGTCCGGCTCACCCGGACCCTGCCCCGCACCGATCCCAACGACTTCGGCGGAGCGCGGTCGA
>JASFUW010000131.1:0-11694 GCA_050050135.1 Phycisphaerae bacterium
GCGGGCGGCAAAAAAGATCAGACGCCGACAACGAGGACGCCGCGTGGCTGAAATATAGCCACGAGCAGCGCGGCGGGGCGGGTTTTGTTCCGTGGACACCCTTTGCGCACCCGCAACTCGGCGACGTCGAGATCGGCGGGTTTGCACCGTTTTTCAGAATCGTCCCGCCGCCGTCGGACCTTCAGTCCATCGCGGAGAAACAGCTCGCATTCCTTTTGGATCTGGGCGGACGGTTCCCTGATGTCTCCCTGGTGACACCGCAGGTGACGCGGCTTGCGGAGACGGTCTACGAGATCAGGACGGAAATCGTCAACCGCGGTTATTTTCCGTCCGGTCTGGCGATCGCGGAAGTGAACCGCCGCGTCAGGCCGATCGTCGTCTCCCTTGATGTCGACTTGCTGCGCGTGCTCGGGGGCAGGCGGGTCGAGAAGATCTGGTCGATACCCGGCAGCGGCGGACGCCATAAGCTGCGATGGGTCGTACAAGGCGACCCCGACAGCTCCGTCATCATAAAATTCACTTCCGAGAAATACGGCGACACGAGCGTGAACATCAGGTTGACGCCGACGAACGAGGACGGAGAGAACTGATGACCATCAAACACATCGTCCGGATTTCGCTGCCGGGAGCGCTGACTGCCATGGCACTGGCCGCGGCGGTCGCCAGCGCACAGGAATTCCACCCCAACCGCGCCAACCTCACGTTCAACCACTTCTACAATTACAACGAAATGGTCGACGCGCTTCGCGAATTGGCCGACGCCTATCCCCAGCTGCTCACGCTGAACTCCATCGGCAAGAGCACGGAAGAGCGCGACATCTGGCTGATGACCATCAACAACCCCGAGACGGGCTCGGACCGCGACAAGCCGGCCATGTACATCGACGGGAACGTCCACGGAAACGAAGTGCAGGGCAGCGAGGTGTGCCTGTACACGATTTGGCACCTGACCAAGAGCTATGGCGTGGTGGACCATTTGACGAAGCTCCTTGACGAGCGCGCGTTCTACATCATCCCGAGCGTGAACCCGGACGGCCGGGCCCACTGGTTCGACAACCCCAACACCGCGCACGCGTCCCGCTCGGGCAAGCAACCGACGGACAACGACCATGACGGGCTCTTTGACGAGGACGGGTACGACGATCTCGACGGCGACGGGCAGATCACCTCGATGTGGAAGAAAGACCCGCTCGGGCGGTTCAGGCGATCGCAAAAGGACCCGCGCCTGTTCGAACGCGTCGAGCGTGATGAGAAGGGCGACTACGATTGGTTCGGCTTCGAGGGGATCGACAACGACGGCGACGGAGAGGTGAACGAGGACGGCCCGGGCGGTTACGACATGAACCGCAACTGGCCCACGGACTGGCAGCCGGGATACATAGAGCGCGGTTCGGGGGACTATCCACTCTGCTTTCCCGAAACCGCCGCGATCGCCGCGTTCATTCTGGATCACCCGAACATCGCAGCCGTTCAATCTTACCATAACGCCGGCGGCATGATCCTTCGCGGTCCGGGGACAAAGGAGCGCGTGGAGGCCTATCCACGAGACGACACCCGGGTTTACGACGAAATCGCCAAGAAGGGCGAGCGAATACTACCGTTCTACAAGTACATGGTTCTCTGGAAGGACCTGTATACGGTGCACGGGGGATTCGTGAACTGGACCGCGGAGGGGTTGGGGATCTTCAGTTTCACCAACGAGCTGTGGACCAACGCTCAACTGTTCGGCGATCCCGACGCCGGCTGGGGTTCTCGAAAGGACCGGCTCGAGTTCGGCGACCTTCTATTGTTCAAGGAGCTGATGACACCGTTGAAGCCATACGATCACCCGACGTACGGCGAGGTCCTCATCGGCGGCGCCGGCAAGTATGCAAGCCGTGTTCCGCCCTTGTTCATGCTCGAAGAGCTCTGTCATCGCAATTTCGCTTTCACCATGTATCACGCGGACCAGATGCCCCGGCTCGCCTTTTCGCGTGTCGAGGTGAAGTTGCTCGGGGCCGGTATCTGGCAGGTGACCGTCGAGGTGATGAACGACGCCGCCATTCCGACCATCAGCGCCCTGGCTGCCAAGCGCAAAATCGGAGCCCGCGACCAGGTCACGCTCAGTCCGGGTGGGCGAAGCGACGCGAAGGTCTTGGCGTCCGGGGTGCTAGAGACTTGGCACCAGAGTTCGATGAAGCTGACGGAACGGCATCCCGAACGCATATGGCTTGACGAAGGCATCGGCAGTCACGGCCGCCGCGTCGTTCGCTGGCTCGTTCGTGGAAAAGGAACGCTGGAACTGAAATACAGTTCGCAGAAGGGCGGAACGATCGCGCGGCAAGTCACGCTCGAGGCGAGTGCGTCCCGCTCACCTTAGTCGTACGCCTCTCGCAAGCTCGACTCCGTTTCGCAGCAGATACCCAATGTGCCTATTTGGTGCGCGATTTCTTTGTCCATCTCCTCGTGCCGGAGGCGGAAGCGCGGGAGCAGTGAGTGGGGTTGCTGCCGCGGTTCATTTTCAAATCGCGTTGCGCAGCGCCAACGGGTGGTTCTGCTTTTGCACGGGGCGAGTTTCCCGATTTGCCATTACGGGTCTTTGCTATTTTCGAGGTCGGATCGAGTTGCGTACTTAACGAGATTCGCAAACCAGCGCGAAAGAGTCGCGAGTTCGGGCCGTGCACGAGCGATGACGCCACAGCAAAAGCTGAATCTGGGTTCGTCCCTTTCTACAGCGGTGGCGCCTTCCTGAAGGAGGACAACCGTGAGCGGGTCGGCGCGAGTTCGCGCCGGCAATGGAGTGGAAGAACTGGAGGATCCTGTGGGCGCGTTCGTCGCTTCGCCGTCTCCTTCTTCCTTGGCTCGTGACGATTTTCCCAGACCTCCCAGGTCGAGTTTCGGGCAATAGCCGACTGCACTGTGTAGATTCTTAATGGATTTTTGGTTTGACCGTTGCGAGGGGCGCTCTTATGAAATGAAGTTGGAGTCGGGCGGGTTCTCGTGCGGGCGTCGGTCAGCGTCAACCCGCATCGGCGGCTTTTGGCTGTTCCGAAAGCCCGGATCGTCCGGGCAGTTCATTTTATGTGTGTGTGGGCGTTCTGCCCGCGGGTTTGGAGGACTGATTCATGTCGAGAAAACGAGTCGGATTGGGAACGGGTGTTTTGGTTTTGGCGTTCGCCGCGGGGACGGCGCTGGGCGATCCCATCTACGTCGATGCGGACGTTGACGGCGGGAACGACGACGGTTCGTCGTGGGAAAACGCGTTCGATGAACTCTGTGAGGCATTGGAAGACGCATCGTCGGGCGACGAGGTTTGGGTGGCGGTGTCCGACGAGGAGTACCTGCCTTGCGTGAACGCGACGTCAGGGCGCTACTCGACGATCGACATTTCCGACCCCGCGATCCTGCTGTACGGCGGATTCCAGGGAAACGAAAGTGTTCGGCTCGACTGCACGCAGATGGGCTACACTTGTACGGGCGAAGCGGGCGACCCCTGCGGGACCAGCGGAACCTGTGTTGACGTGCGTGAGGGGACGTGCTCGGATCCGCCCACGACCAAGTGCTGGTTCGATTACGATTGCCCGGTAGGAGAAACCTGCCAGATCGGCGAGGACAACAAGGGAGCATCCGTCCTGAGCGGCGACATGAATGTCGATGACAGCGGCGAATACGGCGACAGGGAGGACAATGCGTACCACGTGCTCTCGTACACCGTCGCCAACGCGTTCGCGCGGGTGGACGGGTTCATGGTCCGCGGCGGACATGCGGACAATCCGAGCTTCCCGTGGAACCAGGGCTCGGGGTTGACCATCCGCGAAGCGCCGGCCTGTGACAGCGGGGCGGATCAGGGCAAGCTATGCTCGCTCGACAGCGAGTGCGACGGCGCCGCCGAGTGCGATCCTCCGGACGAGTGCATCAGCACCTTCAACGAGAACGAAGCGCACAGACTCATGATCGAGAACTGTATGTTCACCGACAACTGGTCGAAGGACCACGGGGCCGTCAACGATCACGGGAACGAGACCAAGATCGCCAACTGTATCTTCTACGATAACCACTCGGACAACCGCGGCGGCGGTCTGTACATACACAGCGGAAGCCCGGTCGTCGATGATTGCGTCTTCGACAGCAACGAGGCAACGAGTTTCGGCGGCGGCGTTTACCTAAAAACGGACAGTGGCTGCGAAGGGTACGGCTCAGCCCCCAAGTTTACGGATTGTACCTTCGAGAACAACACGACCGCCAGTACGGCCATGGCCACGGGCGGCGCGGGGATGTGGAATGAAGGCGGTGATCCAGAATTCACCAACAGCACGTTCGAGAACAACGAGGCTCAATCCCGCGGCGGAGGCGTGTATAACAAGGACGGCGTCCTCACGTTCACCGGCTGCACGTTCGATTCCAACTCGGTCGACAGCACCGCGGATGGGAGCGGCGGCGGCGGCATTTACAACCAAGACGGTACGCTCACCCTGAGCGGTTGTACGGTCACGGACAACGACGCTGCTCGCTGGGGCGGCGGCCTTTACATGAACGACGGCCAGGCCGCGTTGACCGACTGCGATTTTACGCTGAATTCAACAGACTACACCGGGACTCACGGTGGAAGTGCCATATACAACGGGAGCGCGACGCTTACGCTGAATGATTGCGTCTTCGAGGGCAACGACACCGGATTGTATGCCGCAGGTTTGTGGACCGTCGGTGAGGAGGCGGATGTCCTCATCTCGGCTTGCACGTTCGACAGCAACACAGGCGCCGTGGGAGCCGCCATCTACGTCGCCGGCGGCAACCTGGTCGCCGAGGATACGCTCTTCGAGTCAAACGATGTCTCGGAAGGACAGGCGCTCAGGTATGGAGGGGCGGTCGCGCAAACTAGTGCGGGAACATCAGGAGAGTACATAAGATGTACGTTCTCGAACAACAAAGCCGGCAGTGCCGGCGCGTTCTATACCAACCACTCGCCCGCGACCTTTGTCAACTGTCTGTTCTTTGAGAACGAAGCAACGAGCGCCGCGGGCGGCGCGATCGAAAACGCGGGAACCTCCAGCGACCTCAGGCTGCACAACTGCACGGTGGCCGACAACACGGCCGGAACCGTCGGCGGCGGACTCGAGAATTTCGACAATGGAACGGTCACGATCTGCAACAGCATATTCTGGGGCAACTCCGACGGCGCACCCGCAACCGAAGGTGACCAGATCACCAACACCAGCGGGACCATCACCGTCACCTACACCGATATCGAAGACTGTGACGCGATTTGCGCAGAGCTTTCGAATATGGACGTCGATCCGGGCTTCGTGGACGAGGCAAACGACGACTACTGCCTGGTTAGCACGTCAGAGGTTATCGATGAGGGCGATGACGACTGCATCTTGCCCGGAACATCGCACCCGGACCTGATCGGAAACGATCGGACCAGGTACGATGATGGGCCGAACTGTATCGACCTGGGTGCGTGCGAGTATGAGGCCTCCACCGATTGCTGCAACGACGATGACGACGATTGCACAGACGCGGGTACACCGAACTGCTGCTCCACCGGCTTTTGCGAAGAGTGCTGCGACTACAACGATTGCAGCGGCGAGACGCCATACTGCGTCAGTAACGAGTGTGTCGAGTGTTGCGACGAAGATGACTGTACCGGTGACGACCTCTGCTGCGACGGGACCTGTGGTGAATGTTGCGAAGACGGTGGGTGTGGGTTCCGCCAATGCTGCGGCCACGTTACGCCGTATACCTGCGGCCCATGCGGCCACTAGGGGCTGCGGCCGTACCGGGATCTTCTCGGGCACGTGCGTCATCGGGATGTACGTGCGCTATGATGCTTGTTCCGGCCATCCGGCGCGCGTTCGTGCGCCAGGATGGCCGGGACGGGTACATCTCAACTTGACGGCGCTTCGCACAAAGCCGAATTTCACTCGCGCGGTCCGCGACTCGGCTCTCTGATCTCCGGGTCCTGCGGCGGATCCCGAGACGTTCGCCATCACGCGGACCGGCCGGACGCTGACGCTCCGCGGTTATCCGAGCGCCGTGGTGCGCCCACGGCGATTCTGTGCCGATAAGACGTGCGACCCTTCTTCTGCTATGATGGTCTAAGCGGGTGGCGCGGGCTTACTTGGGGTCCAACGGGAGCGTCTGAATCCATGACAGGCATCGTGCACGATTTCCTGCCTTGCGGGATCGAATACGGCGTGACGCCGTTTCCGCGGCGGCACATTATCTCCTTCCAGCTTCGCGTCCTTTCCGGGATCGCCGAAGAGCCGGCAGAGAACCTGGGGCTCGCCCGTCTGATTCTGGACACCATCGACAAGGGAACCGAGCGCCGGACCGGGCGCGAGCTGTCCGACGCCTTCGACTTGATCGGCGCCGCGCATCGAAGCGGGGTGGGGCGCGAGACGACGACCTTCACCTGTACGGTCCTGCCCGAACACTTCGAGCAGGCCCTCGCCCTCCACGCCGAGTTCCTCCGAACACCGACCTTCCCGCAGGATGCCTTTGAGGTCAACGTCGACCTGAGCAAGCAGGAATTGCTCGCCCTCGAGGACGACGCCCACGCCCTGATCGAAAAGCTGATCAACCGGGAAGCGTTCGGGCCTGTCCTCGGGCGCCACCCCCTTGGTGAGAAGGAGACACTCGAGCGGATCACCCGCGACGACCTGGTCGAGCACTGGCGATCGCGTTTTGCAGCCGGCCGGATGATCGCGTCGGTGGCCGGCCCCATCGCGCCCAAGCGAGCGGCCGAATTGTTCGAACGATATTTCGGGGCGTTCGGGGCTACGGAACGTGCCGGTCGCGAGACCGTTCCCATCCAGTTCGCGCCGTGCACGAAGCACTTCAACAAACCGTTGGAGCAGCAGCAGATCGGTATCTGTTGGCCCGGCGTCGACGTAACGCACGCCGCCTATCCCGTGCAACAGGTCCTACTGGGAATCCTCTCCGGCGGCATGAGTGCCCGGCTGTTCACGGAGGTGCGCGAGAAGCAGGGGTTGGTCTACTGGGTCAACGCGTGGCACGACACGCCGCGGGGCGGCGGCATGATCTTCATGGGCGCCTCGACCACCCCCGAACGTTGCGAGCAGACACACAAGACGCTGTTGCGGGAGGTTGAGCGGCTTGCGGACGACATTCAACCGGATGAACTCGAGCGGGCCATCACCGGAATCGTCGCGAACCTGGAGACACGTGGTGACAGCACCAGGGCGCGATGCGCCGAGCTGGCCAACGACCTGTTCTACTTCGGTCGACCGCTTCCCGAGGACGAGAAGATCGCCAGGGTCCAGGCGGTTACGATCGCCGAGATTCGGGAGTATCTTGCGAGCTACCCGCGCGATCGCCTTTGTGTCGTCACCCTGGGGCCGAGGGCGCTGGATGGCGCGGCCACGGTTGAACAGACAAGCAGCGCTACGGTGCCGAACTAGTGTTCGGTTGCAGGTTGTTTGCGGCGCGGCATCCCGCCGTTCCGGGTGGCTCGGGTCGACGCAGGCGACCCGCGGGGTCTCAGGCGAACCACCGGTACGTGCAGGCGGACCCACGCCCGCCGGTCTGCACAGGACAGTTGTGTACCAACGATTCACCGGGCGAATCCCACGAATCGTTCGTAGGTTTCGGCGACCGTTGCTCGCCGCGTGAGTATAAGAAGTCAAGGGAAGGCCAGCGCCGCGCCCCGCGAGACGGGCCTCGAATCGAGAGAAAAGAGACGTGACCAGCCCCTATACCTTACACACATTGGACAACGGTCTTCGGATCGTCATCGAGCAGATGCCCGACGTTCGCAGCGCCGCGGCCGGATTTCTCGTCCAGACCGGCGCGCGCGACGACACCGCTCCCCTGGCGGGGGTCTCCCACTTCCTCGAACACATGATGTTCAAGGGAACGCACAACCGAACCTGGCGTGAGATCACCATCGACTTCGATCGTATGGGCAGCACCTACAACGCCTACACCAGCGAAGACCGCACCATGTATTTTGGATGGGTCCGCCAAGGCGACATCGGCCGGCAGATCGAACTGTTGGCCGACATGATCCGGTCCGCGCTTCCACCCGACGAGTTCGAGACCGAGAAGCACGTCGTGCTCGAGGAAATCGCGATGGCCAAGGACAACCTCGAGCACGTCGCGATTGACTTCCTTCAGGAGAAGGTGTTTGCCGGACACGCTTTGTCCTGGCCCATCCTCGGATACAACCAGACGGTCTCCGCGCTGACCCGCGATCAGATGTGGGCCTACTTCCAGAAACGCTACGCCCCGGAGAACATGATCTTCGTCGTCGCCGGCAACGTGAATCCGACGGAAATCCTCACGCTTGCACAGACCCATTGCGGTGCGTGGAAACCATCAGGTGAGGGTTCCGGGCGGACCACGCCGACAATCCGTCAAGGCGTGGACGTGTTCGAGGTGGACCGGTTCAACCAGCAGCTTGTCGCCCTGAGCTTTCCCGCGGTCGGCGCGTCCGACGACCGAGCGGAAACCGCCTCGGCCGCCGCCACCATCCTGGGCGGCGAGAACTCGCGTTTCTTCTGGAATATAGTACAGAAGGGCATCGCCCCCCGCGCGGGTGCGTTCCACCTGGACTATACAGACTGCGGCATTATGATCCTCTACGGTACCTGTCAGCCCGAAAACGCCGAGCGGCTGCTCGAAGCGATTCGTGCCGAGGCCGACCGGATTTGCACCGAGGGCGTTGACGAGTCGGAGGTCACGCGGGTCAAGAACAAGCGGCGGACCGCGCTGGCGATGGAGGGCGAAGTTCCCTACCATCGCCTGACCCAGTTGATGGACGACATGGAATATCGCGGCGCACCGCGGACGGTCGAGCAGATGCTCGCCGACGTCGAGAGGATCACCGCGGGTTCGATCCGGGATTACTTCGCGGAGTTTCCCGTCAACGGCCGCGGACATCTGAGCAGCGTCGGACCACGGAACTGGCCACAGCAGGCGGCGTGAGCCCGCACGCGCCGTTGACCGCGAGGAAGCACCGGAAACACCCTGCACCAAAGAAACCATGACGACCGTCGAACCGCTCGAAGTCAAAGTCATCTACTCCGCGTCCAGACGCGGGCCGCGTCCGACGAAGCGGGTCGGCCCACGTTCGTCAACCAATACGTCTTTGCTGGTTACGGTCGGTGTGCTGAGCCTGGCCGTCGCGGGCGCGCTCTACTACGCCACCTGGCTGCGAGCCGATCCCAAGCTCAGGGTCAGGCTTTTCATGCGCACGCCGCTGCCGGGCGTGAACCTCGACGACGTCGCCCAGGCTCTCGTTCCACCGGACGCGAAAGACGCCGCGATTTCTCCCCGCCCGGCGTCCGGACCACGCGCTGTTACGGCGTCCGAGGGCGTTCGACTGAGCTCAGCCGAAGTCCAAGCCCAACTGACCGAGGCGAAGTTGAGAGTGGCGATCGTTGTCGGTTGGGTGGCACTGGTGACGGTCGCAATCGCCGTTCTGGCGGTTTGCGGAGGTGCCCTGACGGGCCGAGGTCTGGACGGCTCGCGACGCGCTCTGCTGTGCATCGTGGGCGTTATCGCCCTGGCGGGTCTGGGTTGGTCGGCGTATTCCCGGCTCGGACCCGAATGGAGGTTCGTCCCCCAGCACCTGCGCCTGGGCGTGGGTGCCGGTCTGATCGTGCTGGCGATGGCGGGGACTCTCGTCGCGCGCGGTGGTCGCGGTCTGGCTTACGTCGCAGCGGTCCTCCTGATCCTTTCCGCCGCGGGAACCGTCGCCGCCCTCCAACTGACGGTGCAACACGAGGTCGTCAAGCTCGACGAACTGCCGATGCAGCTTCTTCCCCTCAGCATCTGCGTCTTTGTCGCCCAGTCCCTATGGGGCTGGATTCTGCTCCCGCTCGCCCCGCGACTTCGGTCTGGCCGGTAAGACGCGACAGATGATGTGGCTATGTTGACGGGCACGGATTCGCCGCTGCGGCGTCCCATCGTCTCGCATTTCTGAAACGGCGTGCGCGACCTCTTCCTCGGTGCGCCATCGGGCAGGACGGGTGCGCACGGTGAGCCGCGACCGGGGAGGGAGCGGCGAACGCGAGCCCGACAACGGAGGACGAGTTGTGGTACGGTGGTCAGGACGTCGCGACGTAGAAATCCTGAATCGACTGCAGTACATCGCCAAAGCAGGGCGGATGTCGGCCGACGCGGCCGCCGTAGACGGGGTGAACCGTGATTGGAGGATCGAGGTCAGCCTGGGCGAGGACTGGGGCGACGGCTGATTCCCATTGCTGTTGAAGTTCTTCCTCGCGCGGGCAGATGCCTGCCTGGGCGAGCGTCTCGTCGGCCTCGGTCGGCTCGAACAGACCCAGGGCGTGGGGGTACAAGTCCGCGAGCGCCCGCTGCAGCGCCTGTCTGGGCTCGTCGCCTGCCAACGCCAATCGGATCACCCACTTCCGTCCGTACATCAAGTGCCGCTGTTCATCGCGGTGTACCCAAGACGCGAGCTCCGCAAGTGGTCCGACGTGGCAGGTGCGCAACGCCGTCAATCGAACCACCTCGGCTGCGTCATACAGAAACTGCCGCAGGAGCCCGCGTGCCCAGCCCGGATCAGCTTCAGAGCACACCAGCGACGCACATCGAAACCGCCGCGGCCCCCGTTGTAGGACCAGCGACTCGACGCTGCCCCTACCGAGCTTGCCCAGCAGCTCATAGTACGCCCGGGCGTGGTCCCTTTCGTCTCGTGCGATGGCTTCGAAAGGCAGCCCCGGCTCTCCGCTCGGAACCTGCTTGGCCCAACTCGTGCTCCCGTGCCCGAGAATCAACTCGTCATCCGCAAGTCGGAACAGCAGATTGACCACCGCATGATGTGCGTCACCGGTCAGAGCGTTCATCGAGTCGACCGCCGCCGTCGCGAGCGATGTGATGGTTCCGTTCACGTGAGTCCAACCCCTGTTTCCAGGAACATTGTCCCCACAGGCCAACCGAGCGACACATTCGTGACACGTTTCGGTCGACTCGGGTCGGCAGGCAAGCGCAGCCTGCCCGCGGGGACGGTCCCGGTTCGGTTTCTACGGATGGGCATCACTCCCGTTGAGCCACCAATTGCACGGGGAGATTACGCATCCCGCGTTGCTTCGTCAAGGTTCTTTCCGGCGGATTGGATGACGTTCCATTCGGGCGGGCCGGCACCCTTCGCGACCGCGGGTCGCCGGGCACCTCGTCTGTAGGCACCGGCCGACGGGTCGCCGGCCTTGCGACCTCATTCTGCGCCCTGACGGGCGAGGTTCCGGGGGGCACCCGGCGGAACGACGCCGCGCCGTGCTAATCTGGTGAAGGGCGCTCGGGGATCGACACGGTGTCCGGGGAGAGAAGTGCCTTGGCTCGTTCCAATGGAATCACATATTCGTCCGGTCCGCCCGCCTTGCGCAGCCGCTCCAACGTCCAGGCGTCGTGTAACGCGAAGGGCCCCACCCGCTCGCGAACCAGACCGGTCAGGCACCCGCCCGTCCCGAGCTTTTCCCCCAGGTCGCGGACGATCGAACGGATGTACGTCCCGCGACCGCAGCAGACCCCGAACTCGATTTCGGGCCACGCCACGCGATGCACGCACACCCAATAGACCCTCACGCGCCGCGCGTCGAGCCGTACCGTCTGTCCGCGTGCCGTCCGCTTGTACGCCGCGACCCCGCCGACCTTGATCGCGCTGACCGCAGGGGGGACCTGCTCGATCGTGCCCTCGAAGGACATGAGCGCGGTACGGACGCGATCGTCCTC
>JASFUW010000132.1:0-11644 GCA_050050135.1 Phycisphaerae bacterium
GACCTTGAGCAGCGGTCCCAAAGCACTACCTGGGACTTTGCTCACCGCATCCAGAAGCTCGTTTCTGCGTCGACGGTTCTCCGCTCGACGCGCCGCCTGCTCCTTCTTGCGAGCTTCGGTGAGGTTCTTGAAAGTGAGACCCAGATCGGTGACCTGCTCGATCACCGCGTCGATCTCGGTGGCCAATTCGTTAATATCGATGTTTCGGACCGTCGCCCAGAAGACCAGCTTGCGAAACTTGAACGGATCGGTCGAGCCGGTCATACCGATCGCGGCAACATCGGCCGCCGAGAGGCTGCCGAACCACACAAGTCGGGCGAGAAACTTGGCCTGTTCCTCGACCTCTTCGAGCGTCTTTGCGGGCACGGTCGGCGCGTCCTCGCCCCCGCCTTCCGGCGCGGCGTTGATCCGGTCCCGCACGTCGCCAAGGTGTGCCTCCGCCTCCTTTCGTGCGGCATTGGCGCGGTCGGCCTGCGCCTTGGCGGCTGCGAGTTCTCCCTCCAAGTTTGCAACCGCCCGTGCAAGGCTCTCGACAAGCAGTTTCTTGGTGTCAATATTGGATTGGATCGCTTTCACCTGCTCCTGCTTCGACCGATGCTGGGCGTTCAAGTCGTTGAGTTGCTTCGAGTTGGTGTCGAGCTTCTCGATGATCTGTGCGTGGTCCGCCTTCTTCCCTTCGAGTTCGGTCGCTGCCTGACTGATTTGCTCGTCCAACTCGCTCGTGTCCTCGGCCCCCTCCAACTGCCCGCGCAGTTCCTCGATCTCCGCTTCGATGTCAGCGATCTCCTGTTCGAGGGTTGCGCGCCGGCTCTGTAAGTCGGCTTGGATCGTTTCCGCCTCGCTGATCTGCCCGACCAGCGCCTCCGCCGCGGCGTTCTCGATGGACAGTCGGGTTTCCTCCTCTGCCAGTGCCGTCTTCGCCGCCGCCTGGGCTTGGGTTTCTTGGTCGAGCTTGCCCTGGATACCCTCGCGTGCCTTGGTCGCCGACTCCTCACGCCGCGTGGCTCGCTCCAGCCGTCCGCGGGCGGCGGTCAGCAGGACGTCCGCGTCTGTCAAATCGGCCTTCCGCTTCGCCTCTTGAAGGAGGCTCCCGTAGAACTGCTCGAGGAGCGCATCGAAGATCTCCTGCTGGTCGGGCGCCAGGTCCAACTCTGGGATCTTGGGCATTTGACCCCGCAGGATGTCGACCGCGGCAGCGCTGAAGTAGCCCGCCTGCATCCGATAGTCGACGGCCGACCCGTCAGTGCAGCCTTTTACGGTCATCTTGTAGTAGTTCGTCGCCCCCGTGTTGGGATCGCGGACGGCAAAGTATTGTTCCTGCTTGTGGTTGACGACGCAGCCGGGACCTCCAGGCAGCAACACCACCGCAACGACATAGACCAGGGGTCTGAAGGATAAGTGCTTCCATCGCAAGGTTGATTCTCCCACTGTACGCAACCGGGGCTCACTTCATTCTCTCAGCGACGCCCGCGCGCCGCCGCGAACCATGAGGAATGCGAGAAGACATTCAACGTGTCCCCTTCTCCGGGACGAGTCTTCCGCCCCTGCCAACGAATCGTCAGACCTTCCGCCAAGGGAACGTCGAGCCCACGCCGAGCGGCCGATCCATTTTTACTTAACAAATCCGAATTCTGTGCGGTTGCCCGTTTCGGCGAGAGGGATAGTCTATCTAAATCCGCTCCGGGCATCTGCCAAAAGACACTTCCGCAGACCAGCTCGTCCGATGAAGACGTCATCAGAAGCACCAACTCGGCACGCAACCGCCGCCGACGCGGTGTCGGGGGTCGGAGGTTCGATCCCAATGCTTGTCCCTGCCCTTCGGTGCACAACCTCCCGCTGTGTCTGATGCCTCGGCCCTCACGACACCAATCCCCGAACCCAACGCCTTCCGCTCCCGCCACACGGTCGACCTCCGTACTGGGCGGGGGCTCCGAGCGTCCGGCCTTCGCCAGCCTTTCCCTCCGCCAATGAAACTGCCGTCATTCCCGAATCCCTATGCGCGCTCCAACTGGGTTTTGCAGCGATCGCCCCTGAAGTTCTTATCCCCGGCGGCAGGCTCTGCGGTCCCGGCGCACGCCGGGACCCGCGCCGCGCGTGCAGGTGCCCGCTAAAACCGGGCACCACCCACCGCGGGATCAAGCCGCCGCGGCGAGGAAAGAAAAATCAAAAACAGAAAAAAAGTTGCAAAACGAAGCCAAAAAACCGCACTGGCGCTACCAAGAACGCGGTTCACGGTGGCTTCGTCCGCCGCCCCAAACCACGCCCCGCGCCGACGAACGACCCCCGCACGCCCTCGTCCCCATGTCCCGCGGCCTGCCCCGCCGTGCCGGAGTCCCTCCGCCTCCGCGTCCCGGAGCCTGCCCCGACGCGCCGCGGCCCCCCTGTCCTTACGTCCCTCCTGCGTTTCGACGTTTCCACCCCCTCTTCGCCCAGCCTTGTCACGCAACACAGCCGCGGTATACTGGACGGTCTGGCCCGATCTCCGGGCCGCGCTGGGTTTGAGGGTTCCTTGTCGGCACCGAACAAGAGGTGGCCTATGTCGCGAGTTTGCTATTTCACAGGAAAAAAGACCCGGGCCGGGCGGTCCATCGCCCGACGCGGAAAGGCCAAATACCTCGGCGGCGTCGGCCGAAAGACCACCGGCGTCACCAAGCGCAAGTTCAAACCCAACATCCAGCGCGTTCGTGCCGTCGTCGACGGAAAGGTCTGCCGCATCAAGGTGTCCGCGAAAGCCATCCGCATGGGCCTCGTCGTCAAACCGCCCAAGCGCAATTGGAAAGCCGACACCGCACCGCCAACCACCAAACCGACCTCGTCAACACCCGACGGCCGCGGTGCACCCGCGTAGCTCCGGTCTGCCAGAGAATCCCGACGAACGGCCTGGCAACTTCACGCGACCAGTGCGCGCCACCTCGACACCGGAAACGCGCTTATCACTTGACACCGCGCGCAGCGATCAGCAGAGTCTCACCGGTGGGACCGAACGGGGCCGACCACGTCCCACGCGCGGAGGCACGGCATGATCGTCGTCAACACCGAAACCATTCCGGGATACTTCATTCGCGAGGTCAAAGGTCTGGTGCAGGGCAACACCATTCGCGCCAAGCACCTCGGACGCGATGTCGCGGCCGGCCTGAAAAACCTCGTCGGCGGCGAACTCAAGGGATACACCGAACTGCTGATCGAAGCCCGTCGCCATGCGCTCGAGCGCATGTTGGCACAGGCCGAGCAGCTCGGTGCCAACGCCGTGGTCAACGTGCGCTTCACGACCAGTGCCGTCACACAGGGGGCAGCCGAGCTTTACGCGTACGGTACAGCCGTGGTGGTCGAGCCTGAGGTGCAGCGTGATGCCTGAGTTTCTGCTCCAGGTCGTGCCCGTCTTGGCGATGCTGCTTATCGGTTACTCGATCGGGGGGTTCGCCGAGCGCCGTCACCTCAAACGACTCGCGGCGCGAGAGAAGGAACTCGAAGTCATCAATGTCACCGACCTTCGGACGTTCCCTTCCGGGTCTGCGCCTCACCCGCTCGGGCTGGTGGACGGCGAGGTCGTCGTCGCGTCGGACTACTTCAAGACCTTTGTCGCCAACTTAAAAAAGCTCATCGGCGGTGAGCTGAAGACGTACGAGTCGCTGTTGGGCAGAGCGCGACGCGAGGCCCTGATTCGCATGAAGGACGCGGCCCGCCGGATGGGGGCGAACCACGTCGTGAACGTACGCTTCGAGACAAGCAACATCGGCATGGCGCGTCGAAGGCGCATGGCCGCAATGGTCGAGCTTTATGCCTACGGAACCGCAGTCTACGTGCCTCAGTCTCCGGCGAGCTGAACCATGACCGGACCGGAACACGACGAATCCGTTGAAGCGGAGCCCCATTTCAAGAACGCAGGGTTCCAGCCGGACAAGCGCGAGAACAAGGTCGTCCGCAACCTCGAACGGGAGCGATCCCGCACGGACCCGGACGAAGAGCGTGCCAGGCATTCGATCTACGACGAACCGGCTGTGCTTCCCAACCGGCCGCCGGTGGCGATCGACCGCGATTGGTTTTGCAGGCAATGCGGCTACAACCTTCGCGGCCTGATGACCGGCCATCCCTGCCCGGAGTGCGGCGAGATCGAGCGGTATGAACCGCCCCGCGATGAAGAAGCGACGTACGCGCGGTGGGCGGCGGAACATGACAAGAAAGTGACACCGCGGAAGTCATGGCTTGTCGCCGCGGCTGCCCCGCTGGTTGCCATCCCGTTCGCCGTCGGTTGCGCGTTCTTCGTCGTCGAATACACGATGCTCCCGGGCTTCGTATTGGTCGGGCCGATCGCGTCGGAAGTCCTGAAGGTCGCGGTC
This sequence comes from Phycisphaerae bacterium, assembly GCA_050050135.1. Classification (GTDB taxonomy): domain Bacteria; phylum Planctomycetota; class Phycisphaerae; order UBA1845; family UBA1845. Next base: position 4,338 of record JASFUW010000132.1, read on the forward strand.
GCGATGACCCTGGTCGAACGCCGGATGCACTGGATACGTCGACCCGGCCAGCTCTATCTGATGACACTCGGCACCGCCGTTCTGTTCGCCGTCATTCAGAACGTCGTCTACTTGTGTGTCTACTTTCCGAATGCCCCGATCGAGCTCGTGGCGTATCGCTGGGTGCTGGGATCCGTGCTGCACGGCGTGCCCACCGCGATCGCATCGTTCGGCCTGCTGCAAGTCTGGCGGCGTGCGTGTGCGGAGCAGCGACCGACAGGAGTGGCTGGAGCTTATCCGTGGCTTGTGGCGGCGATCCTCATGCACGCACTTTACAACGCATGCGTTTACGCTGGTGGACATCTCGGGTTCGGCTTCTAGCTCGGATCGCTTCCGCACGTTTCCGAGTGGAGCTCCTCGACTTCGTGCCGGATCGCGCTCCAGGAGGGGCGCGAATGGATCAGCATCGGGAAGATCTGGCGGACGGTGCCTTGCTTGTCGATCAGGTGCGCCGTCGTCCGGCGGTACCGCATCGTCATGCGGCGGCCGACGTCCGCGACGATCTCGAAGCGCGGTCTGGTCTTGAGTTGTCGCAGGAACTGTGCGTGCGTTTTCAGATCGGCATCTTCCTGGCACACCGCGATCACGCGCGTATCTCGCCTTGTGAATTCGTCACATATACTATGTGCTTCTGCAGCTCGACCAGTTGGAGAGACCGGCAGAGCACGCCGCCACGCGTACTCGAAGTCGACGCATTCCGTCTGTTGAACGACTCCGCGGGGACGGGGCCGCCAGACGACCCAGGCCCGCCGCCACATGCCGGGCATCCGCCCGCGACCATAACTTCTTGTTTTTCAGTAAGTTGGCACTGGTCTCCGTGGCCCGTCTCTTGGCTGTTCCAACCCCAGCCGAAGCGCGGTCGCATGGGCAGGGCCGTCAAGTATTCGTTGATCCGCCTCCGATAATACCCTCTGTCCGACTTCGACCGATGCATGGAGGCAAGTGGTCATGGACCTGGAAGCACAACGCGAAGTACGCAGGGCAGTCGAATCGCGGCGGCAGGCCCCACGTCAGCACGCGGAGATTCTGGCAGCGTTCGAGAACGGGAGGATCCTCGACAACGGCAATACGGGGCCGATCCTGCTTACCGTCGAAGCAACCAATGCCGAGGGCGACGTCGCCCCGTGGCTCGATGATCTCTGGTGGACCGGGGTGATTCGTCGGTGGGCGGACAGTGCGGTGACGGTCCTGTTCGCCCCCACGCCGGGAGCGCTGCTCCACCCCGTCGTGCTCCACCATGCCGAGATGCTCCGCCGTGTGGAACCGGGCTGGCGAGTCGTTGCCAGCGCGTACCGCGATGATATTTCGGGCATCGCGGAAATCAGCCGCGTCGCGAGAAGTCCGTACCATGAAGTCCGCTTCTTCGACCAGGACCGGCCCGGAACGCCTACGTCAATCGAGGAGTATGACCGTGCAATCGGACTCGACGAGCTCTTCGGGCAGATTCGGCGCGAGCAGGTGCGCTTTGACAGGAGGCAGCCGGCGCTGGTCCGTTTGCCCGCTGCGCGGTCGATGAGCCGGCCATCGGAGTCGGTCAACGAAGCCTCCGCGGACCTTTGCGGCCCGCCAGACGGCGTAGGGTAGCGTTCACTCAACCGACAGGTCGGCCCGAGGCGCGTGGAAGGCGATGCGGCGGTCTCACGCAACTGAACGGGGCTGCTCACATCCGTCGCCCGTCATGGAATCCCCGACTAAGATGTGCGCATGCCGCTTGTCATCCAGAAGTTCGGTGGTACGAGTCTCGCGGATGCCGAGCGGATTCACCGTGCGGCCCGCCGGGCGATTCGTGCGAAGTTGGAGGGGAACCGGGTAGTGCTCGTGGTGTCGGCCATGGGGAGTACGACGAACGACCTGCTGGCGCTGGCCAACGAAGTCTGCTACGACCCGCCGAAACGCGAGATGGATATGTTGCTAACCACAGGGGAGCAAGTATCCATCGCCCTGATGGCTATGGCAATCGATGCGGCGGGCCATGAGGCCATCAGCCTGACGGCTGCTCAACTCGGGCTGGTTACCGACAGCGCGCACACTCGCGCGAGAATCCAACGCATCAGCCGCGATCGCATCGACCGCGAACTGACGAACGGTCGAATCGTGATCGTCGCGGGTTTTCAGGGGATCGATGCAGGCGGTGAAATCACCACAATGGGTCGTGGGGCGTCGGACACGACGGCGGCTGCGCTGGCGGCCGCTCTGAGCGCTCAGGTCTGCGAGATTTACACCGACGTGGACGGCGTGTACACGGCGGATCCGCGCCTGGTGCCGCAAGCCCGGAAGATTCCACACATCAGCTACGACATGATGCTCGAGATGGCCGCGACGGGTGCCACGGTGATGCACTCGCGGGCCGTCGAGTTTGGAAAGAAGTTCAACGTGCCGATTCACGTGCGGAGCTCGCTAACGGATGCAGAAGGGACCATGATCATGTCGGATACTCCGGGATTGGAGGCGGTAACCGTCAGAGCGGTGACACTGAAGGAAGACCTGGCGGTGGTCGCACTGACCGGCGTGCCGAACACGCCCGGTGTAGCCGCCCGCATCTTCGGCGAAGTTGCCCGGGAGCAGATCATCGTTGATGACATCGTGCAGAACATTTACGCCGGCGGAAAGTCGGCGAACCTCGGGTTCTCGACCGAGGCTTCGACTTTGCCCGAGGCGCGGTCGATCTGCGAAAGGCTGGCTGCGGAACTCGGTATCGAGAGCGTCGACGTGGACGAAGGGGTTTCGAAGGTCAGCGCCGTTGGTGTGGGACTGCGAACGCACGCCACGACGGCGGCGACCATGTTCGATGCGCTATCCAATGCCGAGATCAACATCGACAACATCGCGACGAGCGAGATCGTGATCAGTTGCCTCGTGCGGCGTGAGGACGGCCCCAGAGCACTGCGCTGCCTGCACGACGCATTCGGGCTCGGCGAGCCCGACGGTAAAGGTGATTCAAGCGGATGAACTCGCGGCGACGCAAGACACGCGTGCCCGAATCCGTGACCGTGCCGTCGCCGTGGCGTCGCGGACTCCCGGGGCTGATATTCGCAGCGGTTCTGCTCACCGCAGTCGTATGCAGCCGAACGGCACGCACACCGGTCCGGGGCGACGATTTTACGCGCTACCATGATCAGTCGTTTGTTGTGGTGCGGGTCATCGACGGCGACACGTTCGACATCGATATTCCTGATGGTGACAAGAAAGCGACACGTGTCCGGTTGTGGGGGGTCGATACGCCGGAGGTCTCCCACGGCGGCGGGACGGACATGCACTTCGGTCCCGAGGCCTCGGCATTCGCGAAGAAGACGTTGGAGCACCGCGGTGTGCACATCGTGTTGTCCCCCAAGCGAACTCGCGGAAAGTACGGGCGTCTGTTGGCGTACGTCTACCTGGAGCGCGGCGGCCGCATGTTCAACGAAATGCTGCTCGAAGAGGGCTATGCCTACGCCGACCTTCGCTTCGGGCATCATTACTACGACCAGTTCAAGCGCATCGAAAAACGAGCCCGAAAAGCCGGCGTCGGCCTCTGGGCAGACGTCACGCTCGACAAGATGCCGCCCTGGAAACAGCGGTTCGAACAGAGGGCGTCGCGAGGCGGCGATTGAGCAAGCCGACGGATCATCGAAACCTCGGGACTCAGGGACTGTCGTGGGACGGGATCCGTTGGCTCTGCTTGGGTCTGTTTTTCCGATGACCATGCGTTCTCGATAGCGCCAGTGCGGTTTCTTGGGTCTGTTCGGGATACTTTTTCGTCACACATCCGTCGTTTTCCCTCTTGATCGCCCCAGGTTTGCGCGGGTCTGCCTTCGTGATAACGCCAACGGCGACCGCTGAGCATGTTGGGTCCCCTGAGCGCGGGAACGGAACAGAAGCGCGTACCTGTCGGGCGGCGCGATCTTGGATAGCGCATCTGTACCGCGCGCACATGAACAGAGCCTGACCCAGTGGCGGTCGAGGCAACGCCAGCCGGGAGTGTGAGGTGGTGGGGCTCATCGTTTCTCGTCCCGAGGGATCAATGCGCAGTATGGTTGGCGGGCATACCCTCAAGATAATGTAACTCAAGCTCTCATCGAGCGTTGACGTATGCAGCGTACGACGACAGGACTGTAGCCTCGGCAGGGAGCCATTCGAGACTCGTTCAGGAGGATGTCTTCGAAGGACTAAAGTCGTCATGCAGAAAACAGTAAAGGCGAAATGCAGAATGGAATAATTCTTCCTTGACCTTGTTCCTGTTAGCTGATAGTAGATCAAGCCGTGCAGTTTCTTGAACGTCTGCTCCAAGGACGGTCCGATCGGACACGGAAGTTCTGGCACAGGTTCGAGGACCGTCACCGGCGGTCCTCGACGCGAGTAGTTCAAAGGAGCAGGGCATGCCGGACTCGCCGGGCGACGCGGTTGTAGAGCAAAGTGCACGTCGTGGGATCAACTACCGGGACTGGCTCATGGCCGGTGCCACCATTCTCGGGCCAGTGGGAGGCGGGATCTTCGCCGCCATCCTCACCATCATGCGAACCGACGATACGCAAACACCGGATGTGACGAGCTCCGAAATGCTGCCATGGGTCCTGCTCGTCTGCGCGGTGGTTCTGGGTGTCAGCGTCGTCGTCTGGTTGTGGGTGCGTCAGACACTCAACGGGCTTCGTCGTGATCTTGCCGCACGGGAGCGCGAGATCAAGCAGCAAGATGGAGCACTTGCCCAGCAGGCGACTGAAGCGACAGATCTACGCCGTTCGGTTGAGGAATTGCAGCGTGAGCTGGAAGCGCGTGATGCGATCCGTATGATTCGGCCAGCGCAGTACATGGAAATCCTTCACAAGCTGACGGAAACCCACGGTCCCGGGCACTTGCTGCTGTTCAATGTCGAACTCAATACGTTCGGTGACGATCGGACGTTCAATGCCATCTGGGGGAAGCTCGCGCAGCTCAAGGAGATCAAGAGTGTCCGGTTCGCGCTCCCGCGCCGGAAGTTCAAGCGATGGCAGACCATTGTGACCGGGGTTCGGGACGACTTCTTCCAGAACGTAGAGAACGGTGAGAAGTTCGTCGCTTGTGAGTACCCGGACGACGAAAACGGAGAGGACGATCGCCTGGCGTTCGCTCTATACGAGAGCACCGGGGCGTCAGCACGGCACGACTGGGGCGCGTTGTTCCTCATTAACCGTCCGTTTATCGCCCGGCGTCCGGACGGAGCTCATGAGTATCTCCACATTCTGGAGTACCGCGGAGAAAACGAGGTACTCGGTCCATGTCGTACATTATGGGACCAGGTGTTTGACGCCCAATGGGCCGAGAGTGCAACGAACATCCAGACCTTCCGTGACCTGAGGAAGTCCCCTCCGGAATTAACGGCGTTCCTAAATCACCATAAATGTGACCGATCGCGTCGCGCGGTGATGAAGCGAGTGGTCGGGACCCTTCGTATCGTCGACGACAGCGGAAAGGACCCACCGCCGCAGGAACTTCCTGCGCGCGCGAGAGAGAACGGTGGCAATGTGGGGTTCAAGATTCGGTACCGACACAATCCGCCCATCGATGGGCCAGACGAATTGGTCAAGGGACAATGCCTAGGGCTCGATACCCTGAAGGACGGAGAATCGAAGCCCTGTATTATCTGGGCGTCGGGGTTCGGGGAGGGCAAGGAGCCGCGACTCGCGAAGATTCTAAGTAGACGTCTTTCGGGACATGGGATTGACCCTATCGAGCTGTTCTTCACGAAGTCCGGGAAGATCGAAGAAACGACATGCACTCGGATGGAGGAGGACATCAGGGCGATCGTGAATTACGCGGTGGATATTCCGGGCGTTAACAGAGACCATATCTGCGTTATTGGAATAAGTCTCAGCGGTTACCTGGCTGCCCGATTGGCTCGTCACGATGAACGAATAAAGTCACTCGTCCTTGTTGCTCCGCCTTTCGATGTGGTCGAAATGCTGGACAATTTCCGCCGACACTACCTCAGTGATCGCCGGCGGATCCCTACCTTCGACGATTTCTTGAAGGCGAAAAACAATCTACGAATCGCTGACTGGGACCGCAATCCTGATTATTGTAACTACTTCGATCACGTTGTCACCTCGTGCCACCTTGTCGATCTCGCGATCAAGGGTGCGCATGCATACGGTCGCGACGCTTTTTTGGACGCGCTCGGGGCTATTACTGGCACTGGACGCCGCATTGCGCTCATCTATGGTCGCAACGACCCGATAGTGTGCGCCAAGACGCACATCCCGGCCCTTGAGGCCTGTATACAGAGGGGTTTCATTGAAGAGTCGAGAATTCATAGGCGCCCGGTATCAGTAACACACTACTACCCGCAGCGAGGCACTGCCAAGGAGTACCCCTTCCGCATCGATGAAAGCAACACGACCGCGATCATATCGGAGATGGCTGAGGCCATCCGGCATTGCCTAGGGTTGGTAACTGGGTTACCTAACGTAGCGGAGAAGAGAGACCCGGCGTCGGACGACACACCGCCGCTGAAATACAAGGCCGGGTAAGGGCCCTGCGGACGGCCCGCCTCGGGTCAGTCCTAACGCACGGAACGCAGGTTTAAGGCGGACGTCGCGCCTTACATGCTCGTGTGGGCGCGGCAATTCTCGTCGCCTGAGGCGTTGGCGCCGGTCGGATCGGGTGTGTAGGTGCCGGTAGCGACGCGTATTACGGTCCCGGCGGTGGCTGCGCCCAGGGCTTCGTGCAGCGTCAGGAACGCGTCACACCAACTCGACCCGTCGTGGACGTCACCCGTTGCATCGGCGTCCACATAGATCACTGTTTCGCCGCCTGCATAGGTCAAGGCGGCCAGCGACAACGGGACCGCGTCGGTCAAGATGTGACGCTTCGTCATCTCCCGGTCTCCTGGACAGTGCTCTCGCCGATTGTGCACGTACTGCGCCGCCTCCGCAAGCGGATAGTATAACAGAAGGAGCACCAGAAGTGAAGACTGGGAACTACACGATCCGGCGCACTGCGGCCGGGTGACAGCTAGGCCGAACAATGAGCCACCCCGGTACTGGCCCCTTCTCCTTACGCAACCTTGACTGTATCCTGCTCATCGAATCGGCTGGCAGCCGGTCGAAAAGGAACCCGGCCGGCACAGCGGTAGTTAAGAGGACGAACACATGGAAACAGTCGTGCAAGGTGTGCTCAGTGGGGCGGACCGGGCCATCGGGCATACACCGCTTATCGAATTGCAGCGGCTATGTGCCGATCTCGACGGGACGATCCTGGCGAAGTGCGAGTTCATGAATCCGGGCGGCAGCAAGAAGGACCGCATCGCGAAGCAA
>JASFUW010000133.1:0-11638 GCA_050050135.1 Phycisphaerae bacterium
GTGGACCCCACCCAGGCCGCTACCCTTCGCGCGGAACTCACCCGTCTCGGAAACGACACCATCTTCTCCCCGCGCATCTTCCCCGACGATCCCTTCGTCGACCGCTACATCATCAAACCGGGCGACACCCTCGGTAAGATCGCAAAAACCCTGAAGATTTCGCCTGACCTGCTCGCCGAAGTAAACGGAATCGCCAACAAAAACCTCATCCGCGCCGGCCAGACCCTCAAAACCGTCAAGGGTCCCTTCCGACTCGTCGTCCACAAACCGACCTACACCATGGATGTCTACCTCGACACCACCTTCGTCAAGCATTTCAAGGTCGGCCTGGGCGCCGACGACAGCACACCCACCGGCGAATGGCGCGTCGCCACAAAGCTGACAAACCCCACCTATTACCCCCCGCGCGGCGGACAGATCATCTCGGCCGACGACCCCACCAACCCGCTCGGCGAGCGCTGGATCGGCCTCGAAGGTGTCAAGGGAGAGGCAGTCGGGCAGCATCGATACGGCATCCACGGTACCATCGAACCCGAAACCATCGGCCGAAGCGTCTCCCTCGGCTGCATCAGATTGTACAACGAAGACGTCGAGGACCTCTACACCTACCTCGTCGAACAGCACTCAATCGTCGAGGTCCGCAATTAGACCGCCTGACCACGAACCGCGCTCCCGGCGCGAAATCCGAGCCGCGCCCGTCAGGAAGCGGAATGAAAGCCGAACCGCGCGCGCTCCGAACGCGAAATCCGAGCCGCGTTCCCGGCGCGAAATCCGAGCCGCGCCCGTCAGGAAGCGGAATGAAAGCCGAACCGCGCGCGCCCCGAACGCGAAATCCGAGCCGCGTTCCTGGCGCGAAATCCGAGCCGCGCCCGTCAGGAAGCGGAATGAAATCCGAACCGCGCGCGCTCCGAACGCGAAGTCCGAGCCGCGTTCCCGGCGCGAAATCCGAGCCGCGCCCGTCAGGAAGCGGAATGAAAGCCGAATCGCGCGCCCTAACAGTGACCGGGAAGGGAACTTGAAAGCCGAAGTACATGGCACGAAGGCTGTGAAGCGCCGCTCATTCGGAACCGCGCCGGTAAGGAAGCGGCCCTGAATCCTAGCCCCAAACGCGGGCAGTCTTGAACCAGACCCCGAGCCTTACAACGCCACACCGGAGTCACCGAACATGGCATGGATCAAACTGACAGAGGAAACCGAAGCAAAGGGCTTACTCGCCCAAATCTACGAACAGGCACGCAAACGCGCCGGCCGCGTCTACAACATCCTCAAAATCCAGAGCAACAACCCACACGCCCTCCGCGCCATGCTCGAACTCTACCAGGCTTCCACCACCACCACCGACTCACCCCTCACCCGCGCCCAACGCGAGATGTTGGCCGTCGTCGTCTCCAAAACCAACGGCTGCGTCTACTGAACAGAGGCCCACGCCTACGACCTCCGGGCCGAGGTCCACGACGCCGACTGGGTAAAACGGATCAAGACCGACTACACCAAAGCCGAGCTCACCGAAACCGACCGCGCCTTGTGTGACCATGCCGTAAAGCTGACACTCCACCCAAACGCGATAACCCAATCCGACATCGACCGCCTCAAAGCCCTCGGTCTCGACGACCGCGCCATTAACGACGCCACCCAGGTGATCGCCTTCTTCAACTACATAAACCGCATCGCCGACGGCCTCGGAATCGACCTCGAACCAGGAATGACATCACGCTAACACCGCCCCTCCGGTCAGCACGGTCCAAAAGCCGAGTAGAGCCCGTCCCCCCTCCCAGGGGGGACCAAAGAGGCGTGAGCACAAAGGCACCCGTCCCCCCTTCCAGGGGGGACCACAGGGGGGTGGTGCAGACGATCTGCATCTGCCCCAGCACGGCCCCTAAACAGCACCCGACGCGGGAGCACAAGCCCCCGATGGATCTTCACCCAAGCGTCACCCTCGCGACACTTCACCGCCCAGCACCTCCAACACCCGCTCCCCACGTGATCACAATCGGACCTCCACGTCCCTTCCGGCACGGCGAAACACGCCAATGTAAGTACCGATAACAAGCCTGACAGTACGCCGCCGCAACTTTTGACATAGTGCCGGCTCTATGTCGCTTCTGAGCCGAACGCCCTGTTATTACCGGCCCTTCACAAAGGCAGTAACCAAAAGACCTCGAAACCCGACTTTCGGCTCGACTTGCCGCAACACCATTGACTATGCTATGGCACGGACAGAAGCGGAAACCACGTACCTTTGGGGAACGCTGTCCCTGTCGTCGAGAGTTGCGTCCGCCCGCATCATGCGAACCGCGCGGACTCAGACCGCCGAGATCGGGGGGGAGGGAAACGAAGATGAAACATGCCGTCATCGCATGCACGCTTATGATCCTGGCCACGTTCGCGCCGCCCGCAAACGCTTCGTTTACCACCGTCGAACCCACGCCCCACGCCACCGAACTCACCCACGAGGAAGTCTTCGAAGCCCTTTACCTGGGTGACTTCATGCTGTCCGGAAATGACTTCATCGGCATGGGCCCGCTCGCCGGCATCAACGCCATCCGCGTCGACGACGATCTCGATCCCCTCGGCATCCTCAACGTCGTGCTCGGACTGCCCGGCTCCGCCGCCGATCAGGTCTGGGACGACGGCGCCGTCACTGCCACAGCCGAGGCACGCTACGCCACCTACACCCAACAGTTCGGTCTCGACCGCGGCCAGGGCGTCGAAGTCCTGTTCGACGTAGTCGGCAGCGGCCTCGCCGTAACCGGAAACGCCGTCGTTGACATCAGCGGCGATACCTGGACCTGGGTACGACGCAACACCGACGGCACAAACGCCTACTACTCCGAAGACGCCCGAAACCCCGACGGCCTCGACCACATGGTCACCTACCGCATGGAAGGTCTAGACACCGACGAAACCGTCTGGCAGGTCTTCTGGGAGGACGTCCCGGGTCCCCTCGATGACCCCTCCGACCGCGACTTCAACGACTTGGTAGTAGAAATCCGCGCCGTCCCCGAACCCGCCACCCTCGCCCTGCTCCTAGCCGCCGCCCCCTTCGCAATCCGCCGCAGAAAGTAGCCACGCGATAACCGTCCCCACATTCCGAACCGCGCCCGTCAGGAAGCGGTCTTCTTCTTCGCGGCCCACACGACCAGTTCACCGTACGTAACGTGTCCTCCTACTGACCGCAGGACCCGCGATGTCGATAGGCAGCATGGCTGCCGCTGCGACCTGGTGGTCACCGCGCATGGTGCCCCATCCAGTCCGCAGGATTGGGTTGGGGGACGGACTCCCCATCTCCCCCAGTGACAACCTCTCCTTAAAACGGCACCCTCCTGGCATTCCGGAAAGGATGCAAAGTGGTGCACATGATCGTGACCCGCCGAACCGAGCCGCGCCCGTCACGAAGCGGTCTTCTCCTTCGCGGCCCACACGACCAGTTCACCGTACGTAACGTGTCCTCCTACTGACCGCAGGACCCGCAATGTCGATAGGCAGCACGGCTGCCGCTGCGACCTGGTGGTCACCGCGCATGGTGCCCCATCCAGTCCGCAGGATTGGGTGGGAGACGGACTCCCCATCTCTCCCATTGACAACCTCCCCCCCTACGACCACGAAAAGGACGAAAAGTTCCCCTGGAACGACGAAGTAGCCCAAGCCATAGAAAAACTCCGCCAAGAAAACGAGGCCAAGACACGCACCCAATCATAGCCCGTCACGTTCCCCGTTCCCCCTCACCCCCGTCTCCCCTCCGTCGCGCCGCGCGCTACGTGCGGAGCGGTTCCCGCCGATCACCCCTGACGTTATGAAGCATGGAGGGCCGCGCCCGATTTGGCGCGCAGCACGGGGAACGGAAAATGAAAACGAAAAAAAAAGTCGCACGAACGAACCCACCAGAATCGCCCCTGGTGCTATCAAAAACGAGGGTCACCCCCATTTTCGACCCCAAGACGCCCCGAAAACGAACCCAAACCGAGCCCACGCGAATCAAGTGCCATAACCCATTGCCAAAAAAGAGCTTGCGCCAATTCACCCCCACACCCCCACTGGGTTCGTTTCTGTTGCCGACTGCCCTTTTCAGCCATACGATCGCCCCTCTGGATACGGCCACCGACACAGGAGTTGACCAGGCGCCATGGACCTGCCACGGATCGAAAAAGCCGTCCGCGAGCTGCTGATCGCCACCGGCGAGGACCCCGACCGCGAGGGCCTAAAGAAGACCCCGTCCCGCGTCGCCAGGATGTACGCCGAGTTGTTCGACGGCCTCCAGCGCGACCCCGCCGATTACCTGAATGCCACCTTCTCCGAGGAGTACGACGAGCTCGTCGTCCTCCGCGACATCAGCTTCAACTCCATGTGCGAGCACCACCTCATGCCCTTCGAGGGTGCCGCCCACGTGGCATATCTCCCCGATGGCCGCGTCGTCGGAATATCCAAGCTCGCCCGCGTCGTCGACGCCTTCGCACACCGCCCCCAGGTGCAGGAACGCCTGACAACCCAGATCGCCGACCTGCTCATGGACAAGCTGAGCGCCAAGGGCGTAGCCGTGGTCCTCACCGCCACGCACACCTGCATGACCTGTCGCGGCATAAAGAAGTCCGGAAGTGTCATGGTAACGTCAGCCGTCCGCGGACGCTGTCGCAGCGACGCCCGCACCCGTGCCGAGGTGATGGCTCTGCTCCACCACTCCCACGGCCTGACGTAATGAAGTGTCAACTGTGCGCCAGCCCGCACATGAAAAGTACGCCTGCTACCGTGGCCCGAACACCCGCTCGAACGCATCGAGGTCCCCCAGGTCCACGTCGCCGTCCGGCTCGAAGTCGAACGCAAGGCAGTCATCTTCCGGCGTTCCGCCGCCCGGCCCCGCCAAGCACCCGGACAGCTCCCCGAAGTCGAAGAGGTCCACGACGCCGTCGCCGTTCCCGTCACCCCCCGCGAACGTGCAATGGACCTCGCGCACACGGAACTCGTCGATCGCCGCCTCGGTCAACGAGTCATTCGGTATGTCCGAGGTGGAGAATCGAACCCGCAGCGCCGAGCCGACCGACTCAGGTATGGCACTCAAGCGAAAGCCGCTCGGCACCCAGGCATGCGTTGTCGTGACCGTCTCCACCTCGAACCACGTCGAACCGTCGTCGCGCGACACCTCGACGACCAGCACGTCATCTACCGCGCCCGGGTCCGAGGTCGAATGAAACCACCGCGCATAGCTCACTTCCGCGTCTTCGGTCTGAAGTGCGACAAGCGGCGAGACCAGCGACACCGGGCCCTCGTCGACGTCGTTCGTACCCGCGCCGCCGCCGAAGTGTTGACCCGTCACGTAGCAGAGACCACCTGCCCCTCGCGAAAAATCGTGCCCCGGCTGCGCCGACGTGCCCACCGGCACCACACGCGACCAACGCCCGCTCGTGTTGTCACCGCCCGACACCTCCCAGCCCAGGTCTTGCTCGAAATCGTCGCTGAACACCGTCCGCCAGACAATGACCTCCGCATGGTGGACAGTCGTCGGCGCGTCGAGCGGATCGGTCACGACGCTGCCTGCGTCCCCGAACGCGATGAAGTAGTATTCCAGTTGCGTTCCGCACGGAAGGGCGGGGATGACCGCTTCAAACAGATCTCCGCCCAGCGGCGTCAGGTCGATGCGGAAGAACCGGACCGAATCAACGCTATAAAACAGCGCCGCCGTACCGTCAACGACGTCTTCCGCCACATTGACGATCCGAAGCGGGACCGTGGTCGCTTGGTCGGGTCGCAGCAAGTCCGGCAGCGGGTCGACGATTTCAAATCGAAGCGCCGGCGCCGGCGCCGCTTCCAGCGCACGCCGCGCGTTGACCCGGCCCGCACCGAACCGTATATCCCAGCCGGCGGCGCCCAAGTCCTCGACCGACGCGATCAGCGTTTGTCTCACCTCGGCCTCATCGAGCTGGGGCGCGTACGACCGGACCATCGACGCGATGCCCGTGACGAAAGCCGCCGCCGCCGCCGCGTCCCGCGGCGGTTCGAGGTAAGCATACCCCTCATCGATCCAGGTGGACCATACGAACGCCCCGGGCGCCGACAGGTCCACGCCGGCGCCGTAGTTGCTGAAGGGCGAGAACGTATCCTGCGCTGTCGTGGCCGAGACCGCAAGACATCCGTCGAACCCCGCGGGGTACGCAACCTGCTCGTTCCCCGCGTTGCCCGCAGGTGCCACGATCACGACATCGTGCGTCACCGCGTAAGCCACCGCATCCTCCAGCGCCGCACCCCCGACGTAGAACTGCAAAGGGACGAGGATGACGCCGGCGCCATGATCCACCGCCCACCGGATCCCCTGGGCGGCGGAGTCCTCGGTTCCCCAGCAGTCCTCGAGAACGCGCACCGGAAGGATTCGTGCGGAACCGTTCAGGCCCGCGATCCCTGCGCCGTTGTTGGTCGCCGCGGCGATGATCCCCGCCAGATGGGTGTCCTGTGGGCAACCATCATCCGTGTCGAAAGGATCGCCGACGGTGGCAACGCCCTCGACAAGGCGGTCGGCGAACTCCGGATGCGGGTCGATTCCGCTTCCCACGATGGCGACCACGACGGAAGGCACGCCTTCGTGGATCGCCCAGGCCTCAAGTGCCTCGACATCGGCACCGGCGACGCCGGCCGATCCGTCAACGATCTGACCGCTGTTGTGAAGTCCCCACTGCAAGGTCCAGTCGGGATCGTCGGGCACGCCGCCGCGCAGCGACGCGGTGGCAAGCACAAATGCACAGACAGGAAAGACCGGGTTGCGCTTCTTCTTCGACGGCATGACTTTCTCCCTCCTCAACCGTGCGCTCACGATGGGCAACGCGAACGGTGGCCTCCTATCATACCGGGTTTCGATGCGGTGCCAAGCACCATTTGGAATACTTCATGCCATCACGATGCCACCCCGGAAACGCGTGAACGCCAGCACGCCTGGCACCACGTGCCCCGCTGCCAAACCCCCGCTTTGTCCCACAACGGGCTAAGAGAACGAGCAGCCCAGCCGGGGCAAGGGCACGTGCGTCGATCCTCGAATTCCGATAATATGCGTCACCATGAACCCGATTGATCAGATTGCACGGTACATCGACGACGCCAACGCGGGTGTCGCCTTCACAGGGGCCGGCATCAGCACCGAGAGCGGGATTCCCGACTTCCGCAGCCCGGGCGGTGTGTGGTCCAAGCAAAGCCCGGTCTACTACGACGAATTCGTGGCCTCGCGCGAGGCCCGGGCGCGGTACTGGGCCATGCGCGTCCAGATGCACCGCGAGTTCGACCAGGCGGAACCCAACGACGGCCACAGAGCGCTGGCAAGGTTCGAGGAGCTCGGGAAGCTCATCGCCGTGATCACCCAGAACATCGACGGGCTCCACCAGGACGCGGGCAGCCGGCACGTCGTCGAGCTGCACGGCACCGCTCGCGTCGTGGGGTGCATCGGGTGCGGCAAGGAGTGGGAACCTCACCAGGTGTTGGCCCGCGTCGAGGCGGGGGACACGGCCCCGGATTGTGACGAATGCGGGGCACCGTTGAAGTCCAAGACCGTCTCGTTCGGGCAATCCATGCCGGTCCGCGAGATGGCGGAGGCTTCCCGACTTGTTCAGGCCGCGGACCTGTGTCTGGCGATCGGGTCGTCACTGGTGGTCGAACCGGCCGCGTCGATCCCGCGTTTGGCGAAGCAGTACGGCGCTACACTGGTGATCATCAACAGAACCGAAACGCCGCTGGACTTCGACGCCGATCTGGTGATCCGCGAGCCGATCGGCGAAACCATGAGGGCCGTTCTCGAACGGTTTGCCACGAGTGCGTAAGCAGAGGCGCAAGAAAGCGGGCACGTCCCCGTGGGAACGTGCCCGTATTAAACTCGATCGGGAACGATGTCGGCTCACATCGGCGAGCCCTCAGTCTGCAAAGCGCTCCGGCTCGTGCGTTCTTGGGCTGCCCAGGACGCCGGCCCATGCGCCGTCGGACCGGTCCAGGACCGCCTGGTCACTTGGTGACACATCTTCGGCACTGGCTTTCGAACTTCCAGGTATGATCCCTTCACTTTGTCCGTCCCGTGCCTCGCGCTTACACGTGAGTTCATTTCGAGCGATCTCGATAAGGTCGTTGAGCGTTTCGAACCTTGTCCGCCAGTCGCGGGTCCGGGCCGACGGTCCGTTCGGGTCGGTTGTGGCGCGCGGCTTCTCGTTCTGCTTACGGATCGAATTCGGTTCGGCCTGTGGCGTGGGGGTGGGGGATGTCGTATGCCGACGGTTTCGATTGTCACTCTGACGACGCTGCTTCTGCTTCGATTCATCTTCAACGACTGTTGCCGCCAGGCGTGCCCGTCGCCTGGTGGTCCGGCGAACGGTAGAGGCCGGTTGGCGCTTTCGCATCCGGTCCAGCGGCGGACCGTAAAACCCGTCTGCATCGCGCGGCGGCATCTCAGTGCCATGCACCCGGCGTTCGTAGGGTCCGTCGAACACCGAGTCGAAGTCTTCCAGGCATTCGATCTGGTTGCGGACGATCGTAAGCTCTTCCTCCAGTTGTCTGAGCAACGCGAAGTTGTCCGGGCAGCTCACCGACTCGGGCGAAAATCCGTCGCCAGTTTCGAGGTTGAACGGGGTGAAGTCGGTCGACTGAACGGTGCTGAACATGCGCCACGGTTCGGCCTTGCAGAACTGCTCATCGAACACGAACGACTCGATGCGCCCGCCGGAACGCTGACGGCTCGCCCGTTCAGAACGCTTGCGAGCACCGAACGAGGGAGTGCGCCTGGCAGTCCGCAGGCGTTCCTTCTTGTCCTTCGTTCGAGTCATGGTTACGCGACGCTTGATGGGCGGATGCTTCGCCGGGTTGGCGACTCGTTCTACGCGGTGAGCGCCGGGCCGCGCCGGTCGGTTCTTCGATACAGCGTGCCGGCTTTTCTCGGTTGTCCGCGTCGAGGAAGTACGCGTCGGTTCGGGGAGCTTCGGGAACATCGTCTGCGCTTCCGATCGCGACCGACGGGCGGCGGATCTCGTCGAGCGGCTGCGGCTTGCCCTACCCCGATCGTCCCGGTCCTCGAACATGGAAAGCATGGAGTCGACGTCGAACTGGTTGCCGGACCGATCCCGCTCGACCTGCGGTGTCGATCGGTTGGGCACCCCCGGGCGTTGCCGCACGGACGGTTTGCGCTGTCGTTGTTGTCGATACGGCTCCGACGCTGCCATTCTCTTGTCAGCCGGCTCTTGCGGTGTGGCGTCGGACCGCTGGTTTCGGCGCGGCGGGGGTGCCGAGGGTCTGTTGTGCTTCATGGTCCGAGCGGGTGGGGCGCTCGCACCGGGCTTGCGACGATGCTGCCGCGTTTGGTCGGTATGTTGTGCGGTGCGGGTTGCACTTTTCGTTCGCTGCCTGTCCCACGGCGGCGTGGCGGTGGACTCCAGGTGGGCTGTGAGCTGAGCCAACTGCGTTTTCGCGGCCGCGAACTGGGGGTCGAGCGTGAGCACGTACTCGAAGATTTCGGCGGCCTGGGTGTATCGCTGTTGTCCGCGATACATGAGCCCGACGTTGTAGTAGGCGTCCGTTTCGGGGAGCGCTTTCCGGAAGCTCGCCAGCGCCTCATCGAACCGGCCCATCTTGCTCTGAGCGATGCCGAGGTTGACGTGTGCGCGCGGGAAGTCGGGCTTCAGATTCACGGCGTGGGTCAGTTGCTGGGTCGCTTCGGGCCAGCGTTGATTCAGCAGCAGCTCGAACCCGTAGTTGTTCAGCAACATGGGGTTATCAGGCTGCAACTGGACGGCGCGCTGAAGATGCGGTAGGGCGTCTTGATGTCGTCCGACGGAGCTGAGTAGCAGGCCGAGTCGGTGGTAGGCCTCGACGAACGAATGATCCACCGCGATGGCTTTTCGGTACTGCGTGATCGCCTTGGTATACAGCCCCTGCGACTCGAACAGCTTGGCGGCCGCGAGGTGCGTCCGCGGGAGGATGGCTACGCTCGGCGCCTCGGACGCCGTGACGTGCCTACCATCGCGCGCCGCTCGCCACATCGGCTCGCCGTACTGTGCCACAGGTCTGTCAGAATGCGCACACCCAGCGAGGAAGGACGCAGCCAGGATAAGGACCGTTGGTTTTCGTTTTTTGAACATAATCGCCGTCACCTCTTCCCTAAAAGGTTAGCCCTGTGGTTGCGCCATTACGCCGGGTAGGAACGTGGTTGTGCCGGAGCTGTCGTCCGGTGGAGCCGTTCCCTGGATCATCTTCTGGACGGCTTCGTCGCCCGGTAGTCCCTGACCGCCGGACATGGCGGAAACCAGGTCGACGCGATCCATGTCGCATCCCGCCAGTGCGAGGTATTCGCGCACGTGATCGAGGCGGTGTTCGATCAGGTCGTCGTCCCGCACGAGCGTTTCGTATCGCACCGTTCCACCGTAGACCTGTAGCAGTCTGGCCAGGCGGTCGAGCCGGGCGACCCCGATGCCGCTCAATTCGTCGGTGTGTGGGATGAAGTGGAGGTCTGCTACGGACATGTCCCTCAGGACGGCGTTGTCGACCATCTGGTTGAAGGCGGCCCCGTTGGTGCGTCGGGCCTCATCCATCCGCGCCAATTGGAGGCCGTCGGCGGTCCGTGGTTTCTGGCAGCCCGCGCACACGATGAGCAGCGGCGCGGCGACGCATAAACAGCGATACATTCCCTGCATCAGAAGACTCCTTGGTCTTAAGCTGGTGAATAGGCTTCTCCGGGCAGGATGAGGTCGAACCAATGCCCCATCCGCGTTTCCAGCCATTCATATCGAGCAAACGAAGAAGGGACCTTCGCAAATTATCGGTCGACAGAACGTGGTCGGACGGCTCGACAAGCTGCGCGTTCGTCCAATAAAATAGGCCTCGACAATACAGGTATGCGGCGTGCGGAAAGTGTCCGCCCGCGTTTTCAGTATCGTGGCGACCGGTCGAAAGGTGGCCTTATTTCGTGCGGTGGGTATGCACAACGAAGATTATCTGATCCGAGCCAGGCGGCTGCACGAGCGGGCCGTGGTCATCGACACGCACCACGACACGACGCAACGTCTCAAGGACAAGGGATGGGACATTGCGGTGCGGCACGAGGACGGGCACGTGGATATCCCCCGTTTGCGTGAAGGCGGGATCGATGCAGCTTTCTTTGCCGTATTCGCGGCCGGACCGGTCGAGCCCGGTGCGGGTATCGCAGCGGCCCGCGAGCAGATCGAGCTGATTCAAGAGATGGTCCGTCGGCATGAGGATGAGTTGGCGCTCGCGCGGACCGCGGAAGAGGTCCGGCGGGCGAAACGCGAGGGGCGGATCGCGATCCTGATCGCGATCGAAGGCGGGCATCTGATCGAGGACTCGCTGGATGTCCTGCGCGAGTATCATGCGCGTGGTGCCACATACATGACGCTTACACACGCGGTTCACACGGGTTGGGCTGACTCAGCCGGGGTCCATGCGCCGATCGAGCCGCGGCATGGCGG
Source organism: Phycisphaerae bacterium (assembly GCA_050050135.1). GTDB lineage: Bacteria > Planctomycetota > Phycisphaerae > UBA1845 > UBA1845. The sequence goes on from JASFUW010000133.1 coordinate 11,433, forward strand.
TTTGTCGGGGTTCGGGCGTGAGGTGATCCGCGAGATGAATCGGCTCGGCGTGATGGTGGACGTCTCGCACGTGAGCGACGCGACGTTCTGGGACGTGATCGAAACGTCGTCGGCGCCGGTGGTGGCGACGCACTCCTGCTGTCGGAGCGTGTGCCCGCATCGGAGGAACCTCAGCGACGAGATGATGCGGGCGATCGCGAGCTCCG
>JASFUW010000134.1:0-11597 GCA_050050135.1 Phycisphaerae bacterium
GAAGCGACTCCATCGGCGTTCATTTCAGAGCCGACGGAAAACCGGACCCCGGCGCCGCGTCGCTCTATCACCTGACCATCACCCGTAATGGACAGGGTACCAGCGTCGCACGCGATGAAGTGACGAGGTAGTGTCGGGGCCGAGTTGGTGCCAGTGCCGAAACAGTGTCGGTTCCCTTACATGCGTGCCGCAAACCGCCCCCTATTCCGAGCCGCGACCGTGAGGGAGCGCTTGGCCAATTCTGCGCCTCGCTCGTGAGCGGTGGACCAATTCCAGGCCCCGATACCGGCGCGCTGGCAGAGCGAGCCTCAGGACATTTTATTACGTATATGTCCCATGAGCACCGGCGCACGCAAGGACTTCTGAGGTATCCGTATCACGCGCGCGTCGCCGCGATGATCAGATCCACCGACACCCCCGGATCGAACGGCTCCCGGCCGTAACTCCCCCACGTCTCGTCGATCCTAAGCTCGCACGCTCCGCACCACTCACCCAGCTCCGCGATCGTGATCGGATAGAGTCGGCCCGTATGCGCGCGATACCGCCACCCGTCGTCTTGGAACAAGGTGATGTTGTTGACTTCGACGTGGTCGTCCCGAAACACGAAGTGTCGCACCGACACGTACTCGGTCCCCTCGACCTTCGTGATCCGGGGCCCCCGGACGCAAGGCCTGTCCAGCCGCATAATCGGAAAATTCAGAATCTGGACAAACAGCCTCCCGCCTGTCCGAAGACACTTCGCGAACTGCTCCAACCCGCCTCGCGCGTCTTCCCTCGTCCCCGACGCCGCCAGCGAGTTCCCGATGCAGTAGACCCCGTCAAAACCCCCGCCCACTTTTTCGAAAAGCGTTGCGTACGCCGAATGCACGAACTCGACGGGTGTCGTCATTCCGGCACCGCCGTCGCCCTCCCGGTTTCCCGACTTACTGAGGGCGGACGGAAGTCGCGCGTTTGTGTCGGCGGAGTCGCCGGCACAGTTTCCCTCCTTGCCAAGGGGGGACGGAAGTGACGTGTTCGTGTCGGCAGGGTCGCCGGCACGGTTTCCCCCCTTGCTAAGGGGGGACGGAAGGGGGGTCTGTTTCTTGGCAAGCGGGACGCCGGTTCTTTGTCGGGCAATCTCTAGCATCTCCTCGCTGGCGTCCGCGCCGACGACGCGATACCCGCACTGAGCCAAGGCGCACGCCTGATTACCCGTCCCGCACCCGGCGTCGAGGATACCACCCTCACCCGGCCGACCGAACAGGTCGACCAAAACGGGAATCTCTCGCCCCAACCGTGCGACCCAATTGATCGACCGCTCATACCACTCCGCCGACGTAAACAACGTCTCCGGTGCGGCGTCGGTGCGACCTTCGTTCGCCTTCCCGGTGTGGTGCAAATCGTCTGACATAATAGCTACTTTAGTCACATCTCTGTGGGTTACGCAAGCCTCGCGCAGGAATCTCACGGATCCCTCGGAACCGCTTTCGGGAATTGCATCACGGCTACGCTTCGGTCGACAGCGACCGACCCGAATGCCCCGGGCGTCGGCGCCCGACGCGTTTGAGGGTAGACTTTGGACCATGACCATCCTAGGCCACGGCATCGACTTGATCGAGTGTGACCGCATCGCAAAGGTGTGGGAGAATCACGGTACGCGTTTCCTCGACCGCGTCCTTACCCCCGCCGAGCAGGAGCGAGCCAAACAGTACAAGAAACCGATCCCCTTCGTCGCCGGCCGATGGGCCGCCAAGGAAGCGATCTTGAAAATGATCGGCACCGGCTGGCGCGGCAAGATCACCTGGACCGATATGGAGATCCTCCCCGACGAGCGCGGGCAGCCTCATGTCACTCTGAGCGGCGAGACGGCACGCATTGCCACCGAGAAAGGCATCAACCGAGTACTGCTCTCGATCACCCACACCGGGCACTACGCAGCCGCGTCAGCCATCGGAGTGGACCGCTAAGAAGATCGATCCACCCGGCCGGCCCTACGGACCGCCCTCGTCATCACCCGCATCGAACACGTCGTGTATCTCCCGGCGCACCCGCTCGAACGACACACCGAGCTTCGTCAACACCTTGGCGGGAATGCCCTCGGGGTTGTGCATCAGGGCGAGCAGAATGTGTTCCGTGCCGACGACATGTTCGTGATGGCTGCGGGCCTCCACGACCGCCCGCTCGACAACGGCCTTCGCCTCCGGCGTCTGATGCAGCACGTCCGGCGGCGAACCGTCCGCCCCCTTGCCGACGAAATCCAAGACCGCCTTCCGCACCTCGCGCGCGTCGATCCCGAGGTCCGTCAAGGCATGCGACCCGACGCCCGAGCCCTCCTTTACCAGCCCGAGTAGAATGTGTTCCGGCGCTATGTGGTCATGCCCATACCGCTGCGCTTCCTGGTTCGCAATGGTAAACACCAACTTCGCATGTCGTGAGAACTTCTCGAGCAACGCAAATCTCCCTCGGCACGGTCTTTCTTCAAGGCGCCCGCCGATGGATGATCGTACAGAAAGGCCGAGTGGCACGCAAATCCAGGCGTCGGAGACGATTCGACATCTTTGCGTCAGGAGGAAGACGGCGGCGAGTGTCCCAGCAGATTGATGAGTTCCTGGCGGGCGTTTTCGAAACTGATACCGAGGTTCATCAACACCTGGCCCGCAACGCCTTCTCCCTCGCGAAGCAATCCGAGAAGCAAATGCTCCGTGCCGACATAGTTGTGGTTCAGATTGCCCGACTCTTCGATGGCGTGCTGAATCACGGTTTTGACACGCGGTGTCTGCGGCAAATCGCCCTCACTTGCCGGCTTCGGGGTCGCAGTGATCAGCTTCTCTACCTCGAGTCGCACTCTGCGGAGGTCGACGTCAAGGTACTTGAGCACATTGGCACCGACTCCCCGCCCTTCTCTCACGAGCGCAAGCAGGATGTGTTCCGTCCCGATGTAATGGTGATTGAATCGTCGGGCCTCCTGGTTGGCGAGTGCCAGAACCTTCCGCGCGCGATCGGTGAACTTCTCAAACATGCGAAGCCTCCCGCTCGGGGCTTGAACAAGGGCTCAGGAGTCTCCCTGGAAGTCTCGAGGACTGCATGGAAGTAACATATGAAAAGGCGCGGACCGGTCAATCTCGCAGCACTGCTCTTGCTTCGAACAGTGGGACGAGGGCCAAATCCTACAAATGCTGCCTGGCGGATTGCTACGAATCCGGGAGTTGGTAAAGTCCTTGCCCGGCGTATTTCAGCCTGCCCCGCGCGACCAGCTCGTCCCAGACCGCCTTGGGGTACTGATTCGGCGGCATGATCGCCACGATGCCGGACGCCTTGCCGCTCGACACCGCGCTGCGGGTGAAGCTCGACTCGTCGTCGAGGCGGGCCAGTTTGAGGCGCTTCTTGAACGCCTTCATCGCCTTTTTGAGTTCGTCAGGCGTCGGTGACTCTGCCGGTGACGGCGGCTCGGTGTCGGCCATGATACGTCGCTCCGTGGATTGGATGGTCCACGCCAATAAGTATACAGCCACGCCCCGCGAGCGACAGGGGGCCGTCCCCGAAACTGATCGCATGTGTCACACGATGATGCGCAAGCCATCATGGGCGAGTTGGATTCCGTCTGGTAGGGTCCGGCTGACCTCTGCGTGGCTGATCTGGTGAGCAATATGGGTGAGGTAGGTTCGGCCGGCACCGATTCTCTTCGCGGCTTCGATGGCCTGCTCCAGGTTGAAGTGGGCGGGGTGCGGCGTGTGGCGGAGGGCCTCGAGGACGAGCACATCGAGGTCCCGCAGGAGTGCCATCGATTTGTCAGGAATCTCGCTGCAATCGGTGCAGTAGGCGAAGTCGCCGAACCGGAAACCCAGGACCGGCAGCTTCCCGTGCAACAGCGGGATCGGGACGATTCGCCGACCGTCGATCTCGAACGGCTCGTGGTCGACGGTGTGAAGCTCGAACTGAGGTCGATCGTGCGGCGAATCGGGCGCGTGCTCGAACGCGTACCGGAACATCCGCTCGATGTTTTGAAGTGTCCGCTCCGTTCCGTACAAGCGCACCGGCCCACCCATGATCCAATTGAAGCGACGCATGTCGTCGAGCCCGGTGACGTGGTCGGCATGGTGATGGGTGAACAGTACCGCGTCGAGGCGGTCAATGTCGTTGGCCAGGCATTGGGATCGAAGGTCAGGCCCCGTGTCGATCAACACACTCAACCCACCCGTTTTCACGAAAATGCTGGGCCGCGATCTGTTGTCATACGGATCGTCCGACGTGCAGACCTCGCAACGACACCCGATCATCGGCACGCCATGCGACGTACCGCTTCCTAAGATAATGACCTCGACATCAGGTGCCTTCCCGCTCATAATCACGTCCGTTGCGGCGCTTGCGCAGTAAATCGTAAACCTGGCGAGCGCGCACGATCCGTCATTCTAGGTGGGATGCTCGAACGCCGCCACCAAACCGCAGCTTCACTGGCCGCCTTCGTTAAGTTGACCTGGATCATTCCCGGTGCTAACGTCCGACAAGAGCTTCCGCCACCGTTGGAATGCGCCCGGATGAACATCGCCCGAATGTACGAACGGCTCACGCGCTACGTTTCGCGTCCTTCAGCTTCGGCTTGTCTGGCGCGGAGTGACAGTCGACGCCCCGCACGTGCCGCCCCATGCCTCGACGCGCGAGCACGGAGACTTTGCTGGTCCGTGACGTTCTCGGCCTGTGGGATCTTGCCACTGCTCGGCGTCGCTTGTGCGACCAACAGTCCGGGCGAGGCGCGGTCGGTCTCCTCAGCGTGGCAACAGCGCGATCATCGTCCGCGTCCTGCTCCGTTACCACCGGAAGCGAACCGCCCGGCCGATCTGCACCGCTCGGACGCGCCGGTGCCTCCCGAAGGCACGACCGTCGCCTCGGTCAACGGCCGCCCGATCTTGCGGGATGACCTGGTAGGCTTGCTCGTCCGTTCGCACGGCGTGGCTGTCCTGGAGCAACTGATCGGTCTGGACCTGGCGATCGCCGCGGCCACGGAGCACGGAGTCGGAGTGACGCAATCCGACGTGGATCAGGAGCATGTCCGAGCCTTGCGCCACCTTATCAACCCCTTGGCACCAATCTCGCCCGACCCTTTCGACCGCGAGACCGCCGAGCGGCTCCTCGAGACAGTTCTCACTCAACGGAACATCTCGCGCGTAGAGTACGACCTGATCATCCGCCGCAACGCCTATCTGCGGAAGATCGCGGAGGCACAGGTCGTCGTGACCGATTCGCAGCTTCGTGACGAATTCGACCGGCGCTACGGCGAAAGGGCGCAGGTCCGTCATATTCAGCTCGCGACGCTCGCCGAGGTCCAGCGCGTCAAGGATCGTCTGACCAGAGGTGAAGGCTTCGGCGACCTCGCCGTACGATACAGCGCAAACCAGTCGAGTGCCTTGCGCGAGGGGCGGTTGGACCCGTTCTCCGCCACCGACGAGGAGGTTCCCGCGCTTTTGCGCGAAGTCGCGTTCTCGTTGGAACCCGACGCGGTCTCGAGCGCCGTTCGCATCGGCGAGTGGTACCACCTCATCAAGTTGGAGGCGATACTCCCCGCGCGGCAAGGAGGCTTGAAGGAGGTTCGCGCGGAAATCGAGGAGAGTCTGCGCGACCGGCTCACCGACGCGGCTACGTTCGGGCTGTTTGAGAAGTTGTTCCGGCAGGCTACGATAGATGTATACGACCCGTGGCTTGAAGCCGCGTTCGAGCAGCGACACGCGGACCGTACCGTGAGCGGGCCCGAGCCACAACGACCCGAAAGCCCCGGCGCCGTTCCGCGCAGTCAGGGTCCGTGACCTCGATGTGGCCGAGACCATCCGCGCATCCGGACGGCTGACCACGGGCGGTATGCATCGGAACACGGATCGAGCCGTTCCAAGAGGAGTGCACTGTGGCTGACACGAAGCGTTATCCTGCGATCCTGATGTTCGGCGGCCCCGGTTCGGGCAAGGGCACCCAGGGCGCGGTCCTGGCCCAGATGCCGAATCTGGTTCACCTGGCCATGGGTGACATCTTCCGCGGGTTGGACAAGGCGTCGGACATCGGGCAGGAGTTTTTGTCCTACTCCACGAAAGGCAAGCTCGTTCCGGATGAGTTGACGGTGCGCGTCTTCTGCCATCATGTGGAAAGCGAGGTCGACAACGGCAGGATCGATCCCGGGTACCACACGCTGATCCTCGACGGCATCCCGCGAACGACCGAGCAAGTGAAGCTTCTCGACGATGTGATCGCGGTGAAGCGTGTCGTCCATCTCGTTATGGATGATCGTGACGCGTTGATCGCCAGGCTGGTGGGGCGGGCCAAGAAAAGTGACCGCCCGGACGATGCCGATCGCACGGTGATCGAAAACCGGATCGAGGTCTACGAGCGGGAGACACGACCGGTGCTCGACGCCTATCCCAAAAAGCTGATCGCCAAGGTGAACGGGGATCAACCGCCGTTGGCGGTGCTGCGTGACATCGCCGAATGTCTGGTGCACGTCGTGCCCGCAAGGATCTGATCGACGAACGGCGCCTGCCTCGACTTTGTCCGTCGGTTCGCCGCAGCCCGACACCGAACGACTGGAAACTTGACGAATGCCGCACTTCGACCAGGACCGACTGACAGCCTTCGCCGGAGAATTCGACCGGCGGTTGGCGATGTATCTTACGCCTCCTGACGGTGTTCCCGAGGAGCTCGTTGAGGCCGTTCGCTATTCGGCGCTCGCCCCCGGGAAACGGATTCGACCGTACCTGGCAGCGCGGTCGTGCGAGCTGGTCGGAGGCGACCTCGAGGCAGCCTGGCCGGTCGCCGCGGCGGTCGAGTGCGTCCATGCGTTCAGTCTCATCCACGACGACCTTCCGGCGATGGACGACGACGACCTCCGCCGCGGACAGCCCACGTGCCACAAAAAATTCGGAGAGGCGGTCGCGATCCTCGCGGGCGACGCGCTGGGGATGCTCGCGTTCGAGATACTCAGTCGCCACGTGCCTGATGGCCGGGTCGCAAACCTGATGTGCCTTCAGCTCGCGACCGGTACCGGCTGGTCGGGCATGATCGGCGGCCAGGTCGTTGATATCGCCGGCGAGGCAGCGGCCCCCTCCGTTGAGCTGGCTACCTATATTCACGAGCGGAAGACGGCGCGCCTGTTCGAGACGGCTTGTCGTCTGGGGGCACTTGCTGGGCAGGCCACCAACGACACCCTCGCCCGATTGGCTCGCTATGGTCAAAGGTTGGGCTGGGCGTTCCAGATTGCCGATGATTTATTGGACCTGACCTCCACGTCGGACCGGCTCGGAAAGCGGGTCGGCAAGGATTCGGAAGCCAGGAAACAAACCTACCCGCGCTGCGTAGGCATGGAGAGGAGCCGTGCGGCAGCGAAAGATGCGGCGGACGCGGCAATGGCCGAGCTCGGCTCGTTCGGGCCCGAGGCCGACGATCTTCGGGGCTTGGCCGCCTACGTCGTTGATCGAAATTATTGAAAACTGTGAACGTGACGCCAACCGCGTTGTCGCGGTACAGTACGGTCTGAGGGGTGTGGATGAAACGCAGGTGCCCTGAGTGAAAGCTGACATGGCTCTACTCGAAAAGATTCAATCCCCCGCCGACGTTCGGGCGCTGCCCGTAGAACAACTTCCCACCCTGGCTGAGGAAATCCGCAAGCGGATCATCGACGTAGTCGGTCGCCGGGGAGGCCACCTGACCAGCAACCTCGGTGTGACCGAGCTGACCATCGCCCTCCATCGCGTGTTTGACTTCGCGGATGACTGCCTGCTGTGGGACGTGGGTCATCAGTGTTATCCGCACAAGCTGATCACGGGTCGGAACGAGCAGTTCGACTCGCTGCGCCAGTCCGGCGGCGTCTCCGGCTTCCCGGATCGTGACGAGAGCGAGTACGATCTTTTCAACGTCGGTCACGCGGGAACGGCCATCGCCACCGCGGTCGGCATCGCCCGGGGCGATGAACTGGCCGGTCGGCAGCGGTCGGTCGTCGCACTGGTCGGAGACGCCAGCGTTGTCAACGGTGTGGCACTAGAAGGCCTGAACCAGGCGGGCACCCTCGAGCGACAGTTCCTCGTCGTGCTCAATGACAACGAGTGGGGCATCTCCCCGACGCAAGGTGCGATGGCCGAGTTTCTTGCAAAGTTCAGGGCAAGCCAAGTTTATGAAGACATGAAGGAACGGACGAAAAAGGTCCTGCCCAAGCTTCCTCTGGTCGGAAAACCGGCGTTCGAGATGATCGCCCATCTGAAAGAGGGCATCAAAGCCACCATGTCGCCCGGGCAGGTGTTCGAGGCAATGAACCTGCAATACGTCGGCCCGGTCGACGGTCACGACATCAAGCACCTGGTCGACATCCTCGAGGTGTTGAAAGGCGCCAACCACCCCGTGCTCCTGCACGTCCACACGGTCAAGGGCAACGGGTGTGACTGGGCGTCGGCGGCACCGGGCAAGTATCACAGCCCGGCGCCCTTCGGCTTCGAGAGCGGAAAGGTCATCCTCAAGAGCGGCAAAGGAAAGAGCTGGACCACGGCCTTTGTCGATACGCTGATCGATCTGGCCGACAAGAATCCCTCGATCTACGCGCTGACCGCCGGAATGCCGGACGGAACGGGACTCAGCAAGTTCGAAAAGCACTACCCGGATCGGTGTCGAGATCTCGGCATTGTCGAAAGCTGCACGGTCGACGTGGCAGCCGGAATGGCGAAAGCGGGGCTGCGCCCCGTGGCTGCCATCTACTCGACCTTTCTGCAACGAGCCTTCGATCAGGTCTTTCAGGAAGTTGTGCTCCAGGGGCTGCCGGTCATGTTCTGCATGGATCGGGCGGGGCTCGTCGGCGGTGACGGAGCGGTGCACCACGGCTTCTTGGACATCACCTATTTGAGGGGCTTCCCGCGCATGGTGCTGATGGCGCCGTGCGACGAGTTGGAGCTGCGTGAGGCGATGACGTTTGGCCTGTCGCTGGATCGGCCCTGTGCGATCCGCTATCCGCGCGACAACGTTCCGCAGCCGCTCGAACATTGTGCCCCGTTCGAGTTGGGCGTAGCGCGGCCGCTCCGCGAAGGTCCCGATGCGACCGTCTTGTGTTACGGCGTGACGACCATCTACGCCTTGGCGGCTGCCGAAATGCTCACGGAGACCGGCATCGAGGTCACCGTGGTGAACGCGCGATTCGCCAAACCGATCGATCGAAACATGGTGGCCGAGGCGTTTGCCGCCGGCAAACCGGTGGTGACCGTCGAGGATCATTCCAGAGCGGGCGGGTTCGGCTCCGCCGTCTTGGAGACGGCGCAGGAACTGGGGATTGACGCATCGCGCATGGTCCGCCTGGGCATGCCGGTGGACCGCTTCGTCGCTCACGGATCGCGCGCGGGGCAGTTGGCCGAGTGTGGGATCGATGCTTCCGGAATCGCCGCGACCGTCCAGTCGATGTTGGAGGGCGGCGAGCGGCGCTTGGATGACGACGAGCAATACACGGAAGCGACCTCGGCTAAGCTCAGTCGAACGCCTCCGAGCGTCGGGCCCAGCCGCCAACCGCTACCGTGACACGCTCATGACAGCCAGCCGGGCGGGTGTCTACCCGGGCACGTAGCCCGCGTCGGTCGGTTCCTGGCGAACCGATCATGGATCGAGAGAACAAGCCGTTGTCCGAGGTCTCTGAAAAGCGCCGCGTCTTCCTCCTGTCCAATCCGGACAAGCCGGATGCCGCGAAGGCGCTCGAGCAACTGCGTGCCTTCGCGGAAACCCGATGCCGAGTCGTCGGCACCAGTCTGACGCTCGACGGATCGGAGGCCGTCAAAGCCGGCGCCGAGCGCGTCATCATTCTCGGCGGTGACGGCACGTTGATCGGCGTCGCCCGTTCGCTCGGTGCCCACCAGATACCGCTCATCGGGGTCAACGTCGGAAAGCTCGGCTTTCTGGCGGAGTTCTCCATCGACGAACTCCGGCAGGTCTTCGAGCGGGCGATCGGCGACGATTCCATCATCAGCCATCGCACGGTCTTGCAGATCACCGTGCAGCACGACGGCGGCGTCCGCGACACGAGTCTGGCGATCAACGACTGCGTGATCCAGGCCGGCCCGCCCTTCAGGATCGTCAGGCTGGGCGTCTCGATCAACGGCGAGCACCTGAGCGGTTTCGGCGGAGACGGCCTGATCGCCTGTACGCCCAGCGGATCGACGGCGCACAATCTCTCGGCGGGCGGACCGATCATGCAGCCGGGCGTCGATGCCATCATCTTGACGCCGCTCTGTGCCCACTCGCTGACGCACAAGCCGCTGGTCATCGAGCGGGAGTCGGTCATCGAGATCGTGGCGACCGAGGTCAACGAAGGAACCACCGCCATCATCGACGGCCAGGTCTCCTGCCCGCTCGAAACCGGCGACCGCCTAACCATCCGCCGCTTCGACCACGACTTCCTCCTTGTCCACAACCCCCTCTACGCAAGGTGGCACAATCTCGTCACCAAACTCCACTGGGGCCGGGCACCCAACTACGAGTAGACGAAGTCAGGCCACATGCCCGGTGGGGGCCCTTCCGACGGATACCTGAGGCGGTTGGATCGGGATTGGGCAACGCGCCGCGCATCAATCCGAGGTGGGCGACCCGGACGGGCCTATGTATCCCAGCGTGCGAAGGCGGGCGATGGCGGATTGCGGTAGGGGAGCCGCGTCGTCGACCGATTCCTGGACGCTCTGGGCGTTCGATGCCCACCGCTCGAGATATTGAACCGTCAACTCCGCGACCGCGCGCTGGACCTCAATGAGATTGGCTGCCTCGTGAGGGTCGCTAGCCAGATCGTAGACCTCCGTCGGGCGAAGCTTGCTCTCGATGACTTTCAGATGATCCGTTCGCGTGACCGATCGCAGCAAATCGGTTCGCTTCCGGTTTGCGTGGTCGTTCGGCTTCACACGCACCTCCGCGACAGCCCCCTGCGGCGCCCCGCCCACCGGGATCGATTCTCGACCGGCGACCGCCCCGTCCAGCGAGAGAGAGTCCATAAGAAGCGGGACGAGCTTGGCCAACGAAAACGGCGCGGGCTCGACACCGTACCGCGCTCCATGTGGATACTTCACCATCAATGGAACGTGAATCTGCTCCTCATAGAGTGACGTGCCGTGTCCTCTATGACCGTGCTCCCCGAAAGCCTCGCCATGATCCGCCGTAACGATGATCAGGGACCGATCATAACGCCCGCCGCGCTTCAGCACGTCGAGGAGCCTTCCGATGTGGGCGTCCGTGAAGGCGAGTTCGCTGTCGTAATTATCGAGCTGGTACGGTTCGAGTCGCCGGGCAACCTCCGCGAATCCAGGGGCGTTGCGCGGACATCGCTTGATTCGCGGCATGGGTTCGAGCTCGAGTCGATCGTCGTACTCGGCGTGGCGGCGGTAGGGTTCATGCGGGTCCATATAGTTGATGAACAGGAATAACGGGGCGTCGGGGGCATCGGCCAACCAGCGGACGACGCTCTGGTTGACCTGATCAGCGTATCGATAATGGTAGCCGTCGGACCCGACGAGTCGAAGATAGGCTTGGTGCAGCCAGAGCGAGGGGACCGGAACGTTCGGAACGGCGGTGTCCAGTGCGATCCGATCCCGGTCGTCGAAGTACAGAAACCCCTGGTCGAACCCGAACTC
>JASFUW010000135.1:0-11512 GCA_050050135.1 Phycisphaerae bacterium
TTCACCAACTAAGGAGTTCAAGCATGCCAACAAAGGTAACTTTCTATCACGCCGGCTGTCCCGTTTGCGTCGACGCCGAGCGTACTGTAGCCGAGGGGCTTGATCGCGGCCGCTTCGATGTGGAGATCGTCCACCTCGGCGAGCACGCCAACCGTATTCCGGAGGCTGAAGCTGCGGGCGTGAGATCCGTCCCGGCGCTGGTCATCGACTCGCAGGCGTATCACATCAATCACGGGGCCGATTTGTCGGCGCTCAAGAACTGAAGTGCCGATCCTAGACAGATGTGCCAAGCACGGGCCGCGTGTCGACGTCATGAATCGACATGCGGCTCCAGTGCTTCTCTGGTATCCGATCAACGGAGCCACCGACCAGAAACAAGTTGTTCCGGTCTCAAACTGCGTCCATGGCGCCCGCGAATAGATGAACGCGATCACCCGATGTTGAGGGCTCGAAGGCAGATCGGAGAGTCTCGAGATTGTTAGCTTCCCGATTGGCCGGTTCAGCGTGCGCCTCCTCGACGCCGTGGATCGCGGCCACGTTCGGATGATTGAGCTGCGCGAGCGTCTTGGCCTCGCGCTCGAAGCGCGCGAGGCGATCGGGTGCTCAGCCCCACGGGTCGGACGCGGAGCGATCGAAACACCAAGCCCGGAGTGATTCCCGGACGCCGGTACCAATTTTCCCGTGCGGCGGCCTCTGCAGACGGATTTCGCAGCGTCGCACTTCCGCCCCAAACGGCGAACACCGATTGTAGTCCCTTCTGTCGACGACAACCGGTTTCAGCAAAACCCGCAACCGTGGAAGCGACTCCTCGCAATCTCTCCAAGAGATGTGAGGCTTGGCGGCCCGCGCCCACGCTCCCCACGCAGCCTCTCGGTAACGGCCCGACGCGGCACTGCGTCGTTCACGGCTCATGCCCCGAGCGGCTTGCATGGACGTTCCCGCCGCCGGGATGGTGCTAATGCCCCCGAGTTACGGTTCTGTTGGAGCCGCGACCGCATCCCGCTCGCAGTGTCCTTTCCGACCTGCAGCCGTGCACTGGGTAGGTCGCATGCGTGCAGATGTCGCTTCTGCGACCCGTGAAAGCCGGTTCCGTCGTCCCGCGGGGATCGGCCGTGGCCAAAATGGGTCGGTCTTGTTATCTTGGTGTCGGGCTGGTTATTACTCGCAAATACGCAGACCACGCCCGCCCAACTGATTTCGGCGATCGCCGACGAAACGCGGTACGTCCGCTTCGGAACTTGGGTGTGCGAAAACGCATACACGTGTGCGCTTGAAATGCCGCCAACGAAACAGGAACGATCAGGTACGATTACCCTACTGATTCGAGACGCTCGCGCCGGTGACGCGAGCGCTTGGGACCGGTTGTTCCGCGTCGTCTACCCGGACCTGAAACAACTCGCCCAGAGCATTCTCGCGCGACGTGCCCGGGCCCCCGGCGCACCGAAGGCAACGACGTTGGTTCAGGATGCGTGTCGGCGGCTCCTCGAGCGGGATGCGTTCGACGCTGCCAGTCGACGCCATTTCTTCAGGCTTTTTTGCCGCGCGATGGAAGATGAATGGGTCGAACGTGCACGGCACGACTTGGCCGTCAAGCGACAGCCCAAAGGAGTCAGAGAACCCCTCACGGACTTCGTCGCCGAAATCCCTTCGTCCACCCTGGACTTCTCCGACCTGCGTGTGGCACTTCATGAGCTTTCGGGGCACGACGCCGAAGCCGCCGAGGTGGTGGCGCTTCGGTTCTACTGCGGGGCGACGCTCCAGGAGACGGCCGGGATTATGGGCTCGACGCTGGCCGTCGTGCGGCGGAACTGGAGCTACGCCAAGGCCTGGCTCCACGAGCGATTGACCCGTGACCCGTCATAACGCGGCGGCGATCCGTCTCGCCGGCTCGATCGAGAAAACGCGCATCGTGGTTTCGGTATTTCGGCTTGTAACGGGTGGTGTGCCCAGGGAGTGCTGAGTCGGTGTCGTCCGAATGGGATGAAAAGTCGGTGTTCTTGGCAGCGTTGGAGTTGCCCGCTGAACAGCGCGAGGAGTACCTTCGCTCGGCGTGCCCGGACGACGCCGCCCGCGAGCGGATTGAGGGCTTGCTGCGCCATCACGAGACGGTGACGCGTGAAATATTGAATGCCGTCCCTCCCGCTCAACGAGAGGCGGGGCCCGAATCCCTGACGCGCATCGAGGAGTTTCAGATCGTTCGCCGGCTCGGCGAGGGGGGGATGGGCGTCGTCTATCTCGCCGAAGACCTGATCCTCGGACGCCGCGTTGCCCTCAAGGTCATCGCCCCGGGTTTGACCAGTTCCGAGCAGGCCCTCGCCCGCTTTCGTTCCGAAGCGCGGAGCACAGCCGCGATCAAGCATCCCGCCATCGTCCCCGTTTACAAATTCGGGTCGGATGGGACGACACATTACATCGCCAGCGAATATGTTGACGGTCCGACCGTCGCCCAGGCGATCGAAGCCGAGCGCGGACGGCGCACCGGACGTACCGGCACCGCCGAGCTGAAAGCGTGGCACCGAACCTCAGCCGAGACAGTCAGCGTCATCGCCGAGGCACTGGAGGCCGCCCACCGGGAACAGATCATCCACCGGGACGTGAAACCGTCAAACATGTTGCTGGACCGAGTGCAGGGTCCGCGACTCACGGACTTCGGAATCGCCCGACACCTCGCGAAGGATAAGGACAGCAAGATCACGACGCTGATCGGTACGTGCCACTACATGAGCCCGGAGCAGGCGTCGATCGCGGACACCCGCGTGGATCAGCGGAGCGACGTCTTTTCCCTGGGCGTCGTGCTGTACGAGCTCGTCTGCTTGCGACGTCCGTTTGACGGGTCGACGCACACCGAGATTCTCAGGGCGGTAACCGAGAAAGACCCGAGCCGCCTTCGTACGATCGATCCCGGCATCCCGCGTGATATCGAGGTGATCTGTCAGAAGGCCATGGAAAAGAAACCGGCGGATCGCTACCAGACCGCCGGACACGTGGCAGCCGACCTGCGCTGCTTTCTCGAGGATCGCCCGATCCTGGCGGTCCCGCCGAGCCTCGCGCGTCGCACCCGGCATTGGATCGGACAACACCGCCTTCTCCTTGCGGCTGCAACGTGCGTCGTATTGCTCCTCGCGATCGGGGGCTTGGGCTTGAAGGTCCGCGCCGCGCGCGGCGCGACGTTTGGTTGGCTCAACGTGCAGTCTGACCTGCCCGCTGCACTCGTGTATGCGCAGCGTGTGGATACGGACACGTTCGAACTCTACCCGACGCCTGGCCTGTTGGGCACGACACCGGTGGTCAACCGTTGGCTGCCGTTGGGGCGGTACAGGATCACGGTTCTCGACCCGGACCGCGGTTCGTCCGTCGAATTCAACACGTTGCTTCTCGATCCCGGTCGCGACGACTTCCGCCGGCTCATCGCCCATGCCTCACCCACGCCGCGCCCGAGCGGCAACTGGGATTGGGACCCAAACGTTCGACACGGATTCCTGCGTGATCCAACAACATCCGCGTCTGCAGACGAGGTCTTCGTGGAGGCCGGAGCCTACCTCATCGGATGGAGCGCGACGGAAACCGGTGGGCTGGTCCGGGAACGTACAGTGTCCCTCCCGGCGTTCTACATCGACCGCCGCGAAGTCTCCAATCGCGAGTATAACGCCTTTGTCGATGCGACCGGACATCCGCAGCCGGACCATTGGAAGAAGTTCGGGTTCGACGAGCGTCTCGCAGATCATCCCGTTGTCAATGTCACGTTCGAAGACGCGGAGGCGTACGCACGTTGGCGTGGCAAACGCCTGCCGACCGCCCTCGAGTGGCAGGCCGCGACACGTGGCCCGGAAGGTCGGGCCTACGCTTGGGGAGATCGTCTGGAAGACGGTCCGTCAATACGCATGCCGCCCCCGGAGGTTCGTGAGCAACTTCAGTCGCCAAACAAACGGACATTGTACGAACTTTACTCCCGGAATACTTCCCCCGTAGCGCACGCCGATCCGGCTACGAGCGTCGGCGCGCTCCTGCACGCGTTCGGGAACGTTCGAGAGTTGACAGCAAGCATCGAGCTGCCCAAGCGAGACGTCGTCATCATGGGCCGCGGATGGTCGGATTCCCCCGCCCATACGCCACTCGGGTATACCCGCTCATATCCAATGAGCGCGTATTCGTATATGAATGGATTTCGTTGCGCACGTAGCGCGCAATCGCAACGGTCGTAAAGCTGGTATCCATGTATGTGAATCACATTGGAGATTATGGAGGATGCAACAATGAAATGGACGATAACGAGTTTCGAATTCATCGCTGGGTGCATTTACGAGTCTGGAGGGACCGAGGGGAAGGAGCCGCCTCAACGCATCAGTCCGCTGTACGCCGGTCGTAAGGTCGCAGGGAAGCTTGGTGTTACCGAGGCGATGCTCGTCGCGGTACGTGCCAGTCTCGTCGGCACTAGTGTGCAGGGGGCGGATGCTGGCAAAGCGGCAGAAGAAGCGCGCAAGCTGTGCGAGAAGCAACTGCAGGCGACGAGCGGCAATTCCTCGATCAAGATACCGTTCGTTGAAGCAACTAGTCCGTACCGGCCGTTAGGGGGTGGGCAACACGAAGTGTCGGCGTTCGTCAGCACTGATTCTGCCTACAAATCCCATATGGTGGATGGCGAATATAGCGGGACGAGGTATACGTACAAGTGCTACGGTTGCGTAACCATGCGCCTTGCCATGCAAGAGGTGTAGGTGGAAGGAGATGAACATGGGCAAATCGCTGTGTGTTCCCGCCGCTTGCGCCGTGGTGATGGTCGGGCGGTTGGTGATGGCGCAGGTGCCTGCGACCACAGATGGTGAGGAGAAGCGGCGCAAGTTGGAGCTATTGCGCGACACCCAAGACGAGGCAGCTATGCGCGTACACGCGTGGAAGACGCTGATGTCAATTACCGATGAGATCAGTGGTCGCGCTCGCTGGGAAACTTGGCCACAGGCAAAGGAAGTGTACACCCGCGTCCCACCAGAGGATCCGCTACGCCCGTGTGAGCCTCAAGGGAAGCCGAAACAACAACTCCGGGGCCTGGCACTCGAGTCGCCGCCGCAGTTGGAGCCATTGGAGAAGGACGAGGCCCCTGCCGTCGAACGAAGTCTCGCGCAGAGCGTACACTTCCATCCGAGCGCACGCAAGCACGTGCGCGACCAGAAACTGTATGAACCTCTTTGCCTCGATCAGCTTCGGGTAAAAGGCGGGCACAAGTTCATCGCCTCGTTTCCGAGAGACGCGGTCGTTGTGAAAGCGATCTGGTGGCCTGTGAAGCGGGGAGCACCAAGCTGTATCCCAGTGTGGGACGGTGTCCCGAGACATACGGACCCTGGCGGTACCAGAACGCCGAAAGCGAAGAGGCGGTGTGGAACGAATCGCCCAGTTGCTCCAAGAAACGGTTTCTCCACATGGCGGCGGCTCTTGACCATCGACCCGAACAGTGGACCTTCGGTTCCCACGGCTGTGGTTCCGCCCGCCTGGTGGAATGGGCCTCGGTTAGGACAAGAGACGTCCGTTGTGGTCGAGACCGTCCCGATCGACCGATTTTACGTCCACCCGATTACCCCGCACGATTGCGAGGACGCTGACACTTGGAAGCAACTTCAGCGCATGTTCTGCGACGTGCTGGGAGAGAACTGCGCTGATGACGACATGCTCGCTCTGGTCGGCCTCCACGTCGCTACGAAGGAACTGGATGACTGGGTCTGGATGACGTTTTGGTGGCACGACCAACCCAACTATGGTCGCTTCGCTGCCAACCGCCCCCAGGATCTTAAGGACCCTTGGCCCAATTACCTTATGGACGTGACTTTCAGCGGGTGGACACCGCGCGAATTGGACGGAGGTCCGAACATCACCTTCAATCCGTGGTTGGAGGCTGGGATGGTGGACGGAATCCACTCCAACTGCTTGTCGTGCCACCAACGAGCCGCCTGGTGTCTGGATGCCACACTTTCCTACGTGCCGCCGTGCCCTTATCCGGTGGACGACCGGTACTTTAATAACTTGATGCGGGTGGATTACATGTGGTCGATCTTTCGGGAGGGGGAGCGGAAGAAGGGGTGCGAGGACCATCACCCGACCCCACGGAGGAGACGTACCCCTCAGCCGTGACGACCCCTCATGAGGTGGAGTGCATAACAAGGCACTTGGACCCGAAGTGACGATCTGGTATTGAGGGAGGAGTCCGTGAGCCGCCGGGTTTGGGTTGTGTGCCCCGAGAGACTCCAGCTGTTGAAATCGGTCAGCCAAACCTTCATCGTGTAGAAGGGATTCCAACGGGAGCATGCCCCGAGATGCGCACGCTCCGACAAGGTTGCCCGATTGGCAGTAACCGATCGGTATTCCTGCGAGTCGCAGGGCCCGAACCTCGACACGCCACGAGTATAAGTAGTACGAGCGCAGAAGGCACCTGGACTACCTGTGGTCCCTGCGAAGATTGCACGAGGAAAACCCACGGAATTGACAGGTCGAGAGAGAATATCCAGCGGATCAATGTCATCGGTGCATTGCGGTCGTGAGAGTCGCGGCCGGCGGCCGGAACGTTCCCGCCCTCCGGCCGCGAGTCCTCGTGTTCATTTCCGACTGCGGTTTTCCGGCGCGGTTGACTGGCCGGGTTCCATGGACTATGCATTCGTCCCCAGAAGACCGACTACTGTGAGGGACGGTGCACTCATGCGAACCGCTCCGACTCGGTGCCTTATCTTGATCGTGGCAACGACCGTCGCCTGCGCCGGCTGTCACTTGCCGCTCAGACACCCGCCCGGCCGGGATGGAATCACACGGATACTCGAACGGCAGGCGGACGCCTGGAACCGTGGCGACATCGACGCCTTCATGGACGCCTACGACCGATCACCGGGCCTGACCTTCAGCTCGGGTGGGCGGGTCACGCGCGGTTGGGAGCCGACCTTGGCGAACTACCACCGCCGTTATCCGAACCGTGAGGCCATGGGGCACCTCACGTTCAGCCAACTCGAGATCACGACGCTCGGTCAAGACGCCGCCCTGGTTCTCGGTCGGTGGAAACTGCACCGCGCCGAGCCGATCGGCGGCGTCTTCACGCTCGTGTTTCGTAGACACGCCGGGCGATGGGTGATCGTTCACGATCACACCTCCAAGGCACCGGCGGATTAGCGCCGCATCCAGAACGGCACGAACATCTACCAAAACCGAGCCGCGACCGTCAGGGAGCGGGGACTCAGCAAAACCGAGCCGCGACCGTCAGGGAGCGGGGATTTGGCAAAACCGAGCCGCGATCCCGCCGCACCGGGATGCCACCCGAACCTCGAGACACCTCTCCGGAAACAGCACGAGCGATCAGACCACGTCCCATATTCACCACCGCCCCGTGCGCAGCGAAACCCGCCCGCGCACGAACCCGTCGACCCGGCGTATTGAAAGACCGCCGCGAACTTCGCTAGAATCACCAGTTGGCCTTCCAGGCTTGTTCGGGCCGGGGCCAGACATGAACAACAACATCACCGTTTCAAGGCGTTGATCAGGCGCTGAACGAGGCGGCCCGCGCCAAACGCGCGGAAGGGGAGCTCAGTCCATTGAAGAATTGCGCCTCGAATCGACTGTGGTTACTTTCTGTGCTCAGCCTGTGCTTGGCCCCGTTGGCCGCTGTAAGCGGTGCAAACGTCGTCCCCTGCGCACCGCCTGGGTCTTTGAAAGCGGATTACGATGTTGACGGCGACCTCGACACACGCGACTGGGAAGCGTTCTCAGCCTGCCTTTCCGGTCCCGACGCCGACGTCGATCCCGCCTGGCCCCTGACCACGCTGGATTGCATCGAAGCGTTCAACTTCGACCCCGAACCCGATCTGGACCTCGAGGACGTCGCCGCATTCATGCGCCGCTTCACCGGCCCATGCTCCGGCTCGGTCGAATGTCCGAGTGGCAAGCGGGTGTTCCATGAGTCCGGCGCCACCACCCATCCTGACATCGACACCGCAAGCCTCCAGCCGCCCGACCCGAACGAGTTCGTCTGCGTCGACGAGGGCTCGTGCGACCCCGATCGCTGCTCCGGTCACGGCCTCTGTCAGGATGAAGACGGCGTGCCCACCTGCCACTGTGATCCCGGCTACGCCGGTGCGTTCTGCGAACGCTGCGCGGTCGGCTACGAACCCATGGGCCCGACCGCCACCGGCCGCGGAGACCAGGTCTGCATCCTGGGCACCGAATGCCGCGAACGTCGCTGCTCGGACCAGGGCGACTGCGCCGTCGGCGACGACCAGATCATCTGTATCTGCGACGCCGGCGCCAGCGGTAAGTACTGCGAAAACGGAACGACCTCGTCCACGTTGCGACCGCCGACACGCGTCGTCATCAGCGGAACCGACAGCTCGATTCGCCGCGGTGACAGCCGACGACTCAGCATCACCCCCTTCGGCGACGGCGCGATCGCGACCGATTTCACCTGGGAGCTTCGCGGCCCCGGCCTGCTCGACGCCAGGTTGGGAGACACGGTCACGTACATCGCACCCTCGGACCCGGGAGACGGCCGTACGGAACTCGTGGAAATCATCGTCTGCACCCAGTCGTTCCCCGATCATTGCGCAACCCGCTACCTGACGGTCGACACCTTCGGCGGCATCCCGACCACCGGCCAGGCCAACGCCGCCTTCAAACCGCTCGACGACATGATGCGCAGCTTCATGCGCAAGCGATGCGTCGGCGCAGCCGTGCTCGGGGTCAGCTTCTTCGGCAAGGTTGTCCACCTTCGCGGGTTCGGCAATCTGAGTGGCGCACCGACCGACGACCCCGACTATCTCGAAGAATGCGGCGATGTATATGACGTCTCCGACTTCTACCCGGACCTTCCCTTGCCACCACCCACTCCCGTCCAGCCGAACACACCCTTCCGCATCGCGAGTTGTTCCAAGACGGTCGGCGCCGCTGTGCTCCGAAAAGTAATCCGCGAGAGCGGCCTGCTCGGCCCCGAGCCGACCGACACCTCGATCGAGTCCATGAGACTCTGCGATCCAAATTGGGACCTGCTTCCCGAGGACGTCCGCGCCGTCCTTTGCGGTGACGAACCGCCGCCCGTAGAACTCGCGTCGGCGTCCGGGCTTTTTCCTGATTGCGGTGACGACGACCCTTGCCCGTACGGAGGCGACTGCGTCCCCGTGATCGGCGACCTCGGTGTCTGTGTCGATTGCCCGGAAGGCCTCGGCGGGCTCGATTGCACGATCTCGGAAACGTCCTGCGCAGACCTCGGCCTCGCCGCCGACAGTCGCTGGACCGCCGTCAGACTTCGCCACCTTCTCCTCCACACCTCCGGACTGCCCCGAGAAGGCGCCAGCCCGACCCGCGTGTTAGTGCCACGCATAGACACTCTGCGCGACCTGGTCTCCGAGGCCGATTGGTTGGACGAAGAGGCGGCATTGACCTCCGAATGCGGATTCCCCTCCGGCTGTTTCGACGACGAGTTCCCGAGCTTCGACGCCGCCCTGGCCGCCATCGAACCCGGCTTCTTCATCCGCCGCCCGACGGTCGCAGAGCAATTACTCTTGCGCGGCGGGAGCTGCCTGCTCGCCGACCCGAGCGACGTCGACCGCTACTCGAACACCGGTTTCGAGATGATCTCGCTGATCGCAGAGCACGTCTCGGGTCAATCCTTCGCCGGCAAAGCAGGAAGACCAGGCCTCCACACCGGATCGGCGCTCGAAGCCTTCCTCCAGGACGCGCTGGGCCTCCCGCTCGACGGCCAGGCAACGGACCAGGGCATGCTCTTCAGCGATACCGTGCTTCGGCTCAGAGAAGAAACGGAGCCGATCTATCGTCATTGGGTGCAATCCGTGCAAACGTACTATCCCCTCGCCTGGGACGATAAGCGGGCACACTGCACCTGGGACGGGAGCGATTGCAACTTCGGCGATTGGATCTCAGGCGACGAACGCTTCGATTGGGACTTCGGTGACCCGCTGACGCTCCTGCCCTACGCACGCAGCGAGTGGGAACGCCTTGGCGGACGCGGCGGCCTGGCGACCGAAGCGGAAGTGTATCTCGAATACATGTCCCGATTCTGGGTGGGCAACAAGTCCGGCACAAACCCCTCATACGGCGAGACCCGCTGCCCCAACGGCAACTGCGACTGGTCGACCTTCGTCGCCCACAACGGTTCCCTGGACGGCACCTCCTCCCAGGCCTTGCAGCTCGGCGGCGGCGTGCGGACCACCCGCTCCTGCAACAGCGACGCCGATTGTTTCTTCGGCGAACGATGCCTCGGCCCGACCGGAAGCAGCAGATGCGTAGCGCGAAACACGTACAAGTTGCCCTCCTACGATCCGTGCCTCGGCGATTTTTCGGACAACTTCGGGGAATTGGTGACACATCGGTGTCATTTTCCAGCGGGCGTCGACATCTTCATCGCGGTCAACCAGCGCCGCGATCGCAAATGCGTCGACGCCGAGTCCCTGCCCGAAAGTCACCCCGAATACTACACCTGCAGCACCGCCTACGGTCTTTTGGACGACTTCATTTACCACGGCGTCTGCAACATCGACTGGCCGCCGAACCCGTTCGTCTTCTGGCCTCCGGTCGAGGGCGGCGGCTCCGGCATGACCCTCACCATCGGCGGCGCCGGGCGCGACGGTGCTCAACCCTCGGGTGGCGGTCAGCGTGATGTCTTTCCCCAGGGACTCCCCTGCTGCGGCGACGGCGTCAAAGAGGGCGGCGAGGCCTGTGACGGCACCGACTTCGGCGGGTCGAGCTGTGGGTCTTACGGGTTCGCGATGGGCGACCTGAACTGCGTCGCGAACTGCGGCACGATCGACACCTCCGGTTGTTCCGGCGGGCAAAGCAACATCCCCCCCGCCAGTTACGGAAACTGCGGATACACCGCCGAAGACTGCGACAACAACCCCGCCCTCTGCTTTGCAGACGGCGACTGCCTCGGCGGACCATGCGCCAGGACCGACGTCGGTGACTACCAGTACGCACGCATCGATCCCTTCAACTTCCAGGGCGAGTTCCATCCCGACGGCGACTTCACCGACCAACAGGGCAACCTCTACTACTGCCGCGATGATGCCGGCGAAGGCGAGATGGTCTGTGTGAACGTCAACGGGTGGGGCGTCTGCAAAGCGTGCCAGTCCGGCAACCAGGAGGTCAGCACCGGCATCGGCTGCTCCTGCAGCTCGGAGTCCGACTGCGAGAACCTCGACAACGGGCTCGGCTGCTTCGGTGAGGAGACCGGCCCCGGCATCGGTTTCTGCTGGGACGAGAACGACGGACCGCCGCCGTGGCAGTGCGCCGAGGGAACCTGCGGCACCGCGCCCTGGTACGGCGATGACGAGACGTACTGCGAGCACTACTCGACCTCAGGCCAGGCCCGATGCCAGCCGTGGTTCGCCTGCAACCCCATCCTTGCTCGCGTTTGCGCCGGCGAGAACCTCATCTGCGAGGAGAACGCCCTGGGTTGCACCGACGACGACTGCTGCACGAGTGCATGCCAACAGGACAGCGATTGCACCCAGGCCTTCGGTTGGCCACCCGGCTA